>NZ_JBLKDA010000021.1:0-96173 GCF_047530215.1 Enterobacter sp. 01-M-03-SI-ECC
CTGGTACGAGCGCTGAACAAAATGACGAAAGCAGGTATGCCTGAAAGCGTGCGTATTGCCTGAAAACACAACCCGCTACGGGGGAGACTTACCCGAAATCTGATTTATTCAACAAAGCCCATATTCGGCCATATGTTCTGTTGCATTACCATGAACCCAAACTCGCTGCCCGTTAGGTAATGTCATCTCAAATGATTTAGGTATTACAGTTCCTGGGTAATTAGATTGCGTAGGATTAATATCATCCCATACAGTTCCTGTTTTACACAACCCCAGCGGATCTATCCACGACAGCGGATCCGGCACATACGCATACTGATTCAGCCCACCATCCAGCCCCACCGGATCCGGCGTGATATACCGTCCGTGGCGCGGGTCGTAGTAACGGTGCAGATTGTAAAAGAGCCCGGTTTCGCGGTCTTCGTACTGGCCCGGCAGGCGCAGGCAGTTATCTGCCCCCTCAGCCAGCCAGGCCTCGTCCGTGAGGTTACTCCAGTATTCTTGGTGACTCAGTATTCTGACAATCCATCCGAGCGCAGAATTGTTTTTTAGTTGTACAAACTGGAGCTATGAAGTTATCCGTAAATATTCATAAGTTCACTGATTAATTTTCTGTCATCTTCGACCAGATTTTTTTTAGATAAATGACAGATCTCATAATCAACATACCTCATAGGTATACAATATTTATTTTCCTGAACTGATTTCATGATTCTTTCAATATCACTTGATTCTGAAAGGTATTTCTTAAGCAATTCTAAAATGACAATCTCTGCTTCCTCTCTATTTTCAAGATTCATATCTACTCCGGAATGATATAAAGTGAGTGAAATTTTATTTCGCGTCGATCTGCATGAAGTTGCACTGCCATTCCCGACCCAAATTCAGGATATGCCATTACAAAAGGTTCTAATTTCCGAGACGCCGGATTGTCTCCTCCCCAAAAAGGTATTCGAACTCTGGGAGTTCCTTTTTCATAGAGTTGTAATGTATCAAATACTCCAACTAATCTTGCGTCCCTCCATTCAGGGGAGACTTGATAAGCACCCCGTGCAGCTCTCCATGAATCATATTTATCAAAACCTATATATGTTGTTGCCGCAGACATGTCGCTGAAAGTTGCATCTACACGATTGTTTACACTTCCTTCATCATCCAGATATCGCATATATCTATATCCAGTCGAAGGGAGGGGCGCTCCCGGCCCGTCAGGTCCTACATAAAAATCAGGTCGACCTGTATTTTCAAAACCATTTTTATCAAATGGCGATAACTCCAGCGGATCAACCCACCCAACCGGATTCCCGTCCGCATACACATACCCGTTCAGTCCACCCGCCAGCCCTATCGGATCATCGGAACAATTTTACCCCCTGCACCCATCGTACCTTTATCAGGTGCGGCAGGTGATGAAGGGGATTAAGGAGGCGGTTTTTTAGTAGAGTGAACAGCGGTAGGTAAATAAAAATCAGTCGGGAAGATTTGGGGTCTTCCCTAGCTTTATTTAATAAATATGAATATATTACCTTTCTTCTATACAATATTTATCTTTATCAGTCCAGTATATAATTTTATATTTCCCAAAATTAATTTTTTGTTCTTTATAATATTCCATAACTTCCGAGGGATACCAGCCATGTCCATATAAAAAAAGAGCATCTTCGTTAATTAATATTTTTATAATTCTTTGTTTGTCCTGATCGTCATTGACAGAAATAGTCATAAACTGCTCCGCTTCTGAAAATCCTATTAATTTCATTTTATCAATCAAATTTTTTCCGAGTACTCTAATTTTTATGGGATTTCCGGCTATATCAATAACGATAATAGAATTAGTTGGCATCTTGTTCAATTTGCATTCACCCGTATAGTTACTGGAGTTGTTGTCGGTACAGAATTTATAACCATTTCAGGAGCTCCGCCTGGTAAATGTTGACCTGGGCCTAAAAAATAATCATTCCCGCTTAATGGGCTTCGTGGTTGCATATTAGAAATACCGTCAATTTTTCTAATTTTAAATCCATCACTTAACGATCCAGGATATAATCCCATATCTTTTTCAATAGTTGCAGCCAGATACTTAGAAATAGTTATTTCCCCACTTTGGATATTACTAAAATGCTTTAAAGCACCTTCCTTGTCCGTAACAAACGTACCATCTCGTCCAATTGCAGGAAATTGATCCCAGCTTTTCGGACTTATATTATACCCTACATCATCCTGCAACATTTGAGCCTGTCGCGCTCTTGCATTATCGACTTTACATAGCCCAAGTGGATCAATGTATTTCAGCGGATCCGGCACATAAGCATAGAGGTTTATTCCACCCGCCAGGCCCACCGGGTCAGGCGTGATATACCGCCCGTGGCGCGGGTCGTAGTAACGGTGCAGATTGTAAAAGAGCCCGGTCTCGCGGTCTTCGTACTGGCCCGGCAGGCGCAGGCAGTTATCTGCCCCCTCAGCCAGCCAGGCCTCGTCCGTGAGGTTACCCCAGGCGAGCCGCTGTGCCCGCCAGACCGTTTTCCCCGCCGCGTCCGTCAGCTCAACGGGCGCGCCGGTGGTGTCCGTGCCGTACCACCACACCTGCGGAGTATGCACCCGGGCGTGGTGGTGCGTCTGCGCCAGCGGGGTCCAGCTGCCGGGATGGAATAGCTCCGTTTTTTTCAGGGAGTCAGCTTTGCAGTATTAGCTTCTTATTCTGTCACCACTGGAACCATTTTTTATGATTTTCAATCGATTATTTATGTATGGTTCGAATGACTGATAGTCAAAAATATTTTTATCATCAATAGGCCGGAGCTATTTTTTCGGCGATTTTAAAATTATCAAGGTCAACATTGAAGTGCCATTGGTTAAAATCACCTTCATTTTCCTGGCACTCAGCAACCACAGCGACGTTAGATTTAGAGTATTCATGTGAAGTGATGTAAATATATGCTAGTTTTTTTTCATGAGGCTTGATTTTTCCAATGAATTCACCATCTAATGTGTAGACATTCATATCCAGATCAAATTGTTCCTTTTTATAGTTCATCACTACGACTAGTTTATATTTTTTGCTATATACAGCTCCTCCGCCTTCTTCGCTATAATTGACATATATTTCTTTTTCTTCAAAAGTCCATTGAACGCCTCTGTTGATATCCTTTATGAGACTAATCTTATTGTTCATTATTTTATTTCCTTTGTTGATATTATTTTGAGATACATCATTTTATCATCTATCCCATATTTAAATGGCATTTGTAATTGACTCCCGCCTCCTGGTAAATAAATCCCATTATCGATTTGAGGACCAACCGGTCCTTCTTTTATGATAAATGGATGAGTAACTTCATATGTCGTAACTCTATTTATTTCAGGCTTCCAAGGGACTTTTACTGCAAGCTCATTTCTTACATAATCAACGCTAATGATTTCATCAAATGTCCCAAAGTTACCAGGGTGGATATCTTTTTGATCGGGCGACATAGCTACATTAAACTGCTCTCCAATCTGTATCTCCCTCTGAGTTGGCTCATATCCTATCGGCCATGGTGATTGTTCTTCTTTAAGCCTTTTATAAGCTGCTGCAGATTCTGTACTATCGCCGAAATGTCCCTTATGAGCCTCTTGAAACCTATTCCAACTATTTTGAGGGTTGTGTTCACCTAATCCGGCTAACAACCCCAGCGGATCAGCCCACCCAACTGGATCCCCGTACGCATACGCATACCCGTTCAGTCCACCCGCCAGGCCCATCGGGTCAGGCGTGATATACCGCCCATGGCGCGGGTCGTAGTAACGGTGCAGATTGTAAAAGAGCCCGGTCTCGCGGTCTTCATACTGGCCCGGCAGGCGCAGGCAGTTATCTGCCCCCTCAGCCAGCCAGGCCTCGTCCGTGAGGTTACCCCAGGCGAGCCGCTGTGCCCGCCAGACCGTTTTCCCCGCCGCGTCCGTCAGCTCAACGGGCGCGCCGGTGGTGTCCGTGCCGTACCACCACACCTGCGGAGTCTGCACCCCGGCGTGGTGGTGCGTCTGCGCCAGCGGGGTCCAGCTGCCGGGATGATAAATATAGCCGCGGTAGTCCCGTCTGCCGGAAAGCATTTCACCGGAGAGGCGGGTGTCGTGCCAGAAAAAGTACCGCGTTTCCCCGTGCGCGGTCTTTGACGTACGCCGGTTAAGGACATCATAAGTATACGTGACCTGCTGCCCGTCGGGCAGCTCGCTGCGTACCAGACGGTGACGGCAGTCATAGTGGTGGCGGGTGACGCCCCGGAAGCCGTGCTGTTCCGACAGGCGGCCGAAGCGGTCATACGTCATCCGCGTGCCGCCGTATTTCAGCAGGCGGTTGCCGGTCACATCCTGCTGCGCCTGGCGGGGATGCCAGACGCGGTTACCCGCGGTGTCCCAGGTAAAACCGTCTTCCGGCTGGTTCTCCGGACGCTGGTGCGGCAGCTCAGCCTGGAGCAGGCGGCCCGCGTCGTCGTAGTGATAGCGTCGCGGTTCATCGCCGGAGATATCCGTCAGCCGGCCGTCAGGGGAATACTGAAACGCCTGCGCGTGGCGGACGGCGTCATGAAGGGTCTGCCGGTGCAGGGTGCGCCGCCCCCGGCTGTCGTACCGGTACTGGTGCAGCAGGCCGTTGCCCTGCTGCCATGCACTGAGTCGCGTTTTGCCGTCGTACTGCCAGCGGGCGAGGAGGGTGTCGCCGAGATGCAGCTGTGTCAGGCGTCCGGCGTCATAGCTGAACTGCTGCCACTGTCCGTCGGGCTGCATCACGCCGCCGAGGCGGCCCAGCTCATCGTAACGGTAGCGGGTGGTGGCCCGCTCCTGGTACTCCGCCGTCAGGCGCCCGAAGCGGTCATACTGCCAGGCCAGGGACGACGTACCGTCTTCGGCTTCGGTCATTCGCCCGCAGGCGTCATAGCGGCGGCGCAGGGTCTCCCCGTCCGGAAGGGTGGTGCAGACCAGGCGTCCGCCGGGGGCATAGTCATACGCGGTCACCCATGGCGGGGCGCTGTGGTCGCTGCCGTATTCCCGCTTCTCCTTCAGCCGCCCGGCCCGGTCGTATGACCACTGCGTTTTCACCCCGTCGAAGCGGATTTCCTCACACAGCAGCCCGTCTGCCTGGTAGCGCAGGCGGTGGGACTCCCCCTTCTGGTTAATGATTTCGCTGACCTGCAGGTGGACATTATCGTAGCGGTACTGCAGGGAGGAGCCGTCCGGCAGGCGCTTGCGGGTTAACAGATGCAGCGGGGCGTCGTAATCATAGTGCGTGACCCGGCCCGCTTCATCCTGATGACGGGTGACTTTTCCCCAGGCGTTGTAACGCCAGTGTGCGGCCGTGCCGTCGGGGTGCGTCAGGCTGAGCAGCCGGCCGGCGGCGTCATATTCATAACGGGTGAGGCTGCCGTACTCGTCCTGAACGGTGGCGGGATGAACGCAGCTTCCGCGATAGGTATACTGACGCGTCCCGCTGCGGCGCGTTTCGGACTCGCAGCGGCCCAAAGCGTCGTAGCGAAAGCGGCGAACGTCGCCATCGGGAAGAATAACCTGCGTGATGCATCCCTGCGGGGAGTACTGCCAGCGGGTGCGCTGCCCTTCGGGGGTGACGGCTTCCGTGATGTCGCCGCAGGCATTCCGTCGGTACTGCCAGACCAGGGCATCCCGTCCGTGTCCCTGCTGCTTTCGCACGACGGCGCCATTGAGCCAGATATAACGCACGCTCTGACCGTCCGGCAGTGTGACCAGGGCCAGTTCTCCCGTGTCGCGGTAAAAATAGCGAGTGGTTTCACCCTCACCGTTAGTAAAGGCGGTGCAGAGTCCGGCATCGTTATAACGCCACCGTTTTTGCGTTCCGGAAGCACTAACTTCGAAGGTCTGCAGGCCGGCTTCATTGTGCTCATGGGTCTGCTGAGAACCGTCGGCGCGGGTCAGGGTGACACGGCGGTTGGCGCTGTCGTATGCGTAGCGCGTATCCAGCTGTGCAAAGTTGCCGTACTGCCGGGTGCAGCGGGCCTGGCTGCCTTCATCTTCCCACTCCCAGTGAAACTCCGCTCCGCCGGCGAGCCGGCGCGAAGTAATCACGTTATCCTGGCAGTAGCGGTAGTGCTCCGTCTCGTCAGAAACATTGCGCACGGAAATCAACTGGCTGGTGTCGCTGTAGCCGTAGCGGGCGAGAATATGTTCGGTCTGCCAGCCCTCGCCGTTATTGCGATTGAACTGACGTCTGACTTCCGATATCAGCGGGGCGGTCGCGGAGGTGTACACGAAGGCGAGCCGCCAGCCCGCGCTGTTACTGAGCGATGCCAGCCGCCCGGAAGGGTCACAGCCCACGTGCAGCTGGTTGCCGTACCGGTCCTGAATCACGCTCAGCCTGGCCGTGCTGCCGTCGCGAATAAAAATATACTCCAGGCCGTTACCTCTGCTCAGGGCATAGCCGTCCCTGAGGGGCAATCCGTTTACCCTGGCAAGACTGAGCGTGGCACGCCCGGTAAGGTTCAGAATGTGGGGGGCGCTCTCATCCGGCAGGGGAAAGACGGTGGTGCGATGCTCATCGTCGCGCCACTCCACGGTATCGCCATGAAATGTGAGCGTATGCGCGAGGCTGTGGGTCCAGCCGTGCCCGAGTGGACCGCTAATGCCTGCGGCTGTGGAACGGTAAAAGCGTCGCCAGGTAAAGGCGGGGAGGCCTGGGAGGGTGCCGTCTTCAATGGCGAGCAGTTCTTCGCCATTCAGGAGCGAAACCGGGTCACCGTCGGTGGGAGTATCTTCGTGAGGAGGCGTGTCTTTACCATCCGGTCCCCTGCCTGAGTGATTGTGAGGCTTTATTTCAGCGCTGAGTGCCGTCTGGTGGGTATGCTGATAGCCCGCATTAAAGGAGATATTGTCGTGGCGCGCCGGATCCCTGCTTAACTCAGCGCTGTAACTTTTTTTCGTATTGAGATGACCCGCGTTCGGAATGCTGGCAGCCGTTTCCAGATGATGGGATGATTTGAGGGCTGCACGGATATCATCGAGCAGGGAGTTTATTTTAAATGGAAATCCTTTTGCCATTTTTGCTGTCCTTGAGAATTATATTTTGGGAATGTCATTAGTCGTGGCAAACCCGCTCAGGTTATCCAGGCCGTCAACCAGATATGTCATTATTCCTGCAGGGAGAATTAAATTAAGGATGACCATAATAAGTATTTGTCCAAATGCTTCCCCAATCGTATCAACAATCAGTTGTGGAGTTAGAAGGCTGATAAAATGCAGCAAGGTCTTCCCGACGATATAGATAAGGATTTCATCGCTTAGCATCATAAGCGTATCTGATTTTTGTTTTGTGCCGTTTTCGACTTGCTTCTGAAGTTCCTGCAAACCTTCTGCTGAAATATATTTACTGAGCGCATCCAGATTACAGTTTGTTATCCAGTCCCAAATCAGCTTTACAGTATCGTACAATGCTATTATCTGGCCGAGCATCCCTGCGACAATATGAGACACGGCCTGAACCACATCCAGATTAGGATTTTTAGCCCATTCCTCCCAGGCTGGTTTTAACTCATTGTCCCACGTTTTTTGTAACCAGCCTGCACATGTATCGGCCACGCTGCGATAAGACTCAACGAGTTGGTTAATCATCTCATCGCTGATGTCTGAGTTGATCACCAACGCAAATTCATAACCTGCTTCACAGGCCGGAATGCTCAGAGTTGCTTTACCCCGTGCGTCAAATTCCTGCGGAGATCCTAAAGGTGTTCCGCCATTAATATTTATGTTCCGCCACTCCTGAAACCCTAGTGCGTTGACATCCTGAAAAAAGGCTCCACGATAGCGCACCGGATTAGCATTCTTTTTTTGTGCTGCTGAGAATTTTAAAATCTGAAACTGCATGCCAGGTATTGGAATAAATTTCGCGGCTTCAAAAGCATGCGTTAGTATGACAGTTTTTGCGGTGTTCTTACTGCATTCCATCCAGGAGCCGATTTTTTTCTTTTCAACATTTTCAGTGGTGAGTACCATATCACCTGATTTTATTTGCTGCTCCATATCCAGCAGACTGCCCCAGAATTGATTTTTATTATCTGAGCGGTAGTTAGCTATCGAGCTTTTAATATCAGCGATCGCATTTTTATATTTTTCAGTGGCTTCAGATAGAATATGTTCGGGTGAATAGGGGACGGTGATGTAAATCAGTTTTCCGGAAGGGGAATAACCTGGGTAAGTGTAACCATATGTCATTTTATGCCCTTTCCAGTTCTGACATTACAATAGACAACCAGTCATTCTTGCTGCACAGTTCTGGCGTCAGCAATTGGCTTAATCGCCTTGTAAGTTGTTTTTCAGGCCAGTTTAAAATGCGTTCAGGATAAACCTCACTTATTACTTTCAGGGTATTTAAAACTAATGGCATATTGTTTGACTGATTCATTTCATCGATCAACTTTTGAGGTATTGACAATGGAAACCGGTGTTGCGACTCGCTCACGGGAGACGTTATGAGATGATGTGTCTTACCATTCAGCCAGTAATCAGAAAATGCGGGCAGTATTTGTCCCCATTCATCACCATAAAAATTGACATGATGCGAAAAAAAACCGGCATCCCAGTAGCGAAAGAAAACGGTATTGCCTTCAGGCATGTTAACCTGCATAAGGTTCCTCAGCTGGGTAGCGATCTTTTCCGTCGATAACGATGAGCTACCCAGCCAGCCCCAGCCCCGATAATTTGCAGACTCTTTTTCTACCCAGAGGAGGAAGCGGCTGTACCGTGCCACGGGGACCAGCACAGGCATTACAGCACGCCACTCTGAATACCGAGTATTGCTGTAGAGACCAAAAGGTGTCGCCGACCCATCATATTTATACCAGGCTTTTACGCCATGAGCGCCGTTGGTATTGGACAGAATGGCAAAAAGAGACCCAGAAGTGAGGGACTGAATCCATTTATTTACTGAAGTCCATGAGGCAACCTCAGTATTAATAGAATGCTTATTTATATTCATAATAAATATGGCTACCGCACTGGATATTTATTATGGGATAGTGTTTCTGGGGAGGGGTAAAGTCAACGTCGTGAAAGTGTTTTCGGAATTTTAATATACTAAATATTGATCGTTGTGATTGGTTTATAATTATCAGGAATGAATTGTTGAGTTAAATAGAAACGCGATATTACCCCATGCAGAACGATAAGGATATGCGCGAGCTGCTCGACATTACGCAGCGGCACTTGACCCCGCAGAATTAATCCAGAATGGCACGACCTGAATTTCCTTGCTGTTGAGAGTGCTGCCGGGCGTACAGCGGACGCTCCGTGAGACAACCCGCCCTTACCACTGACAGAGCGAAATCGCTATCCTGAGAGGGATATCAGCGAGTTAGAGCCTCAAAAGTAGAAACACAATTGGATTGTGGGTAAGAAAAGTGCAAAGCCGCCCAGGGAAAAGGTAAAAGCCCAGAAATATCTAGCGAGAAAAAATGCTGATCACCTCAAGTGACCAGCATTACGGCCTGCCGGAATTATTTTTTAGCGTGCGACCCGCAGGCCGTGTTCAATTCCGCGGCTGAAAACCACCTGCCAGAGCTGAATATCCCGCGCGCGAAATGCCCCCGCGCAGGCATTCAGGTAATAGCTAAACATTCGCTTGAATCGTTCTGAATAGTTATCCGCAATCTCTGGCCAGGCCTCCTGAAAACGCGCATGCCATGCCATCAGCGTGGTGTCATAATCCGCGCCAAAGTTATGCCAGTCTTCCATCACGAAATGGGATTCACTGGCGTTGGCAATCTGGCGAACGGACGGTAAACAGCCATTCGGGAAGATGTATTTGTTGATCCACGGGTCGACGTTATTGTCGGTCCGCTTAGAGCCGATGGTGTGCAGCAGGAAGATGCCGTCCGGTTTCAGATTACGATCTACCACCTCAAAATAGGTATCGTAGTTTTTCGGCCCGACGTGCTCGAACATGCCGACGGAAACGATCCGGTCAAACTGCTCGTTCAGGTCGCGGTAATCCTGCAGCCGGATGTCCACATCGAGACCCTGGCAGCGTTCCCGCGCCATCTTTTGCTGTTCTGCTGAAATCGTTACGCCGACCACGCTGACGCCGTAGTGCTTCGCCATAAAGTACGCCAGCCCGCCCCAGCCGCAGCCGATATCCAGCACGCGCATGCCGGGCTGCAGCTGCAGCTTCTCGCTGATTAGACGCAGCTTGGCCTGCTGGGCCTCCTCAAGCGTCGATGCGTCTTTCCAGTAGCCGCAGGAGTATTGCATGAAAGGGTCCAGCATACGGCTGAACAGGTCATTGCCCAGATCGTAATGCTCTTTACCGACGATCCATGCGCGTTTTTTACTTTGCAGGTTGAACAGACGGGCAGAGGCGACGCGCAGGGTGTCTTTCAGATTGCGAGGGAGTTGATTTTCAAGACCGGCACGCAGCACGCTGGCAAAAAAGGTATCCAGACGCTCGCACTCCCACCAGCCGTCCATGTAGCTTTCGCCCAGGCCTAACGATCCCTCCCGCAAGACGCGTTTAAAAAAGTCGGGATGTTTAACCTGGGGATCGGATGGCGATGATCCATTGATAGTGATGCCTGCTCGACCTAACAGTTCACTGACGATCCGGGACCAGTTGTCGTCCGGAACGCTGACTTCTTCTATACACGATGAACTCATAGCTTCTCCATCACCCTGATGTGATCAGAACCTTCAAACAGCGTAGACGCTTTTTTGGTTTGTGAGAAATCTCACGGTAAAAACCGCGAGGCTAGTATCCGACGTAGAACAGAGGAAGGGAGATAACCCTTGCCGAAATGCCTTCCATGGTAAAACGGGAGCGCTCCGGCTCCCGTTAACACTTAATATTTATCGTATTTAATCGAACCAAATTTAGTATAGGCCTCAAAATTTGGTGATTCAATAGAAAATTGTTAGCAACCTAATCACTGAAATGTAACATGATTTCTGGCGCAATCAGGCATGCGAGGTTTCTGCCTGCGTCCGCGCATTGTGCTCGCGCCGAGCGGCCGACTGCATGCGATAGCCCAAAACCGCCAGCGCAACGGTAACCAGCATCACGCTGGTGGTGGTTAATAGCGGCGTCGCAATCAGCGCGGAGACCACCAGGCTTGCAAGGAAGCACAGCCCCAGCTGCAGGGTATTTTGCAGCGCGGCGGCGCGGCCTGTCGCCTGCGGGAACGGACGTAACGCCTGTGCTACCACAATCGGGTAAATCGCGCCGTTCGCCACGGCCATCACGCAGAAGGGGATCAAAATTTCGGCCAGGCCTGCGCCAGGAATAAACCC
The DNA here is from genome assembly GCF_047530215.1 of Enterobacter sp. 01-M-03-SI-ECC. Classification (NCBI taxonomy): domain Bacteria; kingdom Pseudomonadati; phylum Pseudomonadota; class Gammaproteobacteria; order Enterobacterales; family Enterobacteriaceae; genus Enterobacter; species Enterobacter sp. 01-M-03-SI-ECC. The sequence continues at coordinate 11,275 of NZ_JBLKDA010000021.1, forward strand.
GACGGCCCAGGTACCGATGACGCTCAGCGCATAGAGCACCAGCAGCCATGGCAGCATCTGCTGACCTTCCCATTTTTGCAGCGCCGCGCGGCAGCCGTACCCGCCTACCAGGAACGCGATGGTCTGCGGAACATAGCTCAGACCGATGGCCGCCGGGCTGTAGCCCATATCGTGCAGGATAAACGGCGAGCCGGTGAGCCACGCGAAGAAGCTGGCCGAACAGGCGGCATAGATCAGGACATTCCCGCGATACGCTTTGGCGCTCAGCAGGGAGGTGAAGGTGATCGGCTTCGCGTCGGCATGCACCTCTTTTTTATGCGCGGGCTTGAGGCCGAACGCCGGCAGCATCAGCACCAGGGTGATGGCAAACAGCGTGGCAAAGATCGCCTGCCAGTCGAAGTGCGCGAGGATCCAGCTGCCCAGCAGGGGAGCGAGGGCAGGTGAGAGACCTACCAGCGGCATAATGGTCGCGAAAATACGGTTGGTACGGTTTGCCGGATAGTAGTCGGTGACCAGCGCCTGCCAGGTCACCGCCGCGGCACAGACGCCCACGGCCTGAATGAAGCGCAGCACCAGAAGCCAGGTGGCGTCGCGCACCCACAGCATCCCCAGGCAGCCCACGGCAAAAATGGCCAGCCCCAGCAGCAGGACGGGTTTACGACCAAAGCGATCCGAGAGCGGTCCCCACAGCAGCTGGGCGAAGGCAAAACCGGCGAGGAATAAGCTCAGGCTGGCGCTGATGGCCGCAGCAGGGGTTTGCAGATCTTCCTGCATCGCGGCAAACGCCGGCAGGTACATGTCAGTGGCCAAAAAGCCCAGCACGCTTAAGCCGCCGAGCCAGACTAAAAATCCTTTCCTGGGTTGCATTCTTTTATTCTCCTGAGGAGGCAGGTGTACGTTGACGCAGAGTGTAGGGAGTGCAAAGCGGCTTGTGAAACGCTAATATTTGGCGGGTGCATTCAAAATTTTTGCAGGCAGAAAATGTGGTCAGATTATTCTCTTGAAGTGGTCGATGCTGTTGCACGTAACGGCAGCTTTAGCGGTGCGGCGCAGGAGCTGCACCGAGTCCCCTCAGCCATCAGCTACACGGTGCGTCAGCTTGAGGAGTGGCTGGCGGTTCCGCTGTTTGAACGGCGGCATCGCGACGTGGAATTAACCCCCGCCGGGGCGTGGTTTTTGAAGGAAGGGCGTTCTGTTATCAAAAAAATGCAGATCACCCGCGAGCAGTGTCAGCAGATCGCCAACGGCTGGCGGGGACATCTCTCCATCGCGGTGGATAACATCGTGAAGCCGGAACGCACCCGGCAAATGATCGTCGATTTCTATCGTCATTTCTCTGACGTTGAGCTGCGGGTCTCCCAGGAGGTGTTCAACGGCGTCTGGGATGCGCTGGCGGACGGCAGGGTGGAGATGGCGATTGGCGCCACGCAGGCGATCCCGGTCGGGGGACGTTACGCCTTCCGCGATATGGGAATGCTGAGCTGGAAATGCGTGGTGGCACGCGATCACCCGCTGGCGGCGATGGAAGGGCCGCTGAGCGATGATACGTTGCGCAACTGGCCGTCGCTGGTGCTGGAGGATACCTCCCGTTCATTGCCCAAGCGTATCACCTGGCTGCTGGACAACCAGCGGCGGGTGGTGGCTCCTGACTGGGAATCGTCGGCGACGTGCCTCAGCGCCGGGCTGTGCGTCGCGATGGTGCCCGTTCATTTTGCGCGTCCGCGCATTGATACCGGCGAGTGGGTGGCGCTGACGCTTGAGAATCCGTTCCCGGATGCGGCATGCTGCCTGACCTGGCAGCAAAATGATGTCTCGCCAGCGATGGCCTGGCTGCTGGATTATCTGGGCGACAGCGAAACGCTAAACCGGGAGTGGTTACGGGAGCCAGCATAGCTGGCCCCGTAAAGGGATTAGCGACGGTAGTCGCGGAACGGACCATCCGCAACGGAACGGCGTTCGATGAGGCGCGGGTGAACTTCAATGGACTGCGACTCTTCGCGTTTGTTGACGATCCTGTCCAGCAGCATGTTGAAGGCCGTTTCGCCCAGCGAATCTTTCGGCTGGTGAATGGTGGTCAGCGCCGGGGTAAAGAAGCGCGCGTTACGCACGTTATCATACCCGATCACGGAAATATCCTGCGGCACGCGCAGACCCAGCTCGTCGGCAGCGCAGAGCGCGCCCATGGCCATGATGTCGCCCCCGCAGAAAACGGCGGTTGGACGGTGCTGCTGGGAAACAATCTGCTGCATCGCGCGGTAGCCTGACTCCGGCTCAAAGTCGCCCTGCACGATCCAGTTTTCCGGCACGGTAATCAGCGCTTCTTCCATCGCTTTCATAAAGCCGGCCAGACGGCCCGCGCCGGTGTTGCGCTCCAGCGGACCCGGGATCACGCCAATTTCGCGGTGACCGCGTTCGATCAGATAACGGCCCGCCATATAGCCGCCTTCAAAGGCGTTGTCGATAACGGAGTCGGTGAAGTCCGCGCGCGCTTCACCCCAGTCCATCACCACCATCGGGATATGGCGATACTCTTCCAGCATCGACAGCACGGATTCCGGGTACTCGGAACACATCACCAGCAGGCCATCCACGCGCTTTTGCGCCATCATCGACAGGTAGGCGCGCTGTTTTTCAATGCTATTCCACGCGTTGCCCAGAATCAGGGTATAGCCTTTCTGGAAGCAGTTTTTCTCTACCGCTTCAATGATCTCGGCAAAATAGGCCGCTTCACTGCTGGTCGCCAGCAAACCAATGGACTTGGTGTGATTAACCTTGAGGCTGCGCGCAACCGCACTTGGCGAATAGTGCAGCTCTTTGATCGCTGCCCAGACGGCGTTGCGCGTCTCTTCCGCCACAAAGCGGGTTTTGTTAATTACATGTGATACGGTTGTAGTGGAAACGTTTGCGCGTTTTGCTACGTCTTTAATTGTTGCCATTAAATGTCACTCCAGACCATATCCTAAACTCCTGAAAAACTTGAAGGTAAACGTTTGCCTTCTCTCACCCTTATCTCGCAATGTTGAACTGCGGCACGCCGGGAAAACGACACGGGACGTCAGGAGGGGGTCAATGGCCGGTACGCTAATAAATTTAGCGTGGAATTTTGTCCTATCTTGATGAAAAGGGGAAGAGGTAAAGTGGTTATCAGTATAAATCCAGGAAGATTTTTGACGTAATCTGTGCAAAAATGAGCAAGCTCACTTTTCGTGGGGGGATTAAAAGGAGAAAAATTGATGAGTTCCGATCTGAAGTTTTCGCTGTTCACCACCGTTGTTGTGCTGGCTCTGATTGTCGCAGCGGGTCTGACGGCTGCGCTGCACTGATTTACGCGGGGGGAGAGCCTTCTCCTCCCAGTTTCCCGGATTGTTACTTCTCAGGCAAAAATCTTTTGCCATTTTGTTAACTTCTCATTTTTTGTGATTGATGTCATGCTTTCCGCTTCTTTGTTCTGTGTCACCACATGACACGGCATCCGGAGTTGACGCATGAAAATCAATTTTCCCCTGCTGGCCCTGGCGATTGGCGCTTTTGGGATTGGCACCACTGAATTCTCCCCGATGGGGCTACTGCCCGTTATCGCCAGGGGCGTAGACGTTTCGATCCCTGCTGCAGGCATGTTAATCAGCGCCTACGCTATCGGCGTGATGGTCGGGGCGCCGCTGATGACGCTTCTGCTTTCGCACCGCGCGCGCCGTAATGCGCTGATTTTCCTGATGGCGATTTTCACCCTGGGCAACGTGCTTTCGGCCATTGCGCCGGACTACACCACATTGATGCTGTCCCGCATTCTGACCAGCCTTAACCACGGCGCGTTCTTTGGGCTGGGGTCGGTTGTTGCGGCAAGCGTGGTGCCAAAACATAAGCAGGCCAGCGCCGTGGCCACTATGTTTATGGGGCTGACCATCGCGAACATTGGCGGGGTGCCTGCGGCAACCTGGCTGGGGGAAGCGATCGGCTGGCGGATGTCCTTCCTGGCGACGGCCGGACTGGGCGTGGTCGCGATGGTGGCGCTGTTCTTCTCCCTGCCGAAAGGCAGCGCGGGAGAACGCCCTGACGTGCGCAGAGAGCTGTCGGTGCTGATGCGCCCGCAGGTGCTCTCCGCGCTGCTCACCACCGTGCTGGGGGCAGGGGCGATGTTTACCCTCTACACCTATATTTCACCGGTCCTGCATGACATCACCCATGCGACGCCTCTCTTTGTTACCGCGACGCTGGTGCTGATTGGCGTGGGCTTCTCGATCGGCAACTATCTCGGTGGGAAATTTGCCGACCGTTCCGTGAGCGGGACGCTGAAGGGCTTCTTGACCCTGCTGATTGTCATCATGATCGCGATTCCCTGGCTGGCGCGGAATGAAGTCGGCGCCGCGATCGCGATGGTTGTCTGGGGCGCAGCCACCTTTGCCGTGGTGCCGCCGCTGCAGATGCGCGTGATGCGCGTTGCGCATGAAGCGCCCGGGCTCTCATCTTCGGTTAATATCGGTGCCTTCAACCTGGGCAATGCGCTTGGGGCGGCGGCCGGCGGGGCCGTAATTTCAGGGGGGCTGGGGTACAGCTTTGTGCCGGTGATGGGGGCGATCGTTGCCGCGCTCGGCCTGCTGCTGGTGATGATGTCGGGTCGTAAACAGCCCGAAGCAGCCTGTGCTGCGGAATAAAACAAAAACGCAGAAGGGCGAACCCTTCTGCGTGTCTCTTACGCGGCGAAGTTCTTCGCCACAAACTCCCAGTTAACCAGTGCCCAGAAGTGCTCCAGGTAGTTAGGGCGCGCGTTGCGGTAATCAATGTAGTAAGCGTGTTCCCATACGTCCACGGTCATCAGCGGCTTCGCGCTGGTGGTCAGCGGGGTGCCCGCGTTCGAGGTGGAGACGATAGCCAGTTTGCCATCCGCCTCTTTAACCAGCCACGTCCAGCCAGAACCGAAGTTCTTGATGGCGGCATCGGTGAACTTCGCCTTGAAGTCCGCGAAGCTGCCAAAGGCGGCGTTGATGGCGGTAGCCAGCTCACCGGCTGGCTCGCCACCGGCGTTCGGCGCCAGGCAGTGCCAGTAGAAGGTGTGGTTCCACACCTGAGCCGCGTTGTTGAATACGCCACCCTCTGAGCTGCGGACGATCTCTTCCAGCGTTTTGCCTTCAAAATCGGTGCCCTTGATCAGGTTGTTCAGGTTGGTGACGTACGTCTGGTGATGCTTGCCGTAATGGTATTCCAGGGTTTCCGCAGAAATGTGCGGGGCCAGGGCGTCTTTTGCATACGGTAGTGCAGGTAATTCGAACGACATTGCTTCTCTCCTTATTGTATTTTGTGTTGCCAATAACCACACAGACAACAAGGACAGGATAGCAAATTGAAAGGGTATGCAAAAGAGGAACTTACCCTGCCACGGGTGTGGCAGGGTAGGGGTTAGCGAATGGTTTTCGGCGTCATCACGCGACGCGCGCCGACGTAGTGGCGTACCCAGTAGTCTTCACTGAGCGAGGTGATCTGAATATCCTGGCCGCTACGTGGAGACTGAATGAATTTCCCGTTGCCAACATAGACGCCGACGTGGTCAGCCGTGCCGCGGCCCTGCGTGCGGAAGAAGACCAGATCGCCGTTCTCCAGCTCGCCGCGGTCAACCGGTGAGGCATCGCGCAGGTGGTACATCTCGTTGACCGTACGCGGAATGCGGAATTTGACCAGATCTTTATAGGCGTAATAGACGAGGCCGCTGCAGTCAAAACCGGTACGCGGTGAACTCCCGCCCCAGTGATAAGGTTTGCCAATCTGCCCCATCAGCTTGTTCATTGCCGTTTTTTGCGCTTTCTGTACGCGCACTTTATGCACTTCCGCTATTTTAGTGACCTTCGTGCATTTCGCCTTGTGGCCTTTACGCGCGATGCATTTTTCAGTCACGAGGTTAGCGGCGGTTTGCGAAGCTTTACTTTTGGCGGAGTGGGCAGTGCGGGAAGGTTTTGTTTTCGTCTTGCTGGAAGCGGTCTGTTTTGTCTGAGCCGGTGTTTTTTTCTTGTCGTTCTTAGCGGTGGTTTTTTTCTTACGTTCTGTGGCTTTCACCAGATGGCTTTTTTGTGCAGCAGAATGCCGCGCCTGCTGAGAGGCGTTTGCCACTGGCGTGAAGGTAAGTGAAGTAAACAGTAAAGCACAGAGCGTGATCGAGATTTTATTTATCCGCGCCACTGGGCAGTCCCCTGATAAATGCAGGTCATCAATAATACCCGCGTGTGATTTACAAAGCCCGTCGATTCTAATCTATAAAAAGCCAGAAAGTTAATAGCATTTTTCAATCTACAATCCTGTTTCGTTAGCAAGTGCAAAAAAATTCATCGTTCTGTCGCACATTTGCCCACTCCCTAAGCAAAACCCTGGCCGACGCAGGGGTAAACACCATTTGCAATGCAACTTTTCGCGACTCGGGGTAGAATGTATAAACGTGACAAAAATGTTATTTTCCGATGCCAGTCTGAACCGCTACAATGTCAGACGAATGCCGTAACAGAAGTTAAAGGAAGCAAGACATGAGCACCACTATTGAAAAAATCCAGCGCCAGATCGCTGAAAACCCGATTCTGCTGTATATGAAAGGTTCTCCGAAGCTGCCAAGCTGCGGCTTCTCCGCGCAAGCGGTTCAGGCGCTGTCAGCCTGTGGTGAGCGTTTTGCTTACGTTGATATCCTGCAGAACCCGGACATCCGCGCTGAGCTGCCTAAGTACGCTAACTGGCCAACGTTCCCACAGCTGTGGGTTGACGGTGAGCTGGTTGGCGGCTGCGATATCCTGATTGAAATGTATCAGCGCGGCGAACTGCAGCAGCTGATCAAAGAGACGGCGGCGAAGTACAAAACCGAAGAGCCGGACGCAGAGTAATTTTCTGCGGAAATAAAAAAGCGACCCGCTATGTGGTCGCTTTTTTTTGTCGGGTGGCGCTGCGCTTACCCGACCTACGATTGGTGCTCGTCCTCATCACCCATCGGCAGCGGCCAGCCGCCAAGGCGCTTCCAGCGGTTGACGATTTCACAGAACAGCTCTGCGGTACGCTCCGTGTCATACAGCGCGGAGTGCGCCTGCGTACCGTCAAATTCAATGCCGGCCGTAATACAGGCCTTTGATAACACCGTTTGTCCCAGCGCCAGACCGCTCAGTGCGGCGGTGTCGAAGGTCACAAAAGGGTGGAAGGGGTTGCGCTTGAGCGAGGCGCGCTCGGCTGCGGCCATAGTAAAGGTGTGATCGAAGGTGGCGTTATGGGCCACCATGATGGCGCGGCTGCAGTTAGTCTCTTTCATGCCTTTACGCACCATTTTAAAGATGGCGTGCAGGGCATCATATTCACTGACCGCACCACGCAGCGGGTTATGCGGATCGATACCGTTAAACGCCAGCGCCTCTGGCTGCAGGTTTGCCCCTTCGAAAGGTTCAACGTGGAAATGCAGCGTGGTGTCCGGTGTAAGCCAGCCCTGTTCATCCATCTTCAGCGTGATGGCGGCAATTTCGAGCAGCGCATCGGTTTTAGCGTTAAATCCGGCTGTTTCTACATCAATGACAACGGGATAAAAACCACGAAAACGGTCGCACAGACCGCTAAATTGAGCGTTATCGGACATCAGGGTCTCTTACATGGGGAAAAAGCAGAGCGCATTATGGCAAATTTTGGCGGGTGATGCAGTAAAACTACGGGCGCAGATTGCGCCCTGAAGGATCAGTTGCCCAGACCGCGACCGGCGTCTTTAGCTTCAATCAGCTCGATTTTGTAACCGTCCGGATCTTCCACAAACGCAATCACGGTGGTGCCCCCTTTTACCGGGCCCGCTTCGCGCGTGACGTTACCGCCGTTGCTGCGAATGCGCTCACACGCGTCGGCCGCGTTATCCACTTCCAGCGCGATATGGCCATAGGCGGTACCCAGCTCATAGCTGTCTACGCCCCAGTTGTAGGTCAGCTCGATCACCGCTTCATCCGTTTCCGGGCCGTAACCCACAAATGCCAGCGAGTATTTGTATTCCGGGTTTTCGCTGGTGCGCAGCAGCTTCATGCCCAGGACGTTAGTGTAGAAATCAATCGAACGTTGCAGGTCGCCAACGCGCAGCATGGTGTGAAGTAGGCGCATAATATCCTCATTAACCAATGAAATAGACTGTCATTTTGAACAGAAACGATGTTTGAGTATAGCGGCGAAGTATCGCCGCTATCAATGAACAACGGAGAGATTACAGAGAAGGGTAGTCGGTGTAGCCTTCCGCGCCGCCGCCGTAGAAGCTTTCCGGGCGCTGCGGGTTCAGGGCCGCTTTTTTCTGCAGACGAGCAACCAGATCCGGGTTGGCAATGTAGTCGCGGCCAAACGCGACGGCATCGATCAGCCCTTTATTAATCAGGTCTTCGGCTTTCTCTGGCGTATAGGCACCTGCACCGATGATCACCCCGTGGAAGCGCTCGCGCACTTTCTGGCGGAAGGCTTCAGTGTAAGGCTTACCGCCAGCCCAGTCCGGCTCGGACATGTGCAGGTAAGCGATGCCGCGTTTCGCCAGCTCTTCGATCAGGTACAGCGCATCGGCCTCTTCGTTCGGACCGTTGTCGACGTTCTGGAAAGAGCCGATAGGCGAGACGCGGATACCGATACGGTCCGGGCTCCACTCCTGGCATACGGCATCAACCACTTCCAGCACCAGGCGGGCGCGGTTTTCAACGCTGCCGCCGTACTGGTCGGTGCGATGGTTAGACGACGGTGACAGGAACTGGTGCAGCAGGTAGCCGTGCGCGGAGTGCAGCTCAATCAGGTCAAAACCGGCTTCGCGGGCGTTGGCTACCGCCTGGCGGAAGTCGTTCACGATACCCGGGATTTCATCCAGCTCAAGCGCGCGCGGCATAGAGGTATCCACGCGGATCGCATTGCCGTTTTCATCGCGCAGGGAGGTACGGGTATTGGCGCTCAGGGCCGACGCGGAAACCGGTGCCTGTCCGCCAGGCTGAATGCTGCTATGAGAGATGCGACCGGTGTGCCACAGCTGGACCGCAATGCGACCGTCTTCAGCATGGACGCCCGCGGTGATTTTCTGCCATGCGGCGATCTGTTCCGGGCTGTGAAGTCCCGGCGCACCCGCATAACCCTTAGCCTGAGCAGAAATCTGCGTGGCTTCGGTGATGATCAGGCCAGAGCTTGCGCGCTGACGATAGTATTCACCCATCAGTGGGGTTGGGATGTCGCCCGGCTCAATGCTGCGCAGGCGGGTTAGCGGAGCCATGAATACGCGGTTTGGCGCAGTAACGGCACCCACTTTCAATGGGGTAAATAATTTTTCAGCTGACATAAAGACTCCTGAGTAGACCAGTCGACTAGTAATAATGGAAATAAAAGCGCCGGCTACATGCCTGGCGCAGTAATTGTACTCTTCACATGTGCCAGCGCGCTTTCCAGCGGCACGGCACTGCGTGAAATTTTTGCCTGCAGGTTAGCGCCCAGCCAGAGCGCATATAACACCTGCGCCTGGGTTAACGGCTCGCCGGGAAAGGCCAGCGTTTTTTCATCGCGGCCTTTCTTCAGCGCCTGAGCCAGCAGGGCGATAACGCCGCTGGCGCCTTTATCCATCGCCGTACGCATATCTTCAGAAAGATCGCACACTTCGGCAGACAGTTTGACGGTCAGGCAACCGCTGATAATGCCCTGCTGACAGAACTGGTTCAGCGTTTCCTGATAGTAGTTCAGAACACGATCCCGGTAGTTCCCTTGACCCGACGCAAAGTGGGTCGCCAGACGCTGGTGATAACCCGCGTAATGACGCTCCAGCATCGCCACGCCGAAGGCCTCTTTGGACCGAAAGTAGTGATAAAACGATCCCTTCGGTACCTCAGCGGTTTTTAACAGCTCGCTCAAGCCCATACCGGTAAACCCGCGATGCATGCAAAGTCGCTCGCCGGTTGCCAGTAAATGTTCGCGGGTATCGTGTTCAGTATTTCTGCTCATGGCCGCACTCTAATAGACCGTTCGGTCTAATGCAAGCGAGTTTACTGACGACATGCGCTCAGTATGTCCAGCTGTGGTTGATAAACTGTTGATTTTACGTCCATCATACCCAATACGGTTGAGAACAAATTATCCTGGGAAACCGCATTTTTTGCTGCATGGTCACGCAAACACTGCTCGTTTACGCCAAAGTTTTTCGCGTAATCCGGTGACAGCCAGAACATAAACGGAATATGCGTTTGCTGCTCCGGCGCCAGCATGTACGGGGTGCCGTGCAGATAAATACCGCTTTCACCCAGGGATTCACCGTGATCGGAGAGATAAATCAGCGCGGTGTTCATGCTTGCCTGGCGCGCTTTCAGGGCATCAATGGTTTTGCTGACCATGCTGTCGGTATACAGGATGGTGTTGTCATAGGTATTCAACAGCGCCTGATGATCGCAGTTCTGAATTTCATTGGTGTCACAGGTTGGGGTGAACTTACGGAAGTTATCCGGGTAGCGGCGATAGTACGCCGGGCCGTGGCTCCCCATCAGGTGGATGACCAGCACCGTATCTTGCTTCACGCCATCCAGCACGTTGTCCAGACGGTAGAAGTTCACATCGTCAATACAGGATTTGTCTTTGCAGAACTGATCCAGATTCCACTGCGTCATGTCGGTATGAGGCACGCGATCGCAGGCACCTTTACAGCCGCCGTCGTTGTCGCGCCACAGCAGGTTGACACCCGCATGTTTGAGGACGTCGAGCAGTCCTTCCCGATGGTGAGCCAGGTCGGCATCGTATTTGCTGCGCGTCATGCCGGAGAACATGCAGGGAACGGAAACCGCGGTTTCGGTGCCGCACGAAGAGGCCTGCGGGAAGTTAATTACGTCCTGCTTTTTCAGCTCCGGATTGGTTTCACGATCGTAACCATTCAGGGAGTAGTTTGCCGCGCGAGAGGCTTCGCCAACGACAAGCACCAGAACGGTTTTCTTTTGTTGACCGGCAATCAGCGGCCCTTTATGGGCATCTTCACCAATGCGCACCAGCGTTTGGTCGCCGGCAAACCAGCGCATTTTGCTGTACTTCACCACGGCGCTGACATAGTTCGCGGGGGTGACCATTTTGACGATGCTTTTGTTATTGCGGAACAGCGACGCGTAATCTTTATAAAACAGGGCGGCAATCAGGATGATCACCAGCAGAGCGCCCAGCATCGCGGCGACGCGCGTCAGCAGCGCGTACCACCATTTTCCGCTACGAATGCGGGTGAGCGCCAGCACCACGGACGGAACCAGGCCCGCTACGGCAATCCACAGAATCATCTGCAGGGTCACCAGGGCGGCCGCCTCCTGAGAGTTGGTTTCGAACACGTTCACAATCATGTTCTGATCGATAACCGCGCCGTAGGTGTACATAAAATACGTTGCCGCGGCGCAGCCGACGGTCAGGACGATCAGCAGCGGCTTGCGGAGATAGGGGATATTGAGCAGGCTAAAAACAATTACCCAGCCGCAAAACAGCACCAGCGGTACGGAGGCGGCAAAGAGGAAATCGTGCAGGTGGGCAGGGGCGATAATGGCCCAGCTGCGCTGGATAAACAGCCCGTTAATTAGCGTAAAGAAGAAAGCACAGCCCAGGGTAAATTTTATGTCGTTACATTGTAACTTTTTGATAAACCACATCGATCCGTAAACCTGTTATTTTGATGATGGGCCGAGTATAGGGAGAGAAGATTAGTGAAACCTTAATGCCATAAATCTGTGGTATAGGCCTTGCACGACGCGCGTTTAGCGTCTTCACTGTAGGTGAGAGTGGCTATCTGGAGGTGAGTGTGGCAGAGCAGCTGGAGTTTTTCCCCATCCAGAGCCCGTGCCGGGGTATTTGTCAGGTGGATGAACGCGGATACTGCCGCGGGTGTATGCGCACCCGTGACGAGCGTTTCAACTGGCAAAACTTCAGCGACACGCAAAAGCAGGAGGTGTTACGCCTCTGCCGACAGCGTCTTTTGCGCAAAATACGCGCAAACAAAGCCGGTGAGACCGAAGAACCCCAGCAACCTTCACTTTTTTAACACGGTAATTGCGTATACTCATGACATTACGTCCTTGAGGAAAATGTTATGGTTCAGCGAATTACCCTTGCCCCCCAGGGGCCAGAATTCTCCCGTTTTGTGATGGGCTACTGGCGCCTGATGGACTGGAATATGTCCCCCCTCCAGCTGGCGAGCTTTATTGAAGAACATCTCGACTTAGGCATCACTACGGTCGATCATGCGGATATTTATGGCGGCTATCAGTGTGAAGCCGCCTTCGGCGAGGCGCTCAAGCTGGTTCCGGCGCTCCGTGACAGGATGGAAATCGTCACCAAGTGTGGTATTGCCACCACGGCAAAACCCGAGCACGCTCTCGGTCATTACATCACCGACAGCGCGCATATTATCAAGAGCGCCGAGCAGTCGCTGGTCAATCTGGCGACCGATCGTATCGACCTGCTGTTAATCCACCGTCCTGACCCGCTGATGGATGCCGATGAGGTGGCGGAAGCCTTTCTGAACCTGCACCAGAGCGGGAAAGTCCGTCACTTCGGCGTGTCTAACTTTACCCCGGCGCAGTTTGCGCTGCTTCAGTCACGCCTGCCGTTTACCCTGGCCACTAACCAGGTTGAGATCTCCCCGGTTCACCAGCCGCTGCTGCTGGACGGTACGCTCGACCAGCTGCAGCAGCTGCGCATTCGCCCAATGGCCTGGTCGTGCCTCGGGGGCGGACGCCTGTTTAATGATGATGAATTCCAGCCGCTGCGTAACGAGCTGGAAGCCATCGCCCGCGAACTGAACGCGGAGAGCATCGAACAGGTGGTTTACGCGTGGATCCTGCGCCTGCCGTCAAAACCGCTGCCCATTATCGGTTCCGGTAAAATTGAACGCGTGCGTTCTGCGCTGGCCGCCGAAGAGCTGCAGATGACCCGCCAGCAGTGGTTCCGCATCCGCAAGGCCGCGCTGGGTTACGACGTGCCATAAACCGCCATAAGGTGACTTTCCGGTGAAATCTTTGCCCCTGGTATACACTTAAGGGGCAAAAAATAACCCGAGGAGGTCGTATGAAGCGTTTTGCTCTGGCAATGGTCACGCTGGTTGTTTGCGCAGGGGCGCAGGCAGCCAGCGACGAAGTGGAAATGAATCTCGTCACCTCTCAGGGTGTGGGCCAGTCAATCGGTACGGTGAAAATTACGGAAACCGATAAAGGACTGGAGTTCGCCCCCAACCTTAAAGCACTCCCCCCCGGTGAGCATGGCTTCCATGTTCACGTCAAAGGCAGCTGTCAGCCCGCGTTAAAAGAGGGTAAAGCGTCGGCGGCGGAAGCGGCAGGAGGACATCTGGATCCCCAGCATACCGGCAAGCATGAGGGCCCGGACGGCATGGGGCATCTGGGCGATCTGCCCGTACTGGTGGTCAATAACGACGGTAAAGCCACCGATCCCGTCGTCGCGCCGCGTCTGAAAAAGCTCGATGAAGTGAAAGGTAAAGCGCTGATGATTCATGTCGGTGGCGACAATATGTCCGACCAGCCTAAACCGCTTGGCGGCGGCGGGGCACGTTATGCCTGCGGCGTGATCTGATCCCCAATCGTGCCCGGCGGTGGGGCCTGCTCCAGCTGCGACAGCGAGCAGTGCAGCCGCCAGATTATCGAGGCTAAATCACGCGCTGCGGGGTGATGATGTCGTGCCAGGGTATCGAAGATCCGCTGCAGTTCATTCAGCGTGGCGGCCAGCGGTCGCTGCTGGACACCGCGCTCGCTCATCACGTCGCGCAACAGGGAGATGCATACGTCACGCACCTGCGACAGCGGATCGGACCGCGTTTCCCATGCGCGCAACTGCCAGACCACGTGCGAACAGTTCAGCAGCACCACGCCCCAGCGCAGCAGCCAGCGTCGGGAAAGGGCATCCTGGCTGTTATTGAGCTGGCTGACGTGGTGATACACCAGCGATTCATACTCGTTTTCACCCATATGCGGTTTACGGCTGAGCTGGTCGACAAACCCCCTGCGTAACTCCCGAATATGCCTGCGGCTTTTCCGCGCATCAGAGCCGGGACGCAGCACCGCAAAAGCCAGCCACGCCAGCCCCACGCCGAGGATCTTTGCCAGGTTGTCATTGAGAAAATCGGCATAATCGTAAACCGGCGGATTCGTCACCGAGATAAACGAGCCCATAAAGACAATCAGCTGTCCCCAAAGACCCGCCAGCTTTGGCATTTGCAGCTTCAGAAGCTGCATGGTGGTCAACAGGGGAAACAGAAACAGCAGGAACTGCCACAGATCGCTTATCTGCACCATCAGGCCAAACTTCACCACAAAGCTGAACAGCGAGAGCAGCACCAGCGTGCGCAGCAGGAGCGTCAGCGAGTTGAACGGCGAGGCCGCGACGGAGTAAAGCACGCAGCTGATGGCGGCAAGCGTCAGCGCCGCCGTACCGGACTCCCACTGCGTGGTGATGCTCCACGCGCCAACCAGCGTCAGCGCGCAAAAGGTACGAAAACCGCTCCACATCGCTTCCAGATAGTCGGTGTGCCGCGCGAGTGCCGGGCTGCCGGGGACGTTAAACTCCGTTATCGGACTGGCATTCTCGATCGCGTTAATCCAGCGGCTGCTGCGCAGGTATAACCGACAAAAGTAATTCAGGCGCTGCCAGAAGGCGCGATGACGGTAGTCGTACTCATCCACCGGGGCGAGCGGGGCGATGATCTTCGCGACGGTGTAGATATCCGCGTCCGGCCGGGCAAGCGCCGCGAGCAGCGCGTCAATCACGGCGCGGGTGTTTTTAGGCGGCGTCGGCCAGCTGAGCAGCATCCGGCGAAGGCTGGAGATGGCGCTGGTCATGCGGAGCTGCTGGTGCAGCAGGTAGTTAAGCAGGGTGTTCTGACGGCGAAAACGGTAATGGCTCCAGAACGCCTGAATGCGCAGCAGATTCGTGGTCAGGATCTGCCCGATAACCCTTTCATGCGCGAGGCGGATGTCGTCGTTGGTATCCGGCTGCCACAGCAGGCTCGCATGTTCCAGCAGCCGGGTATGCATGGTTTTCAGCGCGGTAATCAGCGCGGTGCCGTCGGAGGTGCTGGGCAGGACCATCATCATAAATCCGCCGCTGAGGATCCCGACAATCACCTCGCAGACGCGCGCCTGGGCAATATCCCACAGCTCGGTGGTGTCGAGCACGTTCACCACCGGGAAGGCAATAATCGCGGCGGTATAGCCCGCCAGCTGGAAAGCGTAGGCGACGTTGTTGGTAAAATGGGCGCAGGCCCAGGTACAGCAGCCCAGCCATGCCGCCATGCTCAGCAGGAACATCCACGGATCGTTCAGCGTGTGTCCGGCGATAATTAACGCTGCGGTGGCCCCCAGCAGACTTCCCGCGATACGGCCCAGGCTTTTGCTGATTACCCCGCCAACGGTGGGGAAACTCACCACCGCCGCTGAGGTCAACGCCCAGTAGGGTTGGTCCAGATTCAGATAATAGGCGACCGTCAGAGCAAGACACATCGCAATACCGTTACGCAGCGCGTAGCGCCACTGGGGACGCGTCGCCTTCATCCACGGCGTGTTTTGCCAGGAGGGCACCTGTAGCTTCATTAACGGGTTCCGATTGAGACGGTACAGGTGGTGCCGGAGACCAGGGTGATGTACTCCGGTAAACGGTCAAACTCCACGCGTACCGGAACGCGTTGAGCCAGTCGCACCCACGGCACGTTCGGCTTGATGTCCGGCACCAGCCCGGAATCCGTTTCCACGCTTTGATCGTAAATGGCGCGACCGATGCTGGATACGTGACCCTGTAACGTTTGCGAGCCGCTGTAAAGCGTTATCGCGGCAGGAGAGCCAGCGCGAATATGGCGAAGCTTAGTCTCTTCAAAGTAGCCTACGACGTAGAAGGAGTGGCTGTCGACGAGGGCAAAAACCGGCTGGCCGGTGGTGGCGTAGTTCCCCACACGGGCGGAGAGGTTGGTCACCCATCCGTCGACAGGGGCCGTAATCACGGTTTGGGTCAGCTGCCACTGCGCCTGCTTCAGGGTCGCCTCCGCCACGTTGACGTTCGCCTGCATGGCCTTGACGTTGATATTCGCGGTATCTAAATCTTCCGCTGAGATGTAGTTTTGCGACAGGTGGCGGCGGCGGTTGGCCTCGTTGTTGGCCTTTGCGAGGTCAGACTGGGCTTTGGCCAGCTGCGCCTGAGCGTTCAGAATGGCTATGTGGTAAGGGGTGTCGTCGATTCGGAATAACACCTCTCCCTTTTTGACGAACTGGTTATCCTTAACCAACAGCGTCGTGATACTTCCCGACACCTGAGGGGTAATGCTGACCTGTTCAGCGCGAACTTTGCCGTCACGCGTCCAGGGCGACTGCATATAAAAATTCCACATCCACCAGCCCGCAACCAGCGCGAGGGCAAGGACAAACAGGGTGGAAAAATACTTTAGCGTTTTCATGGATATATTCACCACACGGTCAAAACGGCAAGGCCCAGGCATACGGAAAGGGCAAACAGGGAGAGATCCATCAGCATGGGATGCCAGATTTCGCCGGAGTACATCAAGTCGCGAAGCAGGCGATGCGCGATGAGCCAGAGCATAAAGCCCACCAGAACGGCCTTAAACAGGGGAGGAAAGTAGACTGACGCACCGAAGATCAGGTCCTGAAGGGGTAAACCTTCTGAGTGATGAAAAAACGTCACGGGCAGAAATCCTTTGCAGTGAACAGAATGCCGCGTTGGCTTGTCTTAGTAGGATGAAGCATCACAATTCAGTGTAAGTCATACTTTAAAGTTCGATGAATGCAGTATTGCATTTGTTTTGGCAATACAAATGCTGCACACTATTCTAAAATCAGTATAATAACTTAGCAAGCTAATTATAAGGAGATGAAATTGGAATCGCCATTAGGTTCTGATCTGGCAAGGTTGGTACGCGTCTGGCGTGCTCTGATTGACCATCGCCTGAAACCTCTGGAACTCACCCAGACGCATTGGGTCACGCTGCACAACATTCATCAGCTGCCGCCCGATCAGTCGCAAATTCAGCTGGCAAAAGCGATAGGCATTGAGCAACCGTCGCTGGTGCGCACGCTTGACCAGCTGGAAGAGAAGGGGTTGATCTCGCGGCAGACCTGCGCCAGCGATCGCCGCGCCAAGCGGATTAAGCTCACCGAGAAAGCGGCGCCGATTATCACGGAAATGGAAGCCGTGATTACTAAGACGCGCGGTGAAATCCTCTCAGGCGTGTCGCCAGCCGAGCTGGAAATGCTCATCAGCCTGATTGCTCGCCTTGAGCAAAACATCCACGAGCTGCAGTCGCGCGACTGACCAGACAACAGGGCCTTGCATCCGCAAGGCCTTTTTTCTATTTGAACACAACGACGCGGTTACGGCCGGTCTCTTTTGCTTCATACATCGCCTTATCCGCGCTTTCCACGCACTTTTCTGCGGTCACTGATGACGACGTTGCCGTAAACACCCCCATGCTGATGGTAATCGGCTCCGGCAGCTGGCCCCCGCTGCTGGTTTTATCAAAGCTGCTCAGCTTCAGCCGGATACGTTCCGCCACCTGGACTGCAGCGTCTGAAGAGGTATCGGCCAGCATCAGGACAAACTCTTCCCCGCCAATACGCGCCGCAATATCATGCGGGCGAACGGAATCCATCAGCAGATTGGCGACAAACTGCAGGACTTTGTCGCCCTGGAGATGGCCATAGTTGTCATTGATGCGCTTAAAGCGATCGAGATCGCTCACGATAACCGACACGGGGCGGCTTGGTTTAGCAACGTCCAGCGCCTGGTTCAACGATTCATAAAAATAGCTGCGGTTATAAAGGCGCGTAAGCGGATCGCGAATCGAATTTTGATATGACTGCTGATACTTTACATGCGAGTCGCGGTAAAGCCTGAAAACATCACAAAGCAGAACAAAAATAATGATCAGCGTCGCGACGGTTTCAAATAGCCGGGCACGATACCACGAGATATCTTCGGCATGTCCTCCTAATAGCAGCATCGATAGCGTGACGATATAGCAGAGACAGAGAAAATTACCGCTTGCCCAGAATAGGTTGCGCACGCGCGTAATAAACATCAGCGTTGCTAATGTCACCACCCAGAGCACAATCAATGAAATATTGATGCAGTGGCTCCAGAGAACCATAAACTGCCGCGTTTCATTATCAATTAGATCGAGGGATAAGAACGCAGAATGGCTGGAGTACATCCAGGCCACAATTAACATGCAGGCGGTAAAAAGAGAGGCGCTACTGACGATGGCGATATGCGCCAGGCGTGAAAGAGGCTGATTGCGAATGGGGAAGAGTAATGCGGAAGCGATTATCAACAGCGCCATTAAGATATGGCGGAACATATAGTAGATCATCGCATCGTTGTAGTTCACGACGTTGAACTGGTAGAGGTCCAGCCAGGCGGGAAAACTGGAGAGCGTTCCGACCATCAGCAATGCCGAACCGGCAAAGGCAAAGGCTATTGGGACCAGGTACAGCCGTTTCTTATCACACCAGTATTTCATCCCCATAAAACAGGCAATAAACAGATGGAAGACAAGCAGGAAAATGGTGAGCGTGGGGAACAAAAGCGGCGAGAAGGAGGGAACCCATTCAACCACTTTTGAAAATAGCGCTTGTAATATTCCGATGACAATAATGCAACCGAAACAGAATGAGAGATAACGACTTTTTGAAGATTGACTATTCGCAAGCATATAAATTTTTTTAAATAATTAAAAAGGAATTAAGGTAAGGTACTTGGGAAAAGTCTAACCAATTAATTCATTAAATACTTTGCGCAGAAACAATATCCAGCATGATAGATAATTGGTGGGGTGGATGTATTTTGTAAATATATTTATTTAAGTTATATATATTGTAAATGGATGTGGCCCGATGACCACATCCATTTTTTTAATTAACGCGGGGAGACGGTCACCTGGCGTCCGTTGCTCGCCAGCACAACGCGCTGGCCTGCAGAGAAGCGGGTGCTGCCCTGTTTCTGAACAACCATGATCGTACTGCCGTCGTCCTTACGAATTTCAAGCTCTACGCCCTGGGTTTTGTTCATCGCACCCTGAACGCCCTGGCCTGCTACACCACCCGCCACAGCGCCCGCTGCGGTTGCCAGAGAACGGCCTGCGCCACCGCCGACGGTATTCCCCAGGAAACCACCCAGCACGGCACCGCCGATTGCGCCCATCACGTTGCTATCATCACCACCCTGAATCTGTACAGGGCGCGCGTTAACAACGGTACCGTAAGTCACGTTCTGAACCTGTTTCGCTTCAGAAGCGCTGTAAACGTCGCCGGACAGTGAACTGTCATTCACACAGCCAGCCAGAGTTAAACCAATCAGCGAAACGCCCAGTACACGTAAAATCATTTGAATCTCCTGTTCACCAAAAACGCCCGATTGGGGGCATCCGTTATGGCTAAATTATATGGCATAACACGCCATCGTTCATATCTTTGCACTAACAATAGGAAAATTGTACTTGAATTTGACTTAACGAGACATAAACAGGGGCTGCCTGTGTTACCCGCCTGACATTGTTAAAAAATATTATTGCCGGATGGCAAAGCTGCGCCGTTTATGGTTGAGTGGATAGCCTTAGCCCACGCAACGTAAGGAAAGCGCATGAAATCGGGTCGCTACATTGGTGTGATGTCGGGCACCAGTCTGGATGGGGTAGATGTCGTTCTGGCTGCCATTGACGAGAACATGGTGGCACAGCAGGCGAGCCTGACCTGGCCAATCCCCCTTTCGCTCAAAGAGGATATTCTGAGTATCTGTCAGGGGCAGCAGCTGACCCTCTCCCAGCTTGGACAACTTGATGTTCGCCTGGGGGCGCTTTTTGCGGATGCGGTGCAGGCGTTGATGCAAAAAGAACACCTTCGCCCGCAGGATGTGGTGGCCATCGGGTGTCACGGCCAGACGGTCTGGCATGAGCCCGGCGGAGAAGCCCCGCATACCCTGCAAATCGGCGATAACAACCAGATTGTGGCGAAGACGGGCGTCACGGTAGTCGGCGATTTTCGTCGTCGCGATATCGCTCTTGGCGGGCAGGGCGCGCCGCTGGTGCCCGCGTTTCACCAGGCGTTACTGGCGCACCCGTCAGAGCGGCGTATGGTGCTGAACATTGGCGGCATCGCCAATCTGTCAATGCTCATCCCGGGACAGCCGGTCCGCGGCTACGATACCGGCCCGGGCAATATGCTAATGGATGCCTGGATCTGGCGTCAGTGCGGCCAACCGTATGACAAAAACGCGGAGTGGGCGTGCGGGGGAAAAGTCATTCTGCCGCTGCTGCAGTCCATGCTGAGCGATCCCTATTTTGCCTTACCGGCACCGAAAAGTACGGGGCGTGAATACTTCAACTTTGGCTGGCTTGAGCGCCAGCTTGCGTCATTCCCGGCGCTTGCGCCGCAGGATGTCCAGGCGACGCTTGCCGAGCTCACGGCCGTGTCGATCTCCGAGCAGGTGCTTCTCAGCGGCGGATGCGAACGCCTGCTGGTGTGCGGTGGCGGAAGCCGCAATCCGCTGGTGATGGCGCGTCTTGCCGGGCTACTGCCGGGCACCGAAGTGTCGACGACCGATGAGGCCGGCATCAGCGGTGATGATATGGAAGCGCTGGCCTTCGCCTGGCTTGCCTGGCGCACGATTGCCGGCCTGCCGGGAAACTTACCGTCCGTAACGGGTGCGCGCGAGGCGAGCGTCCTTGGGGCGATTTTCCCGGCAAATCCTCGGCATAATCAGAGTTAACTGAAATTCAGCGCGGCGCGTCGACGTTAGAATGGGACGAAACGGGAGGGCAGCCATGCCCTCCAGGACCAGGAAAGTCTTCGGAATACGCCCATGAAAAAACTTCTTCTTATTGCCGCCCCTTTGTTGCTGTCAGGATGCAGCGTCTACAACCAGCTTGTTGAGCGCATGCAGACCGATACGCTGTCGTATCGCTGCGACGAGAAACCGCTGACCGTAAAGCTGAATAATCCACGCCAGGAAGCCAGTTTTGTTTACGACAACAAATTGCTGACGCTGAAGCAGGGCATGTCGGCCTCGGGCGCACGCTACACCGACGGTATCTATGTCTTCTGGTCGAAAGGCGACAGCGCTACGGTCTACAAACGCGACCGCATTGTGCTGAACAATTGCCAGCTCGAAAATCCGAAGCGTTGAGATTTTTACAGGGGCGGCGCACAATAGCGCCACCCACTCTCAACGTCAGCTAACGCCATGTCAGATAACGACGAACTGCAGCAAATTGCGCATCTGCGCCGTGAATACACCAAAGGCGGCCTGCGTCGCCAGGATCTTCCCGCTGAACCCCTCGTGCTTTTTGAACGCTGGCTGAAACAGGCCTGTGAAGCAAAACTCGCCGACCCAACGGCCATGGTCGTCGCCACGGTAGATGAAAACGGTCAACCCTATCAGCGCATCGTCTTGCTCAAGCATTATGACGAGAAAGGGCTGGTGTTCTATACCAACCTCGGCAGCCGCAAGGCGCACCACTTAGAAAACAATCCGCGCATCAGCCTGCTGTTCCCCTGGCACATGCTGGAACGTCAGGTCATGGTCACCGGCAAGGCGGAACGTCTCTCGACGCTGGAAGTGGTGAAGTATTTCCACAGCCGCCCGCGTGACAGCCAGATTGGCGCCTGGGTCTCTAAACAGTCCAGCCGAATTTCTGCGCGCGGCGTGCTGGAAAGTAAATTCCTCGAGCTGAAACAGAAGTTCCAGCAGGGCGAAATTCCGCTGCCAAGCTTCTGGGGCGGTTTCCGTATCCCGATTGAGCAAATAGAGTTCTGGCAGGGAGGCGAACATCGCCTGCACGACCGCTTTTTATACCAGCGCGAGGATAGCGGCTGGAAAATCGACAGACTGGCGCCGTAATCCCCGAAATTTGTTGATTTAAGCGCTAGCGCACGCCGCGCTTGCGCTTTATTCTATGGTCCTTTCGCATCAGGCGAAAAGTCGTGTACCGGCAAAGGTGCAGTCGTTTATACATGGAGAATTTGATGGCAAGCAGTAACTTGATTAAACAATTGCAAGAGCGGGGCCTCGTGGCCCAGGTGACGGACGAGGAAGCGTTAGCAGAGCGACTGGCGCAAGGCCCGATCGCGCTCTATTGCGGCTTCGATCCCACCGCTGACAGCTTGCATTTGGGGCATCTTGTTCCATTGTTATGCCTGAAACGCTTCCAGATGGCGGGCCATAAGCCTGTTGCTCTGGTAGGCGGCGCGACCGGTCTGATTGGCGATCCAAGCTTTAAAGCCGCCGAGCGTAAGCTGAATACCGAAGATACCGTGCAGGAGTGGGTGGATAAGATCCGCAAACAGGTTGCACCGTTCCTCGACTTCGACTGTGGCGATAACGCTGCAATTGCCGCGAACAACTACGACTGGTTTGGCAGCATGAACGTGCTGACCTTCCTGCGCGATATCGGCAAGCACTTCTCTGTTAACCAGATGATTAACAAAGAGGCCGTTAAGCAGCGTCTGAACCGTGACGACCAGGGGATCTCCTTTACCGAGTTCTCCTACAACCTGCTGCAGGGCTATGACTTTGCCTGCCTGAACAAACTGCACGGCGTTTCCCTGCAGATTGGCGGTTCTGACCAGTGGGGTAACATCACCTCCGGTATCGACCTGACCCGTCGTCTGCATCAGAATCAGGTCTTCGGTCTGACCGTTCCGCTGATCACCAAAGCTGACGGCACCAAATTTGGTAAGACGGAAGGCGGTGCGGTATGGCTCGATCCGAAGAAAACCAGCCCGTATAAATTCTACCAGTTCTGGATCAACACGGCGGACGCTGATGTTTACCGCTTCCTGAAGTTCTTCACCTTCATGGATATTGCAGACATCAATGCGCTGGAAGAAGAAGACAAGAACAGCGGTAAAGCACCGCGCGCCCAGTACGTGCTGGCGGACGAAGTGACCAAACTGGTTCACGGCGAAGAAGGTCTGGCCGCGGCAAAACGCATTACTGCAAGCCTGTTCAACGGTACCCTGAGCGATCTGAGCGAAGCGGACTTCGAACAGCTGGCGCAGGACGGCGTGCCGATGGTTGAGATGGAAAAAGGGGCTGACCTGATGCAGGCGCTGGTGGACTCCGAGCTCCAGCCATCCCGCGGTCAGGCGCGTAAAACCATTGCGTCTAACGCGATCACCATCAACGGTGAAAAACAGGCCGACCCGGAATACACCTTCGTTGACGGCGATCGTCTGTATGGCCGCTACACGCTGCTGCGTCGCGGCAAGAAAAACTACTGCCTTGTCTGCTGGAAGTAATTAACAGTCTCCAGGGGCGTGGGAAACCACGCCCCTTTTTGTTTTTTCAGGGTTTGGTAAGAAAAAAATGAAGAACATCCTCGCCATTCAGTCCCACGTTGTTTTTGGACACGCTGGCAACAGCGCCGCGGAATTTCCGATGCGTCGCCTCGGCGTCAACGTCTGGCCCCTCAATACCGTGCAGTTTTCCAACCACACGCAGTACGGCAAATGGACCGGCTGCGTGATGCCGCCTTCGCACCTTACCGAGGTTGTGCAGGGCATTGCGGAGATCGACCAGCTCAGGCGCTGTGACGCCGTCCTGAGCGGTTATCTCGGCTCGGCGGAGCAGGGGGAGCATATCCTCGGCATCGTGCGCCAGGTGAAAGCGGCAAACCCGGCGGCAAAATACTTCTGCGACCCCGTCATGGGCCATCCGGAGAAAGGCTGTATCGTGGCGCCCGGCGTCGCAGAGTTTCACGTCCGCCACGCGCTGCCCGCCAGCGATATCATTGCGCCAAACCTTGTTGAGCTGGAGATCCTCTGCGAGCATCCGGTTAACAGCGTAGATGAGGCGGTAAGCGCGTCTCGCGAGCTGATCGCTCAGGGGCCTGAGGTTGTGCTGGTAAAACATCTCGCGCGCGCAGGGCTCAGCCAGGACCGTTTTGAGATGCTGCTGGTGACGAAAGATGACGCCTGGCATATCAGCCGTCCGCTGGTGGATTTCGGACTTCGCCAGCCGGTTGGCGTGGGGGATGTAACCAGCGGGCTTCTGCTGGTGAAATTGCTGCAGGGCGCAACGGTGAGAGACGCGCTGGAGCATGTTACCGCCGCGGTGTACGAAATCATGATTGCGACGAAAGAGATGCAGGAATACGAGCTTCAGGTGGTCGCGGCGCAGGATCGTATCGCGAAGCCGGAGCACTATTTTAGCGCAACGCAGCTTTAAACGATGCCGGGTGGCGCTGCGCTTACCCGGCCTACAAAACCCGTAGGCCCGTGCAAGCGAAGCGCCGCCGGGCGATATTAGTTAAGGCCTTCCGCTTTCAGCGCCGCGGCCACCGCAGGACGCTCCGCCACGCGTTTCATATACGATGCGATGTGGTCTAACCCTTCCAGATTTAGCTTAACCGCGCGCGCCCAGCGCAGAACGGTAAACAGGTATGCGTCGGCAATCGTAAAGCGCGAACCGCCAATCCACTGTTCGTCTTTCAGCGACTCGTTAACGTACTGCAGCTTTTTCTCAAGCAGCGCGCGCAGGGTCGGTTTGAACTCTTCTGGCGTATCCGGGCGGAACAGCGGCGTAAAGCCTTTGTGCAGTTCGGTCGCAATGTAGTTCAGCCATTCCAGCGTCTTGTAGCGAGAAACGGTACTGACCGGCGCCAGCAGCTGGCGATCCGGTACGCTATCGGCCAGGAACTGCATAATCGCCACGCCTTCGGTCAGCAGAGTACCGTCATCCAGCAGAAGCGCCGGAACTTGTCCCTTGGGGTTAATAGCAAGAAAATCATCGCCATTTTCCAGACGCTTTTTCATCAGATCAACGCCATCCAGCGTGAAATCCTTGCCGCTCTCGCGCAGGGTGATGTGGGAAGCAAGAGAGCACGCGCCCGGCTTGTAGAACAGTTTCATCGGTAACTCCTTTTTGCTGAGGTTTCAGCTATGTTAGTGCGCGGATGGACAAAAAAAAAGCCGCTAATGCATTAGCGGCTTCTGTTCGGTCGTTTCTCAATACTCTTACGCGGTAGCGGTACTGGTCGCTTTAGCGGTTTTATCGTCGTCCTGAGTCATGCGGTTCAGCTTCGGTGCGGTCAGCAGCATCAGCGCCGCGATCACCGCTGTCGCGATACCAATCTGCATGAACACGGTTCCGTAGACGTTCAGGGAGACCAGTGGGTCAGTAACGTTATCCGGTACGGCCATCAGGTTCGCAATCTTACCGGCGATAATTGCCGCACCGGCAGTGGTCAGGAACCAGCTACCCATAATGAAGCCCATCAGACGCTGTGGAACCAGCTGTGCCACCATCGCCAGACCCAGACCGGAGATCATCAGTTCACCGATAGACTGCAGCGCGTAGCTCAGGATCAGCCAGTTAACGGATACGATACCCGCGTCGGTGGCAAATTTGGTACCCAGCGGCAGCACCAGGAACGCGCCGGAACACAGCACCATACCAATGGCGAACTTGTGCGGCATCGGCAGTCGGTCACCCATCTTGTTGTAGATCGCGGCCAGAATCGGGCTACCAATCATGATCCAGAACGGGTTCAGGGCCTGATACTGCTCCGGCTCAAACGCGATACCCAGGATAGAGTGCTCAACGTTACGAATAGCGAAGAAGTTCAGAGAGGTTGGCATCTGGCTGTACAGTACGAAGAAGATGATCGCTTCCAGCATCAGAATGAACGCCACAATCATCTTACGGCGCGCAGCACCCTGCATGGAGAAGGCTTCTTTCGCGAAGATGACCACGATACCCAGCGCAACCACGCCCAGAACGGCACGTGCGATACCCTGGTTGTGCAGCAGCCAGGTGGCGATGGTCGCCAGAACGGCAACGCCCACGATGGTCGCCAGCAGTTTGCCCATATGCACGGGTTCGAAATCAGGTTTTGAACCGTAGTCTTTCACCCAGCGTTTGCAGAAGGCAAAGTTGACCACGGTGATCAGCATACCTACCACGGAGAGCGAGAAGGCCACGCTCCAGCCGAATTTCGCCGCCAGCCATGGAGTTGCCAGCATAGAGAAGAATGAACCGATGTTCACGGACATGTAGTACATGGTGAATGCACCGTCCAGACGCGGGTCGTCTTTGCTGTAGCAGGTAGAGAGCAGGGAGGACGGATTCGCTTTAAACAGCCCGTTACCGACGGCAATCGTCGCCATACCCATATATACGACAGCGGCATCGTGACCTGACCATGCAACCAGAGCATAGCCAATCGCCAGGACAATCGCGCCCAGCATAATGACGCGTTTAGTTCCAAGAACTTTATCGCCCAGCCAGCCGCCGATAGCGACCAGACCGTACACCAGAGCACTGAAGGAGGAGAACAGCGTGATGGAATCGGCTTCGGACATACCCAGCTGTTTTACCAGGTAAACCGCCATGATCCCTTGCAGGCCGTAATAACCAAAACGCTCCCATAACTCGATAGAGAAGATGAGATAGAACGCTTTTGGTTGTTTAAAAGCGTTAAGACTCACGCTTTCATCTGTTGGTTTATTGTTTGCAGTAGACACATATACCTCTTTTTTTACATCCCATATTAACGGGGGTGTTCATAGCGTGATGGCCGTAGCCCATACGCCTTATAGTTATATTGGGAGGAGAAACGGCGGGTAATGTTCACTATCCTGCCCCATCTGGCAATACGTTTGTAATAATCTGTTACATATATCTGGCGTGGTATAATCGTCCGTTCATACAAATGTTATTTAGCGTTAAATTTCATACGATGAGTAAAGGTAGTTTTTTCGACTGGTAATGACCGGCTCCGATCGCCGTTTGGCGATATGTTCTGCTATTTGTCGCATATGGCAGTGATATAGCCCATATTCTGAAAAATAGCTGGTCTTATCGTCGGCAAAGAAAGAGAAGTGTCTTGTCAGGCAAAGGGTTTAGGTCAGTTTTCACAACAAAAATACAACATGAAGTTATCAGGGTGATCGCGATCACAGATGTATAGAAATTTTTGGCTATGAAAAAACTATTAACCTGTTTGAGCGTTAAACAGCCGAACAAGTGACAGGTCAGGGGAAGCGACGGGCGGACAAATAACGGCCAAAAGAAGAACGATCGGTAACCCTTCTTTTGGCAGGGGATTGCGACGATCAGGAATAGACTTTTTCTTTATATTCACAAAGATCTTCAATGATGCAGGAGCCGCAGCGAGGCTTGCGGGCAATGCAGGTATAACGACCATGCAGAATGAGCCAGTGATGGCAGTCCACCTTAAATTCAGCCGGAACCACTTTGAGCAGCTTCTCTTCGACCTGCTCGACATTTTTCCCCGGCGCGAAGTTGGTCCGGTTAGACACGCGAAATATGTGCGTATCGACGGCGATAGTGGGCCAGCCAAACGCGGTATTGAGCACCACGTTCGCGGTCTTACGTCCTACGCCCGGTAACGCCTCCAGCGCAGCACGATCTTCCGGCACTTCACCGCCGTGCTGATCCAGCAGGATCCGGCAGGTTTTAATGACGTTCTCGGCTTTGCTGTTAAACAGGCCGATGGTTTTGATATACGACTTCACGCCCTCCACGCCCAGCTCCAGCATGGCCTTCGGCGTATTGGCGACCGGATAGAGCAGGGCGGTGGCTTTATTAACGCTCACGTCGGTAGCCTGTGCAGAGAGCAGCACGGCGATCAGCAGCTCAAACGGGGAGGTAAAATTCAGCTCCGTCGTCGGGTGCGGGTTCTCGTCCCGCAGACGGGTCAGGATCGCAATGCGCTTTTCTTTATTCATGAGGCCTTCTCGGGTGTCCCTTCCAGAACGCTGCGCTCGGCCGCGCGGCGCTTACGTTTCTCATCAATCAGGTATTTTATTGCCAGCATCATGCCAAGGCCAATAAACGCGCCGGGCGGCAGCATCGCCAGCAGGAACGGCGTATCGGTGTGGAACACTTCAATGCGCAGCGCTTTGGCCCAGCCGCCCAGCAGCGCGTCTGCGCCGTCAAACAGCGTACCGTTTCCGAGGATTTCACGCAGTGAGCCCAGCACGAACATGGCGCAGGTGGCGCCCATGCCGATGGAAAAACCGTCCAGCGCCGACATGGCGGGGCTGTTTTTCACCGCGAAGGCTTCCGCGCGCCCGACCACGATACAGTTGGTGACGATAAGGGGAATGAAGATCCCAAGCGACTGGTACAGGCCGAACGCGTAGGCGTTAATCAGCATCTGGACGATACTGACCACCGACGCAATGATCATGACGTAAATCGGAATACGAATTTCCGACGGCGTCCAGCGGCGCAGGGCAGAGATGGAGAGGTTGGTCAGGGTCAACACCAGCGTGGTGGCCAGACCCAGACCGAGCGCGTTGGTGGCGGTGGACGTGACCGCCAGCAGTGGGCACATCCCCAGAAGCTGGACCAGCGCGGAGTTGTTTTTCCACAACCCCTGGACAATAACCTCTTTAACCTGGCTCATGATTACTCTCCACAGGCCGGAAGATTGTTGATTTGCGCGGGCAGCGTCTCAGCATAAAGCCCGGCTCGTTTTACGGCGTTCACCACGGCCCGCGGCGTGATGGTCGCCCCGGTGAACTGGTCGAACTCGCCGCCATCTTTCTTCACCGCAAACGCGGTGTCACCTTCGCCATGGATGACCTTACCGGCGAAGTGCAAAATCCAGTCGCTCAGACGGGTTTCAATTTTATCGCCAAGACCCGGCGTTTCATGATGTTCCGTCACGCGGGTGCCCAGTATGGTGCCGGAAAAATCGCTGCCGACGAGCAGCTGAATAGCGCCGGAATAGCCGTCGGGCGCCGTCGCCTCCATCACCGCGCCGACCGGTTTATCCCCTTTACGAGCGATAAACAGGCGGTGCGGGCCTTTACCAAGCTGCGGCGCGTCTACCACGAAGCAGCTCTTTTGCAGGTCATTATCGTAGAAGTCTGACGGGATAACCTGATCGAACAGCGCCTTTTGCTGCTTCGTGGCCTGTTCTTCGATGGTCGTTTTGGTCAACGCATTCACCAGTGCCGTCAGCCCGGTCAGGACTGCGGCGAAGACGGCCAGCGTGACGCCGTGCTTTTGCATCGTTTTTAACATGGCGAAACCCTTAGCGATGGCCGTACACGCGTGGACGCGTGTAGTAGTCGATGAGCGGAACGGTGATGTTGGCGAGCAGGACGGCAAAGGCCACGCCGTCCGGGTAGCCGCCAAAGCTGCGGATAAGCCAGACCAGCAGGCCTGCCAGCGCACCGAAGATGAGGCGTCCGCGGTTCGTCGTTGATGCGGTCACCGGATCCGTCAGGATAAAGAAGGCACCCAGCATGGTTGCGCCGGAGAGCAGGTGCATCTGCGGGCTGGCCAGTGATTCAGGCGAGAATGCCCAGCCCAGCGTGGCGCAAACCGCCAGCGTCACGAGGAAGCTGACCGGAATATGCCAGCGGATGGCTTTCTGCTGCAGCAGGAACAGGCCACCCAGCAGATACGCCAGGTTGACCCACTGCCAGCCGGCTCCCGCCAGCACGCCGCTGTAGATCGCGGATTTCATGATCTGCTCAACGCTGTGTCCGGCATGCAGGGACGTTTTGAACGTGTCGAGAGGCGTCGCCTGGCTGATACCGTCCACGCCCATTCGCAGCGCGTTCATATCCGCGCCGAGCGCCGTATGGCCGGTAAAGATCACGTGCAGGGCATCCATAAAGCCCGGAACCGTGGCGGCAATCTCGTGCGGCGGCAGCCAGCTGGTCATCTGCACCGGGAAGGAGATCAGCAGCACCACGTAGCCGATCATCGCCGGGTTAAACGGGTTATGTCCCAGTCCGCCATACAGCTGTTTGGCAATAATCACGGCAAACACGGTACCAAGAACCACCATCCACCACGGGGCAAACGGCGGGATACTGATCGCCAGCAGCAGGCCGGTGAGTAACGCGGAGTTATCGGCAAGAATGCGGGAGACCGCCGCCTTGCGAAGCTTAAGCACCAGGGCTTCCGCCGCTAAGGCACTGGCACAGCCCAGGAGTATCTGGAACAGGGTTCCCCAGCCGAAAAACCAGCACTGAACGGCAATGCCCGGCAGCGCCGCCAGGCAGACCAGCATCATGATGCGCGATGTCTGGCGCTGATTATGGGTGTAAGGGGAGCTTGCGATTCTGAAAACCATTTAATCCTCGTTAACTGCTTGCTGTGCGGCTTTCTTCGCCTGAACGCGCGCAATGGCGGCGGCGACGGCGGCCTTGCGCGGGTCATCGTTAGCGGCCTGCGGCTGCTCTTCCTGCTGCGCTGCCTTACGGGCTTTGGCGCGGGCAATCGCCGCTTCGACGGCGGCTTTACGCGGGTCGACCGGCGCTTCGGGTTCTGCGGTTTGCGTGTGCTGCGCTGCTTTGCGCGCTTTGGCACGGGCTATCGCCGCCTCAACGGCCGCTTTGCGCGGGTCGACGACGTCCTGCTCGACCACCACATTCTGCTCACCGGTTTTGCGTGCCTTAGCGCGGGCTATTGCCGCTTCAACGGCGGCTTTACGCGGGTCGACCTCGGCATCCGTCCGGGCCGCTTGTGCTTTTTCAGCCTGACGGGCGCGTGCAGCGGCCTTGCGCGTCTCACGTGCGGCTATCGCTTCGCTGTTATCCGGCTTCTCTCCCGCCGGGATCACCACCGTCTGGGCGGCATTCGCCTTTTTCTCGCGAACGCGCGCCAGCGCGGCGTTAATCGCATCCTGATCTTTCTCGCCAGGCTGAACGGCGGCCTGTTTATGGCGCTCCTGACGGGCGATTTTTTCGCGTTCCAGTCGTGCCTGGCGCGCTTCAAAGCGCGCTTTGGCTTCTGCCGCGCGTTTTTCTTCCATGGAGATGGCATAAATCTCGGCCTTCTCCTGGCGGAAATACTGCACCAGCGGAATATTGCTCGGGCAGACCCAGGCGCAGGCACCGCATTCGATGCAGTCGGCCAGGTTATGGGCTTTTGCCTTGTCGTGCAGCTGGCCTTTGCTGTACCAGTAAAGCTGCTGTGGCAGCAGATCCGCCGGGCAGGCATCGGCGCAGGCGCTGCAGCGGATGCAGCCTTTTTCTTCCTGCTCTTCGCCCATCTCGGTCGGCGAAGGGGCGAGCAGGCAGTTGGTAATTTTCACTACCGGAACGTCCAGCCACGGCAGGGTAAAGCCCATCAGCGGGCCGCCCATGATCACCATCTGGTCGCTGCCCGGGCAAAACTCCGCCTGTTCAAGCAGGTGACGCACCGGCGTACCCAGCCGCGCCCAGACGTTGCCCGGACGGGAGACCGAACCGCCGGTCAGGGTCACCACGCGCTCGGTTAGCGGCTCGCCGTCAATCACCGCGCGCTTCACGGCGTAGGCGGTGCCGACGTTCTGCATCAGCACGCCGATATCCGAAGAGCGTCCGCCGTGCGGAACCTGCTTACCGGTGAGAATTTGCGTCAGCTGCTTTGCGCCGCCAGAAGGGTACTTGGTCGGGATAACGCGCAGGCTGATATCGTGACTGCCCGCCAGCACGGCGCGTAGCATCGAGATAGCCTGCGGTTTATTGTCTTCAATACCGATCAGCACTTCCCGCGGCTGCAGAATGTGCGCGAGGATGCGGATGCCTTCCACCACCTGGGCGGCGCAGTCCTGCATCAGACGATCGTCGGCGGTGATATACGGTTCGCACTCGGCGGCGTTGACGATCAGCGTCTGAATGTTATCGCCACCGCCGCGCAGCTTGACGCCGGTAGGGAAGCCCGCGCCGCCCAGACCGGCGACGCCGAACTGGTGAATGCGCTCGATAAGCGCTTCGCGGCTGTGGGCGCGGTAGTCGCTCCAGCCATCACGATCGATCCAGCGGTCTTCGCCGTCGGCTTCAATAATCACGCTCAGCTCTGAGAGCGCGGAGGGATGCGCTACCGTATGAGGCGCGATGGCAACCACCTTACCGGAGGTAGGGGCGTGCACCGGCAGCATACGTCCGCGACCAAAGGTCAGCGGCTGGCCGCGAAGAACCGCATCGCCTTCTTTCACGCACAGCTCGCCCTCGGCACCGATGTGCTGCTTGAGCGGCATGACGAAACGGGTCGCCAGCGGAATCTGACGCAGCGGCGTGCCGTTGGACTGGGTTTTCATCTCCGGCGGGTGAATACCGCCGTCAAAGTCCCAAATCTTCTCTTTTCTGAAAGCAGAAAATAACTTAAGCATGTTGTTCCACAGGAATATTGCGAACCGGAATGGTTTGAAGATCCCACTTCCAGCTTTCGGTAGTCGTTTCAACCGGGCGTAACTCGATACATTGCGTCGGGCAGGGGGCCACGCAGAGGTTACAGCCGGTGCACAGGTCCGCCACGACGGTGTGCATGGCGCGGGTTGCGCCCACAATGGCGTCGACCGGGCAGGCCTGAATACATTTGGTGCAGCCGATGCAGTTGGCTTCGTCGATCACGGCCAGGGCACGGACCGGCTCCTGCACCTCCGCGTCGCCGTCAACGGGCTGCGGATCAACGTTAAGCAGGGCCGCAATTTTCAACATCACCGCTTCGCCACCGGGCGCGCAGCGGTTAATTTTTTCACCCTGAACG
This sequence comes from Enterobacter sp. 01-M-03-SI-ECC, assembly GCF_047530215.1. NCBI lineage: Bacteria > Pseudomonadati > Pseudomonadota > Gammaproteobacteria > Enterobacterales > Enterobacteriaceae > Enterobacter > Enterobacter sp. 01-M-03-SI-ECC. The sequence goes on from NZ_JBLKDA010000021.1 coordinate 43,756, forward strand.
CCTACCGCTTCGGCATAGGGGCGGCAGCCGGGGTAGCCGCACTGCCCGCACTGGCTTTGCGGCAGAAGCTCATCAATTTTTTCTACAACAGGATCGTCCTCTACCGCGAAACGGCGGGAGGCGTAACCCAGGATAAGGCCAAACACCAACCCCAGGACGCTGATAGAGGCGATGGCAATCCAGATAGCACTCATTACAACTTCACCAGACCACTAAAGCCCATAAAGGCCAGAGACATTAAACCGGCGGTCACCAGCGCAATCGCGTTACCGCGGAAGGGCGCAGGAATATCCGCAGCGGCCAGGCGCTCGCGAATAGAAGCAAACAGCACCATGACCAGCGAGAAACCGACGGCTGCAGAAAAACCATACAGTGCCGACTGCATAAAGTTATGGCCAAGGTTGATGTTCAGCAGCGCCACGCCGAGAACGGCGCAGTTGGTGGTGATCAGCGGCAGGAAGATACCCAGCAGGCGATAGAGCGCCGGGCTGGTTTTGCGCACCACCATTTCGGTAAACTGCACCACCACCGCGATAACCAGAATAAAGGCCAGCGTGCGCAGATAGGTTAACCCCAGCGGGATGAGGATCCAGGTATCGATCCACCACGCGCAGATGGATGCCAGCGTCATCACGAAGGTCGTCGCCAGCCCCATACCCATTGCCGTTTCCAGCTTTTTGGAAACGCCCATAAACGGGCACAGGCCAAGGAACTTCACCAGAACGAAGTTGTTAACCAGCACGGTGCCGACAAAGAGCAGTAAGTAATCGGTCATTATTTAGCCTGAAATAAAAAAGCCGCCTATTATCGGACAAACCAACGCAGGCGACAACAGGTTATCTGTAGGGTTATTACGGGTTCACGAAGGTGTTTTTCACCCGCGTCGAACGTTTGAAATAGGGCACCAGCAGCGCCGCGGCCAGCAGTGGGAAAAGCAGCTGACGAACGGCCAGCGCGTCTGATACGGGCGAAAAAGCAAACGCCTTCACCGCGAGCAGAACCGAAACCAGCAGCCAGATGATGTAGTGCTTAGGCACGCTCTTGCGGCGCTTAAAGAAGGCAATGGTCAGCCACAGCGTGTAGTACCACATGCCAATCGCGAAAACGAACGACACGAACCACAACGCAATATTCAGCACGCTTTGCGACATCAGGGTCTGTATGGCGTGGGGGGTAATCAGTGCGGTGGTATAGAGCAGCAGCGCAAGTGATGCGCTTAGTAAGGCAACCAGCAGCCATGCCAGTGGGGCGATTAACCAGCCTCCGATGCGTTCTCCAGGCGTTGCGGTCATGAACTCTCCCATAATCTGCGCGAAATGTTGTACAGCCAGTTTGCAGGGCGGAGAGTATATAACATTTCGCGCGGATGGCTACTTTCTTATAAAACGTAACGCCACACGGACTTAGGTACTTCCCCGACGTTGAACAAACGACCGCCGGAAACCAGCTCCGCACGACGATGGTCGGCGGCGCGATACATATTAATGATGTCCTGATTATCCGACAGGGTGTAGTTCAGATGGTCAAACAGTTTTTCCAGGCTCTCAAGTGAATTGATCTTGCGAAATTTTAATAAATAGTCCTGAACTGTCATATTAATAAGTTTCCATATAAAAGTGAGTAATACCAGTTAAGGTAATTCGGTCGAATAATAAACGGATTAATAAAGACGTAAACAGCCCACTCAGGTAACGCGACGAAATTAGGAGTTTTCTTTGCTGAAATTCAGGCATCAGACGATGCCTGGAAGAGAAGGTTAACCGTGTTCACCAGGGCTGGCAATACGTAACTGACATATTGTGTCACTCTTTATTGCAGTAACCGGTTACTTAGGTTGAGCGACGGTGACAGGCTCCGGCGGCTGGTAGTTATCGATATGGCTGGCGACGCCCAGCAAAATGACCGAAACCCCAAGGACAATCCATCCCGCTAATTCAATGATTCGATTAATAATTGACGTCATGATTCGCAATTGTACTTTATCCATAAATACAGGGCGCAAATGTTACAGCGACGTTTCCCCGACGGCAAGCGCTTTGGGAACGGTTCCCTTAAACAAAATCAGTAAGTTAATACTATGTAACAAAAACAACCCGTACAACCTGCTATTTTAAGTCATATAGCGCATTATTAATTTGTCGTCATGCCGGGTGAGCCAGCGTGAAATAAGAACGTCATAAAAGAGGATGACAGTATGAGTGATAATATCCGCGTCGGGCTTATCGGCTACGGGTACGCGAGCAAAACGTTTCATGCGCCTCTGATCGCCGGGACGCCGGGAATGGCGCTGGCGGCGGTATCCAGCAGCGATGCCGCTAAAGTCCATGCCGACTGGCCTTCCGTGCCGGTTGTCTCTGAGCCAAAGCACCTTTTCAACGATCCGAATATTGATTTAATCGTCATCCCCACGCCGAACGACACCCACTTTCCGCTGGCAAAGGCCGCGCTGGAGGCCGGTAAGCACGTGGTTGTCGACAAGCCTTTTACCGTGACACTGTCACAGGCACGTGAGCTGGACGCGCTGGCAAAAAGTCTGGGCAGGCTGCTGTCGGTTTTCCACAACCGCCGCTGGGACAGCGACTTTCTCACGGTAAAACGGCTTCTCGGCGAAGGCACGCTAGGGGAGATCCTCTTTTTTGAATCGCACTTTGACCGTTTCCGCCCGCAGGTGAGAAACCGCTGGCGCGAGCAGGCCGGTCCGGGCAGCGGTATCTGGTACGATTTAGCTCCGCACCTGCTGGATCAGGCCGTCACGCTATTTGGTCTGCCGGTGAGCATGACGGTCGATCTGGCCCAGCTCAGGCCCGGGTCGCAGACGACCGATTACTTCCACGCGGTGCTCAGCTATCCGCAGCGGCGCATTGTGCTGCACGGCACGATGGTCGCGGCCGCCGAATCGGCCCGCTATATCATTCACGGTACGCGGGGAAGCTACGTGAAGTTTGGTCTCGATCCGCAGGAAGACAGGCTTAAAAACGGCGAGCGTCTGCCGCAGGAGGACTGGGGCTATGATATGCGCGACGGCGTCGTCACGCGGGTGGAAGGCGAGGAGCTGGTCGAGGAGACCTTGCTGACGATACCGGGTAACTATCCGGCCTATTATGCGGCCATCCGCGATGCGCTGACCGGAACGGGAGAAAATCCGGTTCCGGCCAGCCAGGCGATACAGATTATGGAGCTGATCGAGCTGGGTATCGAATCTGCCAAACATCGCGCCACGCTCTGTCTGGCATAAGGTGAAGATAATTTGTAGGCCGGGTAAGGCGCAGCCGCCACCCGGCAAAAAGGGTTACGCGGCTGCCACCTTATCCCGCAGCGCCTGCTTCTCCGCAGACGTCAGGAAGGCGATCTCCAGCCCGTTGATCTGCGCCTGACGGATCTGCTCGCGGCTCAGGCCCGCCTGCGGTGCGGCGATGTTGTATTCGTGGATGATATCCACCCCCTGTACCGCCGGATCGTCCGTGTTCAGCGAGGCCAGCACGCCGTGCTCGAGGAACGTTTTCAGCGGGTGATGCGCCAGCGTTGCCACGGTGCTGGTCTGAATGTTAGACGTCAGGCATGATTCAATCCCGATACGCTGCTCCGCGAGGAAATCCATCAGGGCACGGTCTTCTACCGCCTTCACGCCGTGACCGATACGCTCGGCGCCCAGCTCGCGGATGGCCTGCCAGATGCTTTCCGGACCCGCCGCTTCACCGGCGTGCACGGTAATGTGCCAGCCGGCATCGCGCGCCCGGTTGAAGTGGGAGAGGAACAGGCTGCCCGGGAAGCCCAGTTCGTCACCGGCTAGGTCGACGGCGGTGATGGCATCGCGATGGGCCAGCAGCGCTTCCAGCTCCTGCAGGCAGGCGGCTTCGCCGAAGGTACGGCTCATAATGCCAATCAGACGGGCCTGAACGTCGAAGGTTTTACACCCTTCGCGGACGCCTTCAATCACGGCTTCCACCACCCCTGCAACCGGCAGGCCGTGGGTCATTGCCATATAGCCCGGCGAGAAGCGCAGCTCAACGTAGTGCAGGCCGTTGCGGGCCGCATCTTCAATATTCTCAAACGCCACGCGGCGGCAGGCATCCAGGGAGGCCAGCATCTTCACGCCCCAGTCGAGTTTGCTCAGGAAGCTGACGAGGTCCGGCTCACTGGAGGTGACCTGTACGTGGGGGATCAGAGACTCAAGCGTCTGTGCAGGAAGCGTTAAATTGAACTGGCGGCCAAGATCGAGGATGGTTTGGGCACGAATGTTACCGTCAAGGTGACGATGAATATCAGTTAAAGGCAGGCGTGTATCAATCATGGTCGCACTCTTTTCTGGTTAAAGTGCGCCATATTATAAAAACAAAACGGGGTAAAAAGCTATTTGCGCAAGGGAATATTCCGTTGCGCAAAATGATTACAGGAGCGAGTTAATCCCAGCGATCAGGCGTTGCACCCCCTGTTCCAGCTTGCTGCGCGGGCAGCCTGCGTTCAGGCGGACAAAACCATTTCCCTCTTTACCGTAGGTATATCCCGGCATGATGGCGACCTTTTGCTGCTCGATCAGCGTTTTTTGCAGCGCCCGATCGTCAATATTCAGCGGGCGCAGGTCGATCCAGGCCAGATAGGTCGCTTCCGGTGGCTGCCAGTTCAGTTTCGGAAAAGCGCTGTTTAATTCCTGTGCGATATAATGCAAATTCGCGTCCAGATAGCTCCGCAGGGCATCCAGCCACGGGGCTCCCTGCTGGTAGGCGGCGATATGCGCCGTCAGCGCCAGCACGGAAGGGGAAGAGAGTCCGTCCCGGCCTTTTAGCGCGCTAAGGTAGCCGTTACGGCTCGCGTCGTCACCGATCAGGCCGTAGGCGCCCGTCAGCGCCGGAATATTAAAGCTTTTCGAGCCGGAGGTCAGAAGTGCCCATTTGCCGCGCGCCACCTCGTTCCACGGCGTGTGGCGATGCTCTCCCCACACCATATCCATATGAATTTCATCGCTAATTACCGCCACGTCATAGCGTTCACACAGTTCCGCCATCTGCTCCAGCTCATCCCGCGTCCAGACCTTGCCGGTCGGATTCTGCGGGCTGCACAGCAAGAGAATTTTGTTTTCCGGTTTCGCCAGCGCCGCTTCAAGCGCGGCCATATTACCCAGCCAGCCTGAGGCATTTTTTTCCATCTCCACGGGCACCACGTGACGGGCATTCCCTTCAATGGCCTTGTAAAAGGCATCGTATGCCGGCGTGTGAACCACCACGCCTTCGCCGGGGTTCGACCAGAGACGAATCAATTCAGAGACCATATAAATGACTGAAGGGCCATAAACCACAGCGTCAGTCTCAATCTGACTGTGAAAGCGCTGCTGGAACCAGTGCGCGACGGCGGCGAGAAATTCATCGTTTTTCCAGCGGCTGTAGCCAAACACGCCGTGATGAATGCGCTGGTGCAGCGCGTCGGTAATGCAGGGGGCGGTAGCGAAATCCATATCCGAGATGGTGAAGGGCAGCAGATCGGCCGCGCCGAAGCGGTCGGCGACGTAGTCCCACTGCGTACACCAGGTGCCGTGTCGATCCACGACGGTAGAGAAATCAAACATGCTTTAATCCTTAACGTAAAACCCCCTCATGCTGAGGGGGATGAGGCATCAGGCTTCGACCGTTCGCATCAGGGTTGCCAGCTCGTCCTTCACCGACTGGACCTGCGGGCCGATAACCACCTGCAAATTGTGCTGATTTAACTGTACCACGCCGATTGCCCGGTTGGCTTTCAGGGCGTTGGTGTCCACTTTTGACATATCCGCCACCGACAGACGCAGGCGGGTAATGCAGTTATCGAGAGAGGTAATGTTATCCGCACCGCCCAGCGCCGCCAGAATAGCAGGCGTGTTATAGCCGGATTTGCCGACGGTGCCTGCGACAGCCTGTTCGACGCTGGTGGCCGTTTCAACATCACGACCCGGCGTTTTCAGGTTGAAGCGGGTAATGGCGAAGCGGAAGATGCCGTAGTACACCGCAAACCAGATGGCCGCCACGACCGGCACCAGATACCACTTGGTGGACAATCCGTGCAGGATCCCGAACACCACGAAGTCAATCACGTTACCGTCGGTGTTGCCGATGGTGACGCCCAGCACCGCCATGACGGTAAAGCCCAGACCGGTCAGCACCGCGTGGATGAGGTACAGCACCGGCGCAACAAACAGGAACAGGAATTCGATAGGCTCGGTGGTGCCGCCGACGACGCAGGCGATGACGCCGGAAATCAGCAGGCCTTTAATTTTGTGACGGTTTTCCGGACGGGCGCAGTGGTACATCGCCAGCGCGGCACCCGGCAGGCCGCCGAGGAAGGCCGGCATTTTACCCTGAGACAGGAAGCGGGTGGCGCTTTCGGAGAAGCCGTGGGTGGTTGGGCAGCTCAGCTGCGCCTGGAAGATGGTGAGCGCGCCGCTCACGTCGTGACCGCACACGTCCATCGTCCCGCCCGCTTCGGTGAAGCGAATCAGGGCGACCAGAATATGCTGCAGGCCAAACGGCAGCAGCAGGCGCTCGCCGGTACCGAAGATCATCGGACCAAAATCGCCCGCGCCGTTGATGATGCGGCCAATGCCGTTGATGCCCAGCGCAAAGACCGGCCAGATCAGAGGAATGATCAAACCAAACAGGCCCATGACCACCAGGGTTACAATCGGTACAAAGCGGGTACCGCCAAAGAAGGCCAGGGCATCCGGCAGGCGGATATTGTGGAAGCGTTCGTGCAGCATCCAGATAATCACCCCGGCGATCACCGCCCCGAGGATCCCGGTATCAATAGACTGGATACCGATCACGCTCTGAATGTTGTTGGCCTTCAGCACGGCCGCGTCGGTGGTCGGCAAAATGCCTTTCGCGGTCAGCCAGAAGTTAACCGCCAGGTTCATCACGGCGTAACCCACGAAACCGGCAAACGCCGCGACGCCTTTGTTCTCGCGCGCCAGACCCAGCGGGATCGCGATGCAGAACATCACGGGCAGGAAGCTAAAGGCAAAGGAGCCGACTTTACTCATCCAGATGAATCATGATTGAAGTGATATTAATATGTTAAATCAGATAGTTAAGGTTATGCGGTTTTTCTATGGGGCATCAGTGGGGCATTTTGAGTAAATGATGCGTTCAAAATGCCCACCTGGTCATGGTTGTTCTCGGTCATCCATTTACCGTAAACCGTGAATAGCATTTGCGCTGACGAATGGCCCATCTGGTGCGCAACGAAATTTGGGTTCGCTCCGGCGACCAGTGCCCAGCACGCATATGTGTTCCTGGTTTCATAAGACCGTCTTTGTCGGACGCCTGCACGACGCAGGGCAGTGCGCCAGGCTGAATTAATGGATCCTGGGACGTAGCACATCGTCTTCTTACCGTTCATTGAAGTAATGGACGGCGAGAATATAAAGGTGCATTCATCGGTTCTCTTTTTTTTGTATTCCCGTAGGCTGACGCTTACCTTGTGGGATGCCATCATTCTGGTCAGTGGCATTTGCGCCTTGAGTGCATCAATTGCTGGCTGGGTCAGCTGTATTGTTCGAATCCCGGCGTTGGTTTTTGGCAGGGTGAAGTTTCCCTTCAGGGAATAGTTCCGTGACACTGTAACAGTCCAGTTGACAGTATCCACATCCTCCCAGGATAACGCGCTTAGTTCGCCATGCCTTACGCCTGTATTTACCGCAAAGATAACCATATTCTGAAACTGTAGCGTTGGGCAGGCCGCAACCACTCTCTGATACTCATCAGAAGTAAGAGGATCTGGAATGGGTCTTTCTTTTGCGAGAGGGGTAATACCTGCCATCAGATCGGTTTTCAGGTATCCACTTTTGAAAGCAAAGCTCAGCATCCCGCCAAGGCATGCCATATAGCTATTGACTGTAGGAACGCTTCTTCCCTTTTTGGGGGGATGATTTAGGCCATGTCTGGTCTTCTGCCAGCCGTTCAGTAGCTCCTTCCTGGCACTAAGGATATCTTCAGTGTTCAGGCTGCCGATATACCTGTGCTCACCAATTGTTTCGATAGTGGTTGTGAGGTGGCAATCGTAACGCTTCAACGTCCCGAGGCTAAGCTCCATCTCTTTAAGCCCAAGCCATTTCGATTTCAGTTCAAGTAGTGAGATTTGCTTTCTGACAGTGCTGAATTTCTCTGCGTTCGATGAATCAGGGAATTGCGAGGCATAATTGAATGTGCCTGTCTTTATCGCAAAGCAGACTGAAGCCCGAAGTTCGCCTGCCATTTTCCTGTTTTTTGGCGTGTCAGGAACGCCGAGATTTTCCCTGACACGCTTCCCCTGATATATGAACCATATGCGTAACGATTCGCCATGAACCTCTACGCCTGTTGGGTATGCTGCCATAATTATTCCTCGTTTGATGTGCCAAAGGACATTTAAGCAGATATTCTCCGGCGTTTCGCTGGGCTTTGGTGCTCGATCCAGTGGTTTATCTCATCGCGGTTATACATGATTGGGCTGTTTTGCTTAGGTGCCATATCAGGGGAAACATGGCGATAATGCTTTCCCTCCATCCAGGTAGACCGGCGGGCATGCTGAATCATGTGCTTTGACATGCCGGTTGTCGCAGTTAAAAGTTCCTCTGTGACCCATTTATTCGGTACCAACTGAATAATGTCGCTCATGGTTTTCTCCAAGCAAAAAGAAGCCGCCCGTAGGCGGCAATAACATCAAGGGATGTGAGGCAGTGCTTTCGCACCCAATAGCCAGCTCATAACTGGCTATCAGTTGCGTCATGACCGGTTGTGAATTTTATCTAGCCAATCAGGGTCCGGCCCCGCCTCATCACATACTTCAGGCTCTTCGAGAGCGTCACGAAATGCAGCTGCGACAATCTTCCCGCCCATAAACTCAAGCCCCGCACTGACTGGCGGCTCCTTGCCGTCTTCATACTCAAATACGAAAGTCATCTTTCCCATAATCTCCCCTCATGCCGCACGCATAGCGCGCAGGCGTTTAATGTGCTCGCTCGTCTCCAGTTCGGCGCGGATCTGCTCCGCCTCCCGGTGATCGAGCGGTTCGAAATCGTTAATAAATCTGTCGATTGACGCGGTGTTGATCCGGCCCTGTCGCCAGTAGCGGACAACTTCTGATGTGCTGCTGTGGATAATGACGGGCCAGTTATGCTGGTCAGCGAATATCTGGCCGCGCTGAATTAGCTTGAACATTGGCTGACTCCTGCAAAAGGAGGTAGACGATTGCCACGGCGCGAAGTGGGTTACGGTGAGTGGCGCTGATGCCCGATTCGTGGGATGCCTGCCAGACGGTCTTCCCTGATGGTGCCAGTCCGATTCGATGCTTCTTCATTGCCGGGTAAAGCTCCTCGGCACGACGCAGCGGGAAATAACCCGTTGTCTGCACCGTGTTGAGCCAGTTCCATGACAACTGAGCGGCGGCCTGGTCATACGGGTGAATGGTGGCGCTATATTTTGGCTTAAGGAAATAGGCCAGCCTGACGCTAATCTCCCCATCACTCAGCTTGCTGTAATCCATCATCCCCTCCCATGTTTCATGGGTACTTCTTCATCCTGCTGGCAACTTGCGCAGCGCTGGCAGCCAGGCACATTCACCCGGCGCAACTCTGGGATATCCTCTCCGCAATCGCTACAGTGCGTTGCCGATACTGCATCACGGTTAATCCTGTGGGCAGCGATAGCCATATCGATTCGCTGCTGAGCAAGCTCGTTGGCTGCATAAATTATTTCTGCTGACATGTTGCACGCTCCGCCACCTCGGTTCCGATTAAAAATTCGCAGTCTTTTTTATGCTCGTTACAAGACCAGACAACTTCGTCGTCGCCACGGAAAATATTCACTTCCACGGTCGTTTTATACTTCGCCACTGCACCGCATTTGCATTTAGCGGAGGTGTTTTTGCTTTTGGATGACACGCTGCCAACCCTTGGATATTTGGTCACGATTCCACTCCGAAGCGGCGATTAAGCCGCCCTGTGTATACGACGAACTCCAGGAGACTAACTCCCAGAGCTTCAATTTTCTTGTGATGCTTGTTGATGATGGGTGGCACCGTTTCGTTCCAGTTAGGCTTTGGCTTCTTGCGCATGGCCTGCTGGATTTCCTCTGTGCAGCGGCGGCAGGCTGCGCGGATGGCGTTGTCTTTTTCTGGCGTCATGCGGCCTCCCGGCGGGCGAGAAGTTTCGCCCCGAAAGCCATCAGCACGTTCCGGTCCACAGTTGCGAAGTGGCAGTGTGTACGCGGGTACGGTCGCCAGATGATGAGCATCGACCCCTTGTTATTTCCCGATACCGGCTTACCGGTGACCGGGTTGATAAATGCCAGCCGCCCGGCGGTGATGAAGCGAACCTCGCTGGCGGTCTGGATGGCTTCCTTGAACCAGCCAACCGAAGTGTCTGCCGGTACCAGCATGACCGTGCCGATCTGATTGGCGCACTCGGTTGCAGCCTTCTTAACGAACGGCGTAATGTCGCTGTATGGCGGGTTAAGCCAGACGTAGCCAGGAATGCTCAGGTAATCAGACCATGGCGTTTCCAGCGTGTTCTGCTCGGCTGTGATGAACTTCCTGCACAGCGCGTTATGCGGCGCCGCGGCGGCATCCAGCTGGAAGCAGAACTCAGCATCAAGGGAAGCGAAAAGGGCTGGTGGAGTGCGCCATAGGTCGCGCTGTTCGAGCGGTGTTTTACTTCCGCCATAATCACCGTTCAGCTTCTCGGCTGGCAGCGCTGCGGCGATGCGCTCTCCGATCCATCGCATTACCGGTACCGCCATGCTGTTACCGATCGCTTTATAGCGTGGCCCGTCCGGGCATTCGGTAGCATCCTTCCCGCGCCAGCCGATCAGAGTGTGATTATCTGGAAAGCCCTGAAGGCGCTCGCACTCAATCGGTGTTAGGCGGCGCACTGCAATACCATGCATTACCGCCGGTGCAAGGTTGGTTCCGCTGCTGGCGCTGGTTAATGTCGGTGATTGCTCTTCCGCATAACCAATGCCACCCGTTTTCGCACCCTGTCCGGCCTTGAATGCATACGCAATAGCTGGAGGCTGTCCGCTGTTAGCATGGCTTTTATCATGGTTGCCTGCGCGAATCGTTGGTGACAGATCCGACGTAGCATCAGCGCCATTATCTTTGTAGCTAAATGCAATGCAGGCGTTTTCTTGGCCGTTGTTGCGGCCTAGTGTGTGTGCCAGTTCCCGATTGGTATCTGGATCCTGCGTGCCATGCACTGCGAAAGTCTCAGTATCAAAATCTAACCTGATCCCATGCGCGGTGCAGGCGGTCGCTACATCAATATGACCGGCAGTATTGCCACCGCCGAAAGCTACAACTGGAACACCTCTCCCGGTTCCGTCCTCACTGCCATCAAACCCTTCACCCTTTAATGTGTGGCTAACGTCACCATTAGCGCACTGAGCTATCAGGTGTCCTGCTTGTGCCTGATTGTCGTCAGCGCCACACGTTCCAACGCCTCGTGCAGTAAGGGCGGCAACAGCCTTTTGCGTTTCTCGGCGCGGCGCAGAATCCCGGCGCACGCTGTCGAACTCAAAAAGTACTTCTGCGGGATCGAATCCTTTTCGAGCACTTGCGACAACGAACACACGGCGGCGTCGTTGGGCCACTCCGAAAAATTGAGCATCAAGGACACGCCAGGCGATAACCCTTTGTGGTCCAGACACACAACCTGCGTGCGTCCATTTTCCCCCTGATGGCTGCAACTCACTGCTTTCTCCGGCAAGTCCTGCCAGAAAGCACCCGAAGGCATTGTCTTTGCTGCTGAGCACGCCGGGGACGTTTTCCCAGACGATGATTGCTTCTGGCTCACCGCGTTCGCGGCGCTTTGCGTCGATTGCATTGGCTAATTCCACGTAAGAGAGGGTTAACTGGCCTCGGTCGTCAGACAGGCCTTCACGTAAGCCGGCGATGCTGAATGCCTGACAAGGCGTGCCGCCGACCAGAACATCAGGAGCTTCAACTTCACCAGCGCGCACCCCGTCCGCGATTTTGGTCATGTCGCCGAGATTGGTTACTTCCGGCCAGTGATGGGCGAGGACTGCAGAGGGGAAGGGTTCGATTTCAGAGAACCAGGCAGGTTCCCAGCCGAGAGGTTCCCACGCTTTGCTGGCAGCTTCGATACCGCTGCACACGCTTCCGTATTTCATGATGCACGCTCCGGATCGTTAACATCCCAGCCATTACGCTCCATATTGGTTTGCAACCGATTATCTCCGACCTCTTCAATGCTGCGGCCGGTAATCTCTGCGACTTCAGCGTTTGTGTGGCGCCACAGGTATGCAATTTCTTCTGCTTTCCATTCAGGCATGACTTTTCCTCCTGACGCTCTGGTCAGAGCCTGTAATTTGCTGCGTACGGAGTAGATGGAGCGCCCAGTTGCCTTGGCGACTTCTTCAGGAGTGAAGCGACTGAGAAGGAATAACTCGGCTTTGGTCCAGCGCCTGCCCGTCATTCGAGATGGAAGAGTTGCGCCGATACGCGATGCCTGAGTTGTTATGGCGCGTTCCGTGCGTTCAAGCTTTTCAGCAATTACAGATACCGGCATTGTTCCGCCAACTTCATGCAGGAACAGGTTTTCCCATGGTTGCCAGTGATTTGCTCCCATTGTTACCTCCACTGTTCGCCAAACGTGAAACCGATCTCCGCCAGCGCCTCGTCCATCTTCTCGATGAACTCAGGCACCATTTCGTTGAAATCGGTCATGTACTGTGAATCCCGTTCAACGACGACGTGGTGAATGCCTTCGCGCTTCATGCGCGGGTCGTAGTTGGCAAAGAACCAGGCGTCTTTTCCGGTAACCCACATGCTGTACTGGACCTGGGCCATGTACTCGGACTTAATGGCTTCGAAACCGCCGAGGCGGAATTTCATAAAGTCGCGGGAGGTGAATGGGCATTTCAGCTCGAGGCCGAAATTGTTACTGCAAAGGCCGTCAGGGGAGCACGCGGTGCGCATACTCTCGTCACGGAACAGGATCGGAGACTCCGTGACTTTCACGTCAGTGGTGAACTCAAAGAGAGTGCGGGCGTCCTCCTCATACTGCTTGCCCCAGGCCAGAGCTTTGGCGTTAACCTCTGGTGCGACGCCGGTGCATACCTCGGCGAGTAGGGTGTGGAAGTAGGACATCTTCATGCCCGTCCATTTGGTGCCGGATCGCGGCTTGGAAATGACATTGTGCACTTCAGAGGCGGTTATGACGCCGAGGCGCAGCCGGTGCCACGCCTCATCACCCTGTTGGATGGTGGTTACGTCAATGCCGGTCCTGGACAGGATAATTTCGGGTGTCATGCTGCCGCCTTAGCTTTTTTCTGAAGGAAGTTAAACCCTTTCTGTGCCTCTTCTTCAGTTAGGTCGGACGCCTCAAGAATTGGCCGTTTGAAGATGTCGCTGCACACTGGGAGGAAGTCTTGCTCCCAGTCTTTATTCAGCGATGTTAAGAGATCGGTGATCGCCTGAAGCGTTTCTTCGCTTGCTGCTGGTGGAAGCGCTTCTGTGGTGCTGCGCGGCGTGACGTCACGGATATCAACGTCCAGTGATTTGCCTTCCATTTCTTCGGCGGTGGGCTGCTGTCCAATTTCAGGCCATGCTTTACGCAACGCCTGGGCTTCCGCGCATTTCGCCAGCTGTCCGTATGGGCGCTTTTTCCACATCGCGTTCGGCGCCGTGGTGTCGCGTCCGCCGGTGGCGTAGTTCTCAATCCAGTATTCTTTGGCACTAAACTCGACGATCTCGCCGCTGGGCATGCGCTTGTAGACGGTATATTTGCACCATTGAGGGAAAGTTACTTCGACACCAGAAAGCGTCTGAGTCGTGTCTGGCCCGAACTCTGGTTCGCGGGCCCCGGCATAATCGCCGGAGCGGTCCGCCTGAATGCGGTAAAGCCCGATGCCCGGCATGACCACGTCGCGCCATTCGCTTTTACCCGTTCTTGAGTCTTTGACGCTCATCGGCACGAGGTGAACGGGCTTCAGCAACGGATCCAACTGGCGGGCACGGCAGTAATCGAGCGCCATCATTACCGATTCGTCTTTGGCGCCAGGGTAGATACTGTTCTTCAGCGCGCTCCAGGTAGCAATGTCGATGCCTTTTTCCTGCAGTGCGCTCGCTGTGATTGTTAATTCGTTTGCCATCGTTAATCCCCTAAAAAACTAAAACGGGCAGCCGGTACGGTGTTCCCAGTCGTATTCCGCCTGGGCGTAAGCAACTGCCGAAATGAAATCGTTGTAGGCCTCACCAGCTTTATCGCTGCGAAGTCCTTCGTATGGGCTGGAGTCAATCGGTACGGAGAAGTGGAAGAGGCCGGACGGCTCTTTTGGCATCATGTCGATGATTTGCTGTGCCCGGTCGTCGATCCACTTCTCTTTCTCGTCGGTGAGCTGCTGCTCAACCCAGCGCCGATCTTCGATGCGGTCGTAAGTGAGGTATGCGTTCATTCTTGCCTCAATATTTGATGTGCGCGTCCTGCACTTTCCCGCCAGCGATCGCCAGCACTGCTTTCTGCGCGAATTCTTCGGGGATGCCATTGGCAATCAGGTCTGCGTAGACACGACGGTTGACGGTGCGGCGGTGCTCTTTGTCTGCGGCGCGACGCGCTTCTTCTTCAGCTTTGCGCTGCTCTTCGGCCAGACGGGCGGATTCTGCCTCTTCCTGGCGGCGGCGCTCGGCGGCAACGGCTTCTTCTTTTTCGCGTTCCGCCCGCGCTTCCGCTTCCTGCTTCTCGCGTTCCGCACGCTGCTCCGTTTCGATGCGCTGGCGCTCTGCCAGCTCTGCACGCGCTTTCTCTTCAGCTTCACGGCGCGCTGCGGCTTCAATCTCCGCTTTGTGCTTCGCTTCGGCATCGCGGCGGGCCTGTTCTGCCGCTTCCTGTTTCAGTTGCTCATCACGTTCACGCTGAGCCTGTTCCGCCAGACGGCGCTGCTCTTCGCGGTCACGGTCAAAATCCTTATTCATCAGCAGGGCCATTTCGTGGTCCGCTTCGAACTTGGCAGCCAGCTCCTGATCGAACCTGATGTTCATCTCCAGCGCTTCGGCGTGCAGCGCGTTCATGGCTTCTTCAGCCTTAATGCGTTCCTGCTCAGCTTCCCATTCGGTGAGTGGGCGGCGGGTCGCATCGCGCAGCTCGTCGCAGGCATCAACGAAACGCTTAATTTCCGCCTCAGCAGGACGCACAGCCTCTTTCAGGCGCTTCAGGTACTCACGACCAGGCTTTTCGATTGCCGTCTTACTGCGGGACACCTGCGCAGCTAGAGAGGCGACACGGTCACGGCCTTTCTTCGTTGACAGGTCCGGCACTTCGTTTACCGCCTGGCGGATCTGTTCGAGGTAAGCGTCAAGGCCGCCCGCTACGTAAAGCACTGGTGCTTGTTCCGGCTTGATTTCGATGACAGTTAAGTCCGTTACTTCGCTCATGGTTTCTCCTGAAATTTGGATGTGCGCTTCCCGTCTGCGATAGCCGGACAGGGAGTGATGAAAGTGGGGGAGGGGATTACTTGCCTAGTGCTTTGGCGATTACGTAGCTAGCCATCATTAGAGGATGTTCTTCGTGACAATCATCTGGACACACACCGCAGACGTCTTCTGCGTAATCTCTAAGCTTCTGTAGCGCTTCGAGTAATTCAGGTGCTGCTGATATTAATTGCGCATCCTCTCGTTCGTTTCTGGTTGCAATTTCAATGTACGTGTCGCCCATAACCACGCCGTGGAATGTCGTCATCATTTCATTCACATTTCTGATTGTGTATTTCCACGGACCAGGCGTTCCTTTGAATTCTTCCATCACACCCTCACTTCAAACGAGTTACGATTTACCCTGACTCCAAGCGCTTTACGCTGGGCCTCAATTGCCTGTTGCAGCATCACAGAATCTTCCAGATAGCGAGCAATTGCTTTCTTGCTCAGTGATGCGCGGAGCTTGTGCGTGTCAACGATGACCTGATTAACGATGTGACCGAAGCCATTCTTAATCATCTGGTCACGGTTCATTACCAGCTTGTGGCGAACGTTACCGACCTCTACCAGTTGCCATGTATGACCGTTTGCGAATCGGCTCACTGTGTACTGCTTGCCGTTGTGGGTTACTGTCATGATGCCTCCCGGGCGCGGAGCATTGCGTCGGCAATGCTGTATGCATCGCTTGCTAAATCACTAAACGCTCCATAGTTGCATTCGCTGCTGATGATTCCCTGCATAGCCTTGGCCGCGAAGTAATCGCGTAGGGTCATGCCGCCAGAGCTGACTTCGAAACCATGTAAGTGACCAACTTCGTCGCGCTCCACGATAGAATCACACGGGAAAGCGCGCCCTCCAGTTTTGTTGCTCATAAATCCTCTTGGCCTTATCGCGGCGAACGGAACGGTTAATACAAGACTTCAACGCACTTTTATGTGTTTCAATGGGCGGTGGATGGCCGCCAGTTGTCATAACTAAGCAACCTCTGTGAAGTTGCTGAGGTATGCCCGATAAAAAACCCGCCGGAGCGGGTCAATCGTTTGTTACTGTGTAACCTTCGTTTTCAAGCCAGCGAACCACATCAGATTCATCCATTGCATCAAGAAGTGATGCCGCCGTGTACTCAGAAATAATTTCTTCCGGCTTAACACATTCAACTAACTCGATACTGTCGATATCGATTTCCATATGCCTATTCCATCCGTCGCCGTATGGGTTAATAGAGTTAATTTGTTTAACTTTTAACGTCGCATCTATTGCCATCGCCTTACCCTCTGTCGTTACCCGCTGATGCGGGAGAAATGCTTTGTGGTGGAGTGCTCCGGATTCGAACCGAAGTTTTCATGGGTGATCAGTCCATGCAGGCCCAGCCACACCCCACTACAAAACATTCCAGTTAGTGCCGGGATATTTATCCACGCCCGGCGCGTGGTTTCCTTGCTTTCCACAGACAAAGGAAATTGATAAATTGGTTATTCCACAGACAATTAAGGACTAATCATGGATGTAGGATTAATCATCGCGTCCCTTAAAAACGGACTTGGTGCTCTCTCGACGATCCAGAGCAACGAGGTGCTCCGAGAACGCATCGCTTTCATTGGCGAGCAGATTGACGTACTTCAGAAAACCCATGCTGCCACCGAGCAGAAACTTGCCGAAGCGATAGCAAAAAACGTAGAACTTACGAAGCAAATAGAGGCTTATAGGGCACAGGAGCAGTTTGTCCTTCATCGCACTGCGGCCTTTAGAAAAGATACCTCTGGTGGCTATGCAAGGGCGGTTTATTGTCCCAACTGTTTTAAAGCGGTCGGTGCCGACTTCAGTGATTCGACTTTTCATTGCGCTACCTGCGGATGGTGTTCTGAGTTTGAAAAGAGAGATCTCGATAGTGTGATGAAAACCCTCCCGTAAAATGTCAGGCGAGGATCACTCCCTCGCCACCCCTCTGATTGTTTACCGTCAGCCCCTCGCAAAGAGCTGCTGGTAAATCGCTTTGCCATAATTGCCGCTCTTCCTGAGCCCGCCTATGGTCCGACGCATGGTTTACTGTCGCGCCGTTCGACTGACCGAATCTCCACTTCGCCGCTGGCTAACTTCGCTCAGCTGTCGATGTTTCGTTTCGATGGGGTAATTAAACATCATGTGGATTTGCTGGTCAACACTGTGTTGATTTATTTTGTTGATTTTATGCTTTCTTGTTGATTTTAATGTTGATTTATTTTTTGGTGCCTCAGGTGTTATGCTGAAAAAATCAGGCTATATGCGGGAGAAGGGTATGGAACTGGATGAAGAGCGCGTGAATATGATGGCTCATGCAGTCGGGCGGGCGGTGATGGAGTTGTCACTGGCAGATTTACCTATGACCCAGCAAAACATCATCGACAAGCTGGAACGGTACCGGAAGGAAACGGGAAACGTGACAGGGAAGGGAGCTAACAGGGATGCTGCGGAGTTGGTGAGGAAGGGGAAATAAAAAAGCCCGCACGGGCGGGCAGGTAGTGTTGCGATAGTTATTGTTATCAGCTTCAGGCTGGATAGTTATCGGCAGAATGGGGGATAGCTTTATGGGTGGGCAATAAAAAACCCGGCGCGGTGGCCGGGTTTAATATGAACATTAGAACTGGGTTATGCAGCTTTCTTGTTCATTTCTGCAAGGATAGCATCCTTGCGAGCTTGCATTTCTGCAACGATTTCATTAAGACGGCCAGCCAGTTTAAGCATCTCAGAAATTGTGTGGAGTTTATTCATATGCGCCTCCGCAGTGCCTCGTTTCATCCAAAAGAAAGTTATTTAAAAATTACAGCCCCTTTGAGAATTTTGGAGCTTTGTGCACACAGATCTGGGTTTTTCTGTTTAATATCACGAATCAGTATCTGCGCGGTAAGCAATACCTGCTGTAGGTCAAGAGCGCCAAGTTGCTTGGCTTTGGTATCAAGCTTGAGAATGATCTCATGAACCTCATCAAGTGACGGATCAACGAGCTCATGTAACTTTTCGATACCCAACTCTTCAAAGCTAGTGACAACGAAATCAATCAAAGCCTTCACAGCTATCTGAACCTGATACAGTTGCCTTTCTTGAAAAGAAGCTTCTGCATCTGTCACTTTTACAGCATCTCTAAATTCTTGGGTCACTAACTATACTCCTTATATAGGATCTCTCCAATCGATTTTCAATGCGAATTGGACGATTTCCGCTCAATAAGCACGATTTAGCAATGAAATAATTGACTTTGAAAGGAAACATCTCTATATCGCGCGCACATGATATATATACACTTAAAATCGACTAAAAGAACACAAACTTTATGATGATTTTCATCAATCATATTGAATGATGACGGCTATCACACCAGTCGCAGCTTCGTCTTTACAGCAACACCGAGTACCAGAATATGCGACCGATTATCTCAACATCATCAATGTCAGCTTCTTCATCCGGATATGCGTCGCCGTTGTAGCTGCGAATGATTAGCTTGCCGCCCGGCTTCCGGTATAGCTGCTTAATGCGCTTGAGCTGCCCGCTACCGCCGTCTGCCTGACCAATGGCATACAGCTTACCGTCAACTATGCGCTTGTTGTTCGTGTCTACGGCTACCGTAGTGCCATCGGGAATGATCGGCTCCATGCTGTCACCTGTGGCCGGGAAGCAGAGAACTCCAGAACCGTCGGTGTTTGCCCCTACTCGGCGTAGTGTTGACTTGGAGAACCTCAGTTTAAAGCCGTTATGATCTTCGCTATGAACACGCCCATCACCACACGCAAATTCAATATCCTTAAGAAATGGCACTTCAACCTCGTCAGCAGGAAGCGGTGTGTTTTTGTCCCAAGAGTCTACAACACCCCATTCAGACTCGGGAGGGATGCTGCTTTCCTGGTCCTTTTTTGGTGAACCAGTTCCGCTTAACAACCAATCAAGAGAATATCCAAACTTTTCAGATATTTGTTGAGCGGCCTCACGACTTAATGAATCTCTTTTAATCCAGTTGTTTACGGTCTGCGGGCTTGTTGATAGCGAGTCAGCCAGATCGCGCTGCTTCAACCCCTCTTTGGTCAGTAAAAATTTAATTCTCTCAGAAATGGTAGTCATAAAACCCTCCGCTCCCTGCATGGTAAACAACATGTGGATTTTTTCCATCACCATTATGTTGATTAAATCCACATCATGAATTAACATGGTGTTGATTACACATGAGCGGAGCAAATCATGATCAACAAAAAATCACAGTCCAGCACGCCGCTTGAGAAAGCCATCAACGCAGTCGGTGGGTCTCAAAAGGTGCTGGCTGAGAAGGTGGGCGTTACGCCTCAGGCCATCAACATGCTCAAAAAGCGAGGTGGCACCCTTCCAGTTAAAAAAATGCGCAAGTACGAAGAAGTTACCGGGCTTCCCCGTGAAGTTCTGTATCCAGGAATCTTTGCCGCCTGACAGGCGGCCCTAACCATAAATCACAGGAATTATCACAAATGGAAAAATCAATTACACGCAACAAAGCGGAGGCGCGACGAATCGAGAGCTGGTTACACCGTCAGATTGCAGAGCTGGGAACAACCCGTATCGCCGAGGTTATCGGGGTCAACAAATCAACCGTAAGCCGGTGGCGGGAAAACCTGGTTCCGAACATGTCGCTGCTGCTGGCCATCCTGATTTCTAACCGGGATGGAGCTAAGGGAGATTTTGAAGCATGACCGCAGAAAGGGGAAAAGCCGCGGTGCTGGAACACCAACGGCTTTCAGGTGCAATAAACGTCAGTCAATTGCGAGGCAATTATGCCAAGTAAATCGAAGAGAGTAAACAAACCGGAGGTAGCACGTGAGCATGTCACTTATGGCGAAAGCAATGGGGGTCAAAGTGGGAAACTCACTGCGTAAGCTCGTCCTGATTAAGCTGGCTGATAACGCCAATGACAAAGGCGAATGCTGGCCTTCGTATCAACACATCGCCGACCAATGCGAATGCAGCCGAACGGCTGTTCGTAACCATATTGATGCGCTTGAAGAAATGGGTCTTATCAAGCGTGAGAACCGTGTCGGCGTCAACAACGGAAAAGGTAACACGTCAAATGTGTATTACCTCAAATTAGATGCCACCCCTATGCCATTAAATGGCACAGGGGTATGCCACGACGAAGCACACCCTATGCCATCAGATGGCACACCCCCTGTGCCACCAGATGGCACCAGAACCAGTCACTCTTTTGAACCAGTCATTGAACCTAACTCTCTCTCTGGGCGCGAAGGTTTTATCAGCGAAGCCGCTAAGCGGCGGATCGGGATTTCACCAAGCGGGGAGATTCCATTCCCGCCCCTGTTTAAGCCATCAGCAGATCACATTGCCATGGCTGCCGAGAAGGGGGTGAGCATTGAAACTGAGCTGCTGAACTTCCGGGACTATCACCTTTCCCGCGGCACGCAGCTAATCGACTGGAATTCGGCTTTCAGAGTCTGGATCCGGAATGCCAGGGTTAACCCGCTGGCTAAGCGTAGTCGTGCTGAGCAGGAAACGCCGCACTGGAACAGCCGCGAGGGATGGGAGGACTTCCTGTGAATAATCAGATTATGCAAGCCGTTAACGGCCGTGATGGCGCGCTACTTTCCAGAATGGCGAACGGAAGTACCGACCAGCAGAAGGTTATCAACCCTGAGGCTGAGGGGCTTGTTGATTCTCTCTTTCGGCAGCTGAAGCAGATTTTCCCTGCGTCTACGCAGACAAACCTGAAAACTGACGCAGACGAGAAAACGGCAAAGCGTCAGTGGATCGCAGCGTTTTCAGAGAATGGGATCCGCACACGCGAACAGCTTTCTGCCGGAGTACGGCACGCCCGCGCCAGTGAATCACCTTTCTGGCCGTCGCCGGGGCAATTCATCAAATGGTGCAAGGATAGCGGCACGGTGCTTGGCATTGGCCTGGCTGATGTGATGAATGAGTTTCATCGGTATAGCCGCGAAAAAGGGCTGCATACCGGCGGAGCAGAAGCTTTCCCGTGGTCTCATGACGTCATGTACTGGATTGTGACCGATACGCGCAGAGCGATGTACCAGCGCCAGCTGAGCGAGGCTGAAACTGAAAAATACGCGTCAAAAAAACTTGAGGAATGGGCGCTGAAAGTTGCTGGCGGGGAAAAAATACCATCTCCCGTCCTGGCGCTCGAGAATTCTGATGAAGTGATCCCGACAAATCACGTGAGCCGTCAAGCCGGTTATCACCCGGAAGGAAAAAGCTTCGGGTGCATGCCAAATGCGGCGACTCTCGGAGCTCTCACCCCGGCCCAATGGCTTTGGGAAGAGTATCAGCGCGGGAAAGAGAGAGGGCTTATTCAATGAAAGGCAAACAGGCAATTCTGCGTTATCTCGAAACGCACCGGACCTTCACAGCGAAGGATGTGGCCACAGAGTGCGGCATGACCATCAACTGCATCACGAAGAACGCTATCGATCTGGAGCGGGCCAGAAAGATTGTGCGCGTGAGCAAGGTCTGGCGGACGGTGACTTATCGCCTGGCTACGCCGGAAGAGCAGGCTGGTACCGCTCGCAGTTGCACCAACGGAATATTTCAGGAGTGCCGCAACAGTGCGGCCATGAAGCGGGTATTGATGGTTTGGGGGAGGGTAGGGGTATGAGCGTAAAACGTTATGAAGTTAATGGTCCATCTTCAGTATTTGAAGACGAAAACGGCAGTCTTGTGGATCACGAAGACTACGCCGCACTTGAAGCCAGATGCGCGGTGCTGGCTGCGGAGATAAGCGCAGTGCTTACAGACCGCGCTGTGATACTTGAAGATTTAGATAACACTTGCTTTGAAATTGGCATGCAGAGAGGCGAAAAAGTCGACGCCTACCCTACTCCAACGGTCGCTAATCATGACGCTTTCCTGGCTGAAGTGCGGGCGCAGGGTGTGGAGATGATGGCCGTTGTAGCTGAGCAACTGATGGATGAATTTGGCGATGACAGCTACAAAGTGATGGTTACCGCAGATTTACAGCGTTTCGCCAATGCTTTCGCCGCCCAGCTTCGTCAGGAGGCCGCCCAATGAGCAACATCGACAAACAGGCGCTGAGAACTGCAGCTGAAAACGCAACTCCAGGCGAATGGTGTACTGATGACTACCATGGCGTAATTGCTGATGCCGGTATGAACGCTAATTACTACATAGCATCATGCTCAGGACAAGATAATCGATCCAATAAGCGCTTCATCGCCGCAGCCAACCCCGCAACCGTGCTTGCGCTGCTGGATGAGTTGGAAGCAAAAGACAAGCAGATTGAAGATTTGAAGGACGCGTTCCGCATTGCATTGTCTGCTGCTGGCATCGCCGCCGCAGCCGGTAAAGGAGAGCGAGCATGAAATACGAAATACCGGAATCAGAAGATATTGAATGGCAGCAGGATATGCTCCGTGAAATAGACAGCGCCCTTGATGTCTTGCGTGATGAACATGAGCACGCAGAGGTAGTGGAGGAAATCATCAATGATATCACCGCGAGAATAGCATCACTCCGCGCGTACTCTGGATACTGAGGACTAACCCATGAGCCCTATTACCAAAGAATTCACCAAAGAGCAGTTACAGCAAATTATCGAAACTGACCACGTTCAATGTGGTGAGGCTTTGGCGCTGGCGCGTATCGCGCTGGCATCGCTCGAAGCGGAGGCTGTTGGCGAGGTTGTCCTCGGTGAGTATGACGATTGCGGATGCCACCCGGATGCGAAGGTGGTGTGCATAGCCGCTGATGGACAGGCTGATTGGGAGAATTTCAAAGATGGCACTCGGTTATACACCGCCCAGCCAGCGCCGGTATCTGTGCCCGCTGCGATGGAAATGGATGATGACTTTGACAGCGCGTTTGAACACGGAAAAGCTGTCGGCTGGAACGCCTATCGCGCCGCCATGCTTCAGGCTGGTACCCTCACCAATGAAGGTACCATACCAGTCACGCAATTTAAGCCGGTAGCAGACCTGTACGGCTTAACCTCACCAACTGGCAGCGAAACATCATTCACTTTCGACGCTGTTGAAGCTCGTGATTTCATTGATGGCGGTTGGTCATGCCAGGAGTACGTGGAGCTTGAACGCTTTCATGAAGCGATAACCAACCATACCGAGGATAAGCTCGCTATGGTTGACCATTCCGGTGACTCCAACAATATGGTTGAACCTGTAACGACGGCTTGCAAGTTGCGTTATGCGGTGGATGCCATTCGCAACTCCGGCATTGAAATCGACGCTGAGAAAATCTTTGCAGAGCGTGACGCCCTCAACACTCCAGATTGTTGGTGCCGAACATGTCGGCCAGTGACTGTAGCAGACATGCGCTTCGTCGTCTGCCCCGAATGCGGCAACAAACGCTGCCCACACGCCAATGACCACCGGAATGCATGCACCGGAAGCAACGAGCCAGGTCAGGAAGGCAGTGCGTATCCAGCTGCACCGCAGCAGGAGGTTACTCAGGCGGTTGCCAAAGGCATGGAACGTTATGGCGATGCCATGCAAAAACTCGAAGATAGTGGTGACTGATTTTTGGTAATCATTTTTCAAAAGTGATGTTATAATTAAGTCGCAGTCGGTCTGAACAGCCGGTTGCGACTTCTGCGCATTTAAGGGGACTTAAATGCGACCACAATCTGAACTCCTCATCTTGTCACAGATGCAGAAATGCACCTGCGATTTTCTGCATTCTGCGTTACCTCTCGGAGGTGGCGTATGAAACAGCACTACTGCATCGTTAACGACACCGTAAAAGAGAATCTCATCGCGTTCATTCGCACCATACCGGTGAACCCTCGCGCGCCGATGGTGGTCGAGGCCCGGGAAGAAACCCGAACCGACAAGCAGAACCGTCTGATGTGGCCGTTGCTGAAAGACCTGTCTGACCAGGTTGTCTGGCACGGCGAAAAGCTGACCCGCGAAGAGTGGAAGGACCTCATCACCGTTCTGGTAAACCAGACTCAGGACAAGGAGCAGAAATCTGCGCCGGGTATCAATGGTGGCCGCGTTTATTTCGGCGTCCGCACATCCAAATCCAGCAAGCGATACATGGTCGATGTCATCGAGGCGATTTACTGGTTCGGCACCGACCGTGGCGTGAAGTTCTCCGAAGCATCCAGTAAGCGCATCGCCTGGGCGCAAGAGTGGAGGGCTTCACGTGGGTAGTCCTCTCGCGCGCGTCATCACCAACGAAATCTTCCGCGTTCCGGCGCGCCGCCAGCGTAAGCCAGTGGTAAAGCCGTCAGACATCCCGACACTGAAAGACTACACATCCGGCCTGGTCGATAAGAAATGGCTGCGTCTCGCGGCAAGGAGAGGTCATGCGTAAACCTACCCGTCGCACCTGCAAGATATGCAAAGAGAAGTTCACCGCCACCTTCGACAACGTCTGGTGGTGCTGCCCTGAGCATGGCGCCATCTACGCGCTGGAGTTGAGGGCAAAGCAGAAGGTCAAAGAGGCCGCTAAGCGCATCAGTGAACAGAAAGAGGCAGAGAAAGCCGGGCGTAAACGCCGCAAGGAGCGGCTGGCAGAGCTTAGGCCTGCCGGTTACTACAAGGCTCAGGCTCAACAGGCTTTCAACGCCTACATCCGCGCGCGTGATGCTGGTTTGCCATGCATCAGCTGCGGCGAGACCAACCCGCCTGATCTGCATGGCGGACAATGGGACTGCGGACACTTCAAAACGGTCGGCGCCAACCCTGAGCTGCGCTTTGAAGAGCGCAACGCCCATAAACAATGCAAATCCTGCAATGCCGGGGCAGGGAAGTACACCGCTAAAGAGGCGACTGTCGCACAGCAATACGAAGCAGGACTGGTCGCTCGATACGGCCAGGAATACGTCGACTGGCTCAATGGCCCCCACGAAATGACCAACTACCGCCGTGAAGACTTCATCCGGATCCGCGATGAGTACCGCGCCAAGTTCAAAGCACTGAAACAGCGGGAGGCAGCGTGAAGACATTCACTCCAGTTGAAGCGAGAAAGTTCGTTGCCAGCACCTGGTATGAAACGACACAGCTTTCGAAAAGAGAAAGGCTGTATGCGAAAGCTCGCGAACTGATAAGCGGCGATCGAGCGGAAATTATCTGTCAGACAGAAAACCCTGAATACAGAAAGTCAGCACGGGAGTGGTGGAATCATGACCAGAGCTGATTTCGAAAAGTATCAGGCAGAAAGCGTTAAGCGCGCCAACCTGCCGCCAGTAGCAAAGCACAGCCAGACCAAAACCAACCAGCCACAGAAGGAAGCCGCATAATGAACCTCGAATCAATCGCTAAATACTTTGCGCCTAAATCACCGATGTTCAGTGACTCTCCTCGCGCAACCGCATCAGACAGTCTCACCGGCACTGACGTTATGGCGGCGCTTGGCCTTGCTGGCCACAAGTGCGGGTTTGGTTTCGATCTTTACCTCTCGAAAATCGGCATTAGCAGCCCAGATATAGCACTGGAGAGACTCTATGAGCAGGCACGTAAGTTATCAGGTAAATTCAGAGCACTGTCTGAACTCGATGAATCAGCTCGGTCAGGCGTGCTTAAGGTTCTCTGCGCTTTTGCATACCAGGATTATTCAAGAAGTGCTGCCAGCACTCGAAAATGTGATTGCTGTGATGGTGGCGGATTTACAGAGGCGCAAGTGTTTACCAACAAGGTCTCATACCCATGGGGGAAACCGCCTTACTGGTCGAAAATGTCGCGTGCCGTTCGCCCAAGCGACTGGGAGAGCTGGACACAGGCGCGTGAGGTGGTGCGAGTTAAATGCAAGCCGTGTAACGGAAAAGGCGTTATCAGCAATTCGTGTCGCTGCCATGGCAAAGGTAAGGTGCTGGACAAGGCAGAAAGCGATCGCCAGGGCGTTCCGGTGATGAAAGCCTGTGACCGCTGCGGTGGAAGAGGTTACGCCAGACTGAAGTTCTCAACGGTGATAGAGGGAATTAATACTGTTGCGGAGATAAAGAAAACGGCGGCTTATGACCAACTTCAGCCGCTCTTTGAGGAACTTGTCGCCGAATGCCATAAGCAGGAGTCTATGGCTGATGCCATTCTCTCAAAAGTAACGAGGTGAAAATAATTTTCCCTGATATTGAAAATATATAGGAAATAGGTATTGCATTTCGCGGAAAAACTGGATATATTTATCTCTAATGCTGGTAATCCGTTCAGTCGTTCCGAAGCAAAAAAAATTCAAGCCCGAGGTTAACGCCTTGGGCTTTTTCGTATCTGCACAACAGGTAAGAGCATTGAACCCGTAGACCTCGCGGATTGGTGAAAGGTGCCGCGCAGTGCTCTAACCGTTGTGGTGTAACTCAATTCCCGCTTGCGGGTTAGATGGGTAGAGTAACGCATCAACCGGTTATCCGGCAGGGCAGGCATGATGCTAATGCTGAACCTGAGTATCGGTTCGAGTCCGATCGCCACACACAGAACCCAC
Source organism: Enterobacter sp. 01-M-03-SI-ECC (assembly GCF_047530215.1). Lineage (NCBI taxonomy): Bacteria > Pseudomonadati > Pseudomonadota > Gammaproteobacteria > Enterobacterales > Enterobacteriaceae > Enterobacter > Enterobacter sp. 01-M-03-SI-ECC. Next base: position 70,603 of record NZ_JBLKDA010000021.1, read on the forward strand.
TGCCTGGGACTCTTCAGCCAACGAGCCGACATTGCCTTACCCTCACATTGCCAGCCTGTCGCTGGCTTTTTTATTTCAGGCTCCGGGAACCATCATCGACGCGCCTACTTGTTAAATCGTCCCGAGGGCCTGAACCAACTACACACGGAATAAATATGTCTGAGACCTTCACTATCGTAGGCGTTGGTCTTACATCGTCATCAGTCGGTGTAACCTTTGCCACGCTGTTTCCGGAGGCGACTCCAGCAGTGATGCTCGGATCACTCGCCGGAACGGCGCTATACGTTCTGACCTCAGATCCCCATCAACTCTGGAAGCAGGCTATCTTTGCGCTGATATCGTTTATCAGTGGCGTGTTCTTCTCCGTACCCATGGCGAAAATCATGGCCGGAATCATTAACACGCCGTTAAGCCTGATGAAGCCACCGGCCAGCATTGAAGTATCGCCAGCTGTCGGTGCAATTGTCACTGCTTCCATTTCCGTGGCAGTCCTGCTGCGTATTCTCCGCAAATCCAAAAGCGGGAAGATGCCGGGGCTGGGGGAGGAAGATAAATGACATGGCAGCTTCTTCTGATGGATGCAAACGCCATAGTTTGCCTGTTAATAATGGTCAGGCTGATGTTTTTCCGTAAAGAGGGAAAGCGTCATCGCCTGAGTGTCGCGGTGCTGGCCTACCTGGTCATCCTTGCCGCAGGATTCAACGCCTTCAACATTCTGCTCGGCCACTACGTACAGGTTAACCTCGGCGATCTGCTTCTGAACTCCGTCATCTGCATAGCGGTGTGGCTGGCACGTGGGAACCTGGCGAAGGTCGTTATAACGGAGTAGTCCATGCAAACCAGTGATAAAGGCATTGCCCTGATCAAGCAGTTCGAAGGCTGCAAGCTCACCGCGTACCAGGACAGCGTCGGAGTGTGGACGATCGGATACGGATGGACTCAGCCCGTCGACGGCAAACCTGTCCGCGCCGGGATGGCGATTAAGCAGGAGACGGCAGAACGCCTGCTGAAGGCAGGACTGGTCAGCTACGAAAATGACGTGTCACGCCTGGTTAAAGTGGAGCTGACTCAGGGGCAATTCGATGCTCTGGTGTCGTTCACCTATAACCTTGGTGCCCGGTCATTGTCGACATCGACTCTCCTGAGAAAACTCAACGCCTGTGATTGCGCTGGTGCTGCCGATGAGTTCCTGCGCTGGAATAAAGCTGGTGGAAAAGTCCTGAATGGACTGACCCGTCGGCGTGAGGCGGAGCGCGCTCTGTTCCTGTCGTGATTAGCGCGCTGGTAAAGCGTTACTGGCTGCAGTTGCTGGTGGTGGCGTTAATCGGCGTGCTGGCGTTCTTCGTGAACCACTACCGCGACAACGCCATCACCTACAAAGACCAGCGCGATAAAGCGAAGGTCCGGGCCGAAACATCAGAGGCGATCACCAACAACGTGATTACCACGATGAACCTCATCCATGACATCTCACAGGCTACCCAGAATGCAAAGAACGAACTGGCTCAAAAGGGCGAAACGCGCATTGTCTACATCAGGCAGGAGTTGCAGGGCGATCCGTGCGCTAACCAGCTTGTTCCTTCTGCCGCTGCTGACAGCCTGCGGGAATACGCAGACAGTTTACGTCCCGGCTCCGGTGGTCCCGATAAGCGCTGACCTGACCGCAGACACGCCAATTCCCGGAATGGTGGTTCCGTTCACATGGCAGGCAAGTCTTGAGTTAAACGCTCAACTCTATACGGCACTGGGGCAGTGTAATCTGGATAAGGCGGCCATCAGGAAAATTGAATCATCACGAGCCTCGCAATAGCGGGGCTTTTTATGCGCATCGCAGCGCACTACCACCGAGAGCCTATAGGAAGCGAGCCTGAGATAAATCGTTATCTCTCGGGGCGGCTTATCTATGCGAACAGGCTCGCAACTTATAGGTGCAATATGAAGAAGTTAATGACTACTGCTTTTGTATTCGTTCTGGTCTGGGGTTTGTTTGGCCTGCTGGTTTACGCAACATTAAAGGGTGACCATTCATTGATGAGTATCGTCGTGGCGGCATACTGGGCAATCATCACTCTTGCCTGCTTCATCTCGCCTCTGTTCCTTGTGGCTGTATTCATGGCCGGGAAAGAGAGCGACCCCATAGAACGGGCCAAGATGCTTATCCCTCTGAAGGACTATTACAAACGCAAGGGGGCTATCAAGAAGTTCATTAGCCTTGCGGCCATGTCGGCCATCTTCGTCATGTTGTCTTACTCCGGATGGGTATTCACGTCGCTGTTTTATATCCTCGCTTGCGGCTTTGTAACCCTGCTTAATTCGGTTGGCAGAGACAAATTCGAAGAGCTGACAGGGCATATCGTAAAGTTGTAACTCATTACAGAAGCTCTTCACTGAGGGGCTTCGATAATGGATATCCCTTCAAATGGATAAAGCACTAAATATCCCTTTCAGCGGATAAAGAGGCTCTCAATGTCCGACATCTACCAAATCACGCTAACCACCCAGACGGGCGAAACCTTCACGGGCAAAATGTCACGACGTCAGCCTGAACTGGTTAATGGCTTTGTGCCGCTGGCGACCGAGACGGGCGAGTGGCTTTACTTCGCTCCGGCCGATGTGAAGCGCGTGCAGTTCTCGCCAGTACCGGAAGAGGGAGAAACCAATGGCGACGTGCAGACTGTCAGTTGAAATCAAGAGCAGGTGGTGGGTTCCTGTCTATCTCAGGACGCTGACACTGTTCTGCATGATGATGCGTTGCGATCCGGATTACAGAAAGGTAGCTGAGTTCATCGTAAAGCGCGGCATAAGCCAGAAGGTGAAGGCGGAGCCGGTAAAATACAAAACGGAGTAACGAATGACCAAACCAGATTGGGAGGCCATCGAATCGGCTTACCGGGCTGGTTCGTTATCAGTAAGGGCCATCGGCGAAAAGCATGGCGTTAACCACGCCACCATCCTGAAGAGAGCAAACAAAGAGGGATGGCAGCGCGACCTGACTGAAAAGGTAAGAGCGGCAACGAAAGCCAAGGTAACCAAGTCGGTAACCAAAGACGGTAACCAGGCACCAGTGGTTACTGATGAGCAGATTATTGACCAGGCATCTGACGAGGCCGCCGCTGTAGTCATGGCTCATCGGGAAAGTCTGGCGGCATGGCGCGGCATCACCAATAAGCTCCGAGACTTCCTCGAAGATGCAGATATCACGGAAGAGAATCACGCCTCAATGTCTCGCTCGATCACTGCCGGTGTTGATGCTCAAATCAAAGTGATAAACGCTGAGCGCAAGGCGTATAACCTCGACACAGAGGAAGGTAATAAGACGGTTGATGACCTGTCTAATCTGATGGATTCACTGTCTCAGGGGGCATAATGAAACCTGAGCACATCAAGCTGCTGGCCGACAAAGACTGGCGGCTGAACAGCCTTTACTGGATTACCGACAAAGAGGGAAAGCCTACGCGATTCAGGATGACACCTGAGCAGCGGGAATACTTCGAGGGGATCCACACCCGCAACATCATTCTGAAAGCTCGCCAGCTCGGGTTCACCACAGAGGTGTGCATCATCCAGCTCGACGCGGCCCTGTTTGAGTCGGCGAAGTGCGCCCTGATTGCCCACACGCTGAATGACGCAAAGCGCCTGTTCCGAGAAAAGGTGAAGTACGCATACGACAAGTTGCCTGTAGAGATAAAGGCGGCAAACCCGGCGAGCAATGATTCGTCTGGTGAACTCGTCTTTAAGAAGGGCGGCTCGCTATACGTCAGCACGTCGTTTCGTGGCGGTACGCTGCGTTACCTGCACGTTTCTGAGTTCGGGAAGATATGCGCTAAGTATCCGGACAAAGCCCGTGAGATCGTCACTGGTGCGTTTGAGGCGGTTTCGACTGGATGCTTCGCTACTATCGAGAGCACGGCAGAGGGCCGGGCGGGTTACTTCTTCGATTACTGCCAGACAGCAGAGAAAGCGATGCTGCAGGGCAAGCCATTATCCGACCTAGACTGGAAGTTTTTCTTCTTCTCCTGGTGGAAGAATCCGCAGTACGCAATCGACCCCGTCGAAGCATTGCCGGTGCGCCTGCTGGAATACTTCGCTGAAATGGAGGCGAAGCACGGCGTAATCGTTAACGAACGGCAGAGGGCCTGGTACTACGCCAAAGAGAAAACTCTCGGCGACGACATGAAGCGCGAATACCCGACCATTCCGGCCGAGGCGTTCCAGCAGTCGGTCGAGGGCGCGTACTACGCCAAGCAGTTCCGCTGGCTCTATACCAACAAGCGGATCGGGCATATCCCGGATAACTCACACCTGCCAGTTCATACATTCTGGGATATCGGTGTGGGCGACTCTACGGCTATCTGGTTCGTTCGTGAGGTTGGTAACGAGTTCCACATCATCGACTACTACGAAAACTCTGGAGAGGGCCTGAGGCACTACATGAAGGTGCTGAAGGACAGGGGCTATGAGTACGGCGAGCACTGGGGGCCGCACGACATCGAAAACCGCGAGTTCGCTGCTGATGCGAAGTCACGCAAAGAGCTGGCGCGTGAAGGTTACGAAATCGATGGTCAGATGTACTCACTGAATTTCAAAGTGGTGCCGAAAGCTGGCATCGATACCGGCATTGAGTCGGCGCGTGAAATCCTCCCGAAATGCGTATTCGATGAGGAGAAATGCTCGGAAGGTATCTCTCACCTTGAGGGCTACCGGAAGGAATGGGACGACAAGCGCGGCTGCTGGAAAGACAAACCTCTCCATGACGCCACTTCGCACGGTGCCGATAGCTTTCGTTACTTCGCAGTTACGAAGAACAACCGTAAGCAGGTCGGCACAGTATTCTTCTAAGGAGCATCGCCAGTGAGCGAACAAGATAACGGCCTGCAGATGGCTGTGAACAACCTCGCCACTGAAATGCGGCGAGCGAATTACCTGAATGCCATCGGTATCGGTGGCGGCAATACGAAGCGACCGACGCTTTACCAGGAATTTGGCTACCCGCGCGAGATCACCTTCAACGACTTCTACAACATGTACCGCCGCAACGCCGCTGGCTTTGCTGTGGTGCATCGTCTGCTGGATGGTTGCTGGCAGGACTATCCGGTCATTGTCGACGGTGATGAAGCGCAGGAAGCGGAGAAAACAAACGCCTGGGAAAAGAAAGTCACCAAGTTCATGAAGAAGCTGTGGCCGAAGGTGAAGGATGCCGATCGCCGCAATATGGTTGGACGCTACTCCGCGCTGCTGCTGCAGGTGAAAGATAATAAGTCGTGGAACGAGCCAGTAGATATCAAGCTGGTGAAATCCCTTGGCGAGTCAGCGCTGGTAAAACTTATCCCGGTATGGGAGCCGCAATTAACTGTTGCTGACTGGGAGAACGACCGCCTTTCTCCAGAGTTCGGCAAGCCGAAGATGTTCAACTTCAACGAACAACCGGTCGGTGATGAGCCTTTTGTCGGGCCGATGCGCGGAGAACCGGTACACCCGAGCCGAGTCATTCTGTTCTGTGAAGGATCTGAAGACGACAACGTCCTGTCCGGTATCCCGCTGCTGGAGGCTGGTTTCAACAAAGGCCTCGATATCGAGAAGATTTCCGGCGGTGGTGCTGAGGGCTTCCTCAAGAACGCCAGCCGTCAGATTGCTGTCGAGTTCAGCAAAGAAACGGACATGGCGACACTGGCAGACCAGGCCAAGAAGGCTGGGTATGCCGATCTCGGCGAAGCTATGGGCGACAAGGTCAACAAGCTTAACCGTGGTACCGATGCGGCGGCCGTAATGCAGGCCGGGCAGATGCACGTTCTGAGTGTTACGCCGGGCGACCCGGGCCCGACCTGGGAAGTCACTGCTAACGAACTGGCAGCCTCCGTGCAAATCCCGTTCACCATCCTGTTCGGTCAGCAGACCGGTCGGCTGGCGAGCGATGAGGATAAAACGGACTGGGCTATACGCCGTAATACTCGGCGCAATGGCTTCCTTACGGATCGAATCACCGCGCTGCTGGAACGCTTCTGGACGCTTGGGATTATCGACCCGCCGACCAAAGGAGAGGTCACCATCTCGTGGAGCGACCTGCTTGCGCCTGGCGAGAAAGAGAAGATCGAGAACGCTTCAAAACTTGCCGACATCGTACAGAAAACGACGCCTTACTATGGTGGCGACGCGCCGTTTACCGCAAATGAGCTGCGCGAAGTTGTTGGGCTTGACCCGCTGCCGGAGCCAAAAGAACCACCAAAACCGGATGAGAAGGTGACTACCGATGATCCACTGGCCGATGACACCAGAACAGACGGCAAAGGTGGGGCTGCCGATAGTTCCGCGCAGCAAGGTTGACCCGACCCGATCGGCAAAGCAGGTAACCGCGATGTTCCGGGATATCGAGGAGCGGTATCTCGGCATTAAGCGCTCGCTGAAAGCTCTGTTCGACCAGCGCCTTACCGGGCGTGAGCGCGAGGTAAACAGCCATAACTGGCATTTCCTTTGCCACGACAACGGCGCGGATATGCGGCTATACCAGGTAAACGCCGGCAAGTTCATCTACGACATGTCGGCGCAGGAACTGGCGGACCTGCTGGATGCGGTGCAGGGCATTCTCGACGATTATCTTCTGGATGGTGGCGAGCAAAACCTCTGGGCGATGGATTACGTCGTCGCAGAAGCGCAGCGCGGCACGCTGGAGGCATTCAATAACCTCTCGCAGCAGTCGCAGGTGTACGCCAGCCAAACGACGCTCCAGCAGCTTTTAAGCAGCCCCGGCCACCTTAATCAGGTGGCGGCGGCCAGGCTGACAACGTTCAGCGACTGGAAGGTTATCAGCGACACCGCCCGCGGCGACCTGACCAACATCATCACCGATGCAGTAGCGCGCGGTGTGAATCCTCGCGAGACGGCCAGCGTCATCAGCAAGCGTCTCGATGTATCGATGTCGAAGGCCAAGACCATCGCTCAGACTGAGCAGGTCGGCGCGCTGCGGCAGGCTCAGTGGAACGAAACTGACTGGGCCGCTGACCGGCTGGGGCTGAACACTGGCCTGCTGTGGCTGTCAGCGCTCAAGCCTACGACGCGCACCTGGCATGCCAGCCGTCACGGCAAGGTCTACACCACCGAAGAGGTGCGAGACTTCTACAGTGAAATGAAGAACCGCGCCAACTGTTATTGCAGCCAAATCCAAGTATTACTGACAGATGATGGTCAGATTTATAACGAGGGATTGGCTGATAAATTGGCTGCCGAGCGCAAGAAATGGAAGCCTGACGAAAAGTGAAGTGGTAAAATTGACGTGCGGCTAGACCGGCCAGTCGAAGAGGGTGAACGTAGACACCCCTGCCGCACCCATCATCTACGAAACCTGCTACGAGGTTTAGAATGAAATCATGCAAGAAATGCGGTGAGACCAAGCCGTTATCTGAGTTTTACAGAAGCAAAAAATGCACTGATGGATATCGCGGAAGCTGTAAGGCGTGCGCCTCTTTGCTTAACAAAACAAAATGTCTTCCAGCCAGCAAAGATGGCGTTGTCCCTCTGCCATCAAAGGATAGGCTGAATGAGCTTTTTGAGGTGTTAGGGTCTGACCTGATAGCCAAGATATCTCGCGGCTGCGTCAAGAGTGGCTCAGTTTGTGGCTATAAGCGCAAAGATGGCTACATCCGCGTCAAAGTCGATGGCGCACTGGTAATGGCCCATCGAATCGTCTGGAAGATGTTCAACGGCGATGAGCCTGATTTTATCGACCACATTAACGGCGTGCGCTCCGACAATCGCATAGAAAATTTGCGAGCCGCCACCAAGTCGATCAATAAAATAAACGAGAGCCTTAGGTCTAACTCGCAATCTGGATTTATCGGAGTTTCTTGGCACACGCCAACAGATAGCCGAAAGACATCAAAATGGGTCGCAAAGATCGCACTTGCTGGTAAGCACCATCACATCGGGTACTTCCATGACCTCAAGCTTGCCGTCCTCGCCTACAACGCTGAATGTGAAAGGCTCCATGGCGAATACGGCAAGCGCAAGATTGATCACAACTTGAATAAGCTCCGAGAGATGGGGCTGCTATAAACAAATCAAGGTCGCTACGGCGGCCTTTTTTATTGCCTGAAATCCACCAATGAGGACCCAGCATGAAACGCAACCGCGTTAACGTGCTGACCGTCGTCAACTCCGCTTCAAACATCACCACTGAAACCATCGACGGCAAGCCACATATCGTGGTTCGCGGCATCACGCCTGTCGTGGACGATATCGTGATGAACCGGAAGTTGTACCCGGCAGCAGAAATCGAAAAGGCCTACAACACGCTCGAGCGTAACCCGATGCCGCTGGGCCACCCGAAAGTGGACGGCAAGCATGTGTCGGCGCGCGATGTCCGGGCCGTGAACGAGTACCACGTCGGGGCTTGGTTACAGAACGTCAGCCACAAAGACGGAAAGGTGACGGGCGATATGTATGTCAACCGCCAGTATGCCGAGTCGAGCGACAAGGGCAAACGCCTGATTAACCGCCTGGATGAGATGCTGGCCGGTACCAACTCCGACCCTATCCACATTTCCACCGGCCTGCTGTATTCCGGCATTGCCGCCAATGGCGAGTCGAAGGGCAAAAAGTACAGCGAAATCGCCACCAACATGATGTTTGACCATGTGGCGGTGCTGCTCGATGAGCCTGGCGCCGGTACGCCGGAAGAGGGCGTGGGCATTTTCGTTAACTCAGAAGGTGATGAGCAGCAGATTGAAGTTGCCCGCCTGGCTGATGGCATCGACTGCACCCGAGACGGCCTGCTCAACAAGACAAAATTTTTCTTCACCAACGCCTCTAACTTCTCATTCGACGATATCTCACGCGCTATCAGCGACAAGCTGCGCGAGGGTGATACCGAAGATAAGTGGCTTTGGCCTGAAACGGTGTGGCCGGACAGCTTCATCTACCGCAATGACACCAAATACCTGAAGCAGAAGTACCTCATCGATGACGACGGCAAGGCCGTGTTCGTCGGCGAACCTGTAGAAGTCGTGCGCAAACCCACTGAGTACGAGATTAAAACCAACGGAGAGAAAGATCCGATGAAAGAACTGATTATCAATGCGCTGCAAGCCGCTGGTAAGCCGACTGAAGGCAAGTCCGACGCCGAGCTGATGGACGCATACAACCAGATGAAGGCCGAAGAAGCCACCGCCAAGAAAAAAGGCGATGAAGAAATCGACCCGGAAACCGGAAAGCCCAAGAAAAAAGAGCAGGCCACCAATAACGAAGAGATGCCAGCGTGGGCGAAAACACTCGCCGATCGCGTGGACGTCGTTTTCAACAGCCTGAACGCGAACGCCGACAAAGAGAAAGGCGAAAAGCGCGCGGCAGTGAAACTGGCGATGAACATGAGCGATGAAGAAGTCGCAGATCTGGACGGCAAGGCGCTCGACGCTATGTACGCCAAGTGCCAGACCTCTTTCGGCCTGAACGGTGCATTCCGCAATCAGGCTACCAACACCCAATCAGTCAGCGAAATGCCGGAGTAAAAAATGGCTAAAGACGGAAAACACGTAATTCACGCCGGTGGCGTATTCCCTAATCCGCTGCTCAACCGTGAAGGTGCTGCTGCGGCCGCCACTAAGCCAGGTACTGTTGGCTTTTTCTCTGCCGCCAAGTTCACGGCCTCGGTTGATGGCAACGAAGAGGCGATCCTCTATGTCGCTGACTTTGACTATCTGCGCTGCCAGACGGTTGACGACTCAATCCCTGTTAATGAGTTGGTAGTTGGCATCCATCCGATGCCTGGCATGTTCCTTAACGTGCGCGCGGCGGGAGGCACCTACAAAAAAGGGCAGCCATTATCCATCGCAAACGGCCAGGTTAAAGCCCATGCCACAGGCGAGTCCATCCGCGCATATGTCGAAGAAGACACGGCGTACACCGTTGCTGCAGGCGATCTGCTGCGCGTCGTTATCAAGTAAGGAGCACCTGAATGCTTGTATTTTCTCGCTCTATCGGTGAACGCACCGGTAACCTCGAAGTGAACCAGGCACAGTTCCGTGAACTGGAGATGGCGCGCAACATGAGCGCCCAGGCCGTGGCTGACTTCATTGCCCGAGCTCGTTTTGGTGAGAATGGTCACCTGGACGCAGTCAACGCCGTCGACGACATCCGCCGCATGTACCGCGCTTATGATCAGACTGTGTTGGCGCAGTTCGAACCGAACACTGAGTTCACCCTGTTTAACGACCTGATGCCGCTGTCTCGCTCTGTACGACTGGAAGAGTCCGTGTATGAATATGCGCGTACTGGCGGCCGTGGCTGGGCGCACACCTCCATGTCTGGCCAGATTGGTGCGGCGCTGGATGCTCGTGCATACAGCTTCGACGGCACGATGGTGCCAGTGCACGATTCAGGTTTCAAATTCCACTGGCGTGACCCGATCTTTAACAAAGGTTCTGCACTGGCCTCCCTGTCTGACGCTCAGAGCGGCTCTGTTGATGATGTGCGCCGTAAAATCGTGGACTACATGTTCAATGGATTCCGCGACTCAGAAGGCAACTTCGTTACTTTCGACGGCAAAACCTGGAAAGGCCTGAAGAACGATGAGCGCGTCGGTCAGGTTGATTTAGGCGCATCTGGTCTGAACATCGACTTCTCCAGCCGCACTACAACCGCAGAACAGAACCGAAATGGTGCGATCGCACTACGCGATACGCTGAAAATCGGTAACAACCAGTACGCACCACAGACCTGGTATGTTTCCAGCGAGATCATGTCCAACTGGGAGCGCTATTACAGCGACAATTACCAGTCTGGCACCATCCTGCAGGAAATCCTGAAACTGTCTGGCATTGCTGCGGTGAAAGAAGATGCAGAACTCACCGGAAACCAGATTCTGGTGGTACCGCTGACTGCAGGCGTTATCGCTCCGATCACCGGCCAGGCCGTAGGTACTGTTGCTGACCCTCGTCAGTTCTACAACAGCGACTTCATCTGGCGTACCTGGGGCGCTATGGGCCTGATGGTTAAGCAGGATATCAACCTCAAACATGGTGTGCTCTTCGCGAGCAGCTAAGGAGAAACAAATGGCACTGGTAGAAATCACATCAGGTAACGTGTTTGCTGGTGCCAACCTCCGCAAGCTGGAGGTTGGTGCGGTAGTTGAAGTTGACGATGCAACAGCAGCGCGCTGGAAAGCGACTGGTAAAGCGAAAGAGACCGACAAGAAGAAGGGTGAAAAGCTCTTCGGCGAGTCAGTGCCGGCAGCATCACAGCATAGCGATTTGCTCGAGCAGCTGGCGGCGGTGACGAAGGAACGTGATGAATCGCTGGAGCAGGTGGCTAAACTCACTGACCAGGCTGCAGCTGAAAAAGCCACATTCGATGAGCAGCTGGCGGCGGTGACGAAGCGCGCTGAAGAGGCTGAAGCCGCCCTGGCAGAAGCTACCAAGAAGGCGAAATAACCATGGCTGTAGTGCAGATAACAGCGGCGCAGGTTAAACAGCAGTTGTCTGCGCTCGGCTATACCACCGTCCCTGACTTCATGATCGACGCCTATCTCTGCAAGATGGCGAAGATTGAGCCCTGCCTGATTGCTGCCGGTTACGACGATTGCGATCTGGTGCTGATTCAGGTATACGCTGTCACGTTGATGGCCCTGACGGCCTATACGCAGCGGATTAAGTCGCAGGGCGCTCCGTCCGGTGCCTCTCGCTCGTTTGACTACAGCGATAGCGTGCTCAACATGCGTGACGCTCTACTGGCGCTGGATACCTCCGGTTGCACGTCAGAGCTGCCCATCGATGTCGGGCAGAAGGTTGGGATGTTCCTCGTTGTTGGGGGCTGCTGATGACCTGGACATCCGTAAGCGTCCGGCTGCCGCGTTCATTCGTTCGAGTATGGGTGCTGACCGATACCGGGCGGGAGACTACCGGCTACGTGAAATCGGACGGCGAGTGGTTCATCAACTGCCCGCGTATCCGGGCTACTGGCGCGAAGGTACTTCGCTGGAAGGAGGGCTGATGTCAGCAACCGCGAATTGGAGTTATACCGCAAAGGCCACTGTCTGGCGAAACCTTGGCAAGGATGAATACGGCGATCCTCTTGGGTATTCCGCTCCTCTTGTCATTGATTGCGACTATCAGGGTGGCATGTCAGAGAAGATTGCTGGTGTATCTGCGTCTCTCGGTAACCTTGGTTCAGAAGTGGTGGTTAAAAACACGTTATGGACTGAATACGCAGACGCGCAGACCGGTGATTTCATCTTCATCGGTGAGTCTGTCGAGTCTGATCCTCTGGTGGCTGGTGCCGACAAGATTTTGCAGGTCATCCGGTACGCCGACACATTCAATCGGACCGCAGACGATTATGCGCTGCTATCGGGGCTATAAATGGGCGGTAAAGTTCGTGGCATATCTCAGGGCAAGGCCAATCTGAACAGACTGATTGATGACATCACCGGGCGCAAGATTGCCCGCGCCATTCAGTCAGCACTCATTATCGGAAGCTCACAGGCAGCTCTGTACACGCCTATCGACACATCGTTATTGATAAACAGCCAGTACCGTGAATTAGTCATAAACGGCGTGCGTGTGACCGGGCGTGTCGGGTATTCGGCAAATTACGCGCTGACAGTACACGACCCTAACGTTAAGCAGACCTTCCGGCGATCAACGGCTGAGAAAGAATTCCTCAAAAAAGGCTTTGATGACATGCGCGGGCAAATCGACGCGGTGGTGCATAAGGAGATATCGGTATGACGCCATCAATGTATGAACGGGTCAAAAACCTGTTCGTTGCGGCCGGGCTTACTGAAGGGCGGATCGTGCAATTGCTATTCTTTGAAGACACCAGGAAAGCGACTGACTCATTTATCGTATTCCGACCAAATGGCGGAACACCAATCCGTAAAGACCTTGGAGCAGAACATTACGTACTGGTCGATGTTATCGGGCCGAGGGATAAACGCGCGGTAACTGCTCAGGCAGTGCAGAAAATTATTGATTACGTGCAGGACAACCCCATCAGCGACAGCTGTGTAGGGCAAATCGAAAATATGGGTGGCATCCCGCCACCGATACCGACCGATGAGGGAAGGATCGTCTTCCGACTTCAATTCGCTTGCCTCTACGGGGAGTAAGCAACATCAACAGGCTGCCATATGGCGGCATTTTTTATTTATGAAGAGGTAAGAATATGCAAGGTTGCTCTACTGACAACAGTAAGCTCTTTGGTCGCGCCGTGGTGCTGGAGGTTGCGTTGGGCTGCCCTGACACAATCCCGCTTGAAAGCGAGCGACTGCCGCTGATGGCTGGCACGTCGAAAGGCTTTGACTTTAGCCCTAACACTGTTACCAGCGATGCTGATGATACGAAAGGCTACGTTGAAAATATCGTCACAAACAGTGATTTCACCATCTCATTTGAAGGTGAAGTTCGCAAGCGTGACAAACTCGATCAGTTCGGTGTCGGTAACTTCGTTAAATATTACAACGACGAGGTGAAAGCAGGTCGCCAGCCGACTATCTGGGTTTTCATGGATTACGGCCCGGTTCGTTTTGTCGGTTATATGGTGATCAACGCGCTTAGATCTGATGGTGGCAGTAACGATATTGTTACGCTGACAACGGAATTTAAGGTATCTGATTCTGACACCATCGACGTGCAACTGGTCGCTGAAGATGTTCCGGTTACAGGTGTGACTGTGACACCTACCAGTGCATCTGTAGCAGCTGGATCGTCCACAACATTCGCGGTAAACGTAGCGCCTGCCGATGCATCGGAGAAAACCTTCACGGCTACATCTTCCGTTCCGGCAAGGGCAACCGCGACAATCAGCGGCAACACGGTAACAGTTAACGCCCCTTCCGGCGCGACAGCAGGCACTGCCAATATCACAGTGAAAACTGACGATGGCGAATTCACTGCCGTATTTGCCGTGACAGTGACGGTTTAACCTGCATTACATGGGGTATCGCCTGGTGCCCCAGATAATTCAGGTTATGAGGTTTTCATGAAAACAATAAAAGAAATTGGGGAATGCCTGATCACATATGGAGATCAGGACTATTTACTCAGGCCTTCATTCATCAACATGACACGGATAGGCGAACCCGTCGAGATTGTCAGCACCTTCTATAACCTCTATCACGACGAAGTTTCCGGGTTAATTGAATCAGCGATAAAAGCTTATGGTGTCGTTCCTGTCTGGCTTATCGAGCATATCAAATCGACCAGTTACGGGCGCAAGGCTGTAATGGCGGCTATGACAGTGATTGATGCATGCTGTGATGAAGATACCACTGCTTTGATCGGCGAATTGCGTCCAGCTAAAACGGCAGGGAAAACATTTAAGGTTCGCCGTGGTGCCATGAATGAATACAACATGCTGATCATTGCTCAGTCACTGATAGCTCATGGCATCATCGGAAAAGCTAAGGTCAGGAAACTTCAGCGGCATGAAAGCAATGAAGCGACCAGTGAATTCAATGCGTTTGAATATATCAGCGCAGCGCGCAATCACTTCGGCATGAGCCGGGCAGAGGCTGAGCAACTCACGATGACCGAATTTCAATTACTCATCGCTGCTAAATACCCTGACCAGAAGGGCTTCACGAAAGAAGAGTACGACGCGGTGGCTGATGACTATATGGCTAAGAAAGCGCGGCGGCTGGCTAAGGCGGCGTAGAGGTTCAGGTGGGTTTCTTCATTTGCCCGATCCCTGATAGGATTAATCCCATCTTTTCTAATGGGGATAGGGACGTGAGAAAGTTAATTCTGGTTGGCTTCGCTGCTTTTACTCTCGCTGGCTGCGCCCAAGAGCGCCCGCTGACATCTTATGATGATGTAGGTCTGTGTACGCTTAAAGGGCAGGCTATTGGGTATGGAAATACTGAAATCATGCCGAAAATTCAGGCAGAGTTTGCACGAAGAGGAAGTTTATCGATTAGCCAGGCTGACTGTGATCTCTACACGCAGACTGGCCAGCAAGATGCGAAGGTGAGGATGAAAACCACCGACAGCATCATTCAGCAGTCAAACCAGACTCAAACGATAAATGCCATTAAAGGCTATTAACAACAAACGTAATTACCTCTAAACCTCGCTACGGCGGGGTTTTTTATTTCCCGGAGAATAGCGAATGACCACGAACGTTGGCGAAATTTACTACGAAGTAAGCGCTGACGTAGCGCCACTGCTGCAAGGGCAGCGCCAGGCTGATAAAGCTCTAGACAGCATGGAGCAGAGCTTCAACAAAACGAACAAGGCGGCTGATGCGCTTGATACCGGACTATCGAGGCTGTCATCTGCAATCAAAGGTGTGATTGCGGCCTCTGCGCTGCGTGAAATGGCTGGCCTGGTGCAGAAGTATCAGGAAATGGCCGAGCGCGTGCAAATGGCTACTTCCAGCCAGGCTGAGTTCGAAATGGTGCAGCAGCGTCTGCTGACAACAGCAAACGGTACATATCGTTCTTTGCAGGAGGCACAGGAGCTTTACATCCGCACGGCTGACAGTCTGCGCAGCATGAAGTACACAACCAACCAGGCTATTGATGTGCAGGACTCAATGTCCTATGCGTTCGTGAAAAACGCCACCTCTGCTGATCGCGCAAACAACGCAATTGATGCCTTCTCAAAATCAATCAACACCGGCAAGGTGGCGGCGGACCAGTGGGAGACAATCACCACCGCTATTCCGTCGGTGATTAATGACATAGCCACGGCCAGTAACAAATCGGCAGCTGAAATCCGAGCGATGGGCGCCGCGGGGAAACTGACGGCTCAGCAGCTTACCGAAGGACTCCGGCAATCTCTTGAAGCAAACACAGCAGCAGCGGCTGGGATGTCTAACAACCTTGTCGATGCCAGTGTGCGAATTAAGACTGCGATAACATCCATCCTCGTTGCCTTCGAGAATGAGACTGGAGTTATCCAGGAATTTACCAACGGGCTGATCGCTTCTGCTGATTCAATGCTTAAGTTCAGCCAGAACTCTGAAAAGATGACTGGCTTCATTGATGCAGCGACAACTGCGGCGACTGTCTTTTCTGGTGTCATTGCTGCGAGATATGTTGGAGCAATGACACAGGGTGTAGCGGCAAAAGTTAAGAGCATTGCAGCTTCCAGGCAGCAGGTTATTGCTGACTCCCAATCTTCACAGGCTGCATTGATTTCAGCTAACTCTACATTGCGCAAATCCGTGGCAGATAAGGAAGCCACAATGTCCGCGCTTGCTTTGGCGCAAGCTGAATATAACGTAGCGAGAGGGAGCGCTGCTGAGATGACAGCGATGGATGCGCTTGTGG
Source organism: Enterobacter sp. 01-M-03-SI-ECC (assembly GCF_047530215.1). NCBI lineage: Bacteria > Pseudomonadati > Pseudomonadota > Gammaproteobacteria > Enterobacterales > Enterobacteriaceae > Enterobacter > Enterobacter sp. 01-M-03-SI-ECC. Next base: position 86,861 of record NZ_JBLKDA010000021.1, read on the forward strand.
CCGCAAAAACACGGGCTACTGCCGCAGCCATTGAACACAAGATTGCTGAAGATGCGCAGGCCGCAGCATCTACACGAGCTGCTGCTGCGGTGCGCGCCGCTTCCGCGAGTATCGGACTAGCCAGGGGTGCACTTTCTCTCATCGGTGGGCCGATGGGTGCGGCAATGCTGGCCGGGGCTGCGATTTTCTACTTTTGGCAGAAATCACAGCAAGCAAAAGAGGAAGCGATCGCCTTCGCTGACGGCCTGGACAAGCTCAATAGCTCAATGAAATCAATGAGCGTAACCTCTCTCAGGGGTTCTATCGCAGATGCCAATACCGCGATAGAGGGGCAAAAAAGCGCGATCGCTGACCTGACTGGTGAGATTGACTCCCTAATCGCTAAGCGCGATGAATATGTGTCAAAAGGCAAGCAGTTTGGCACTACAGCAGAGCAAGGTAACGGACTACTCAAGATCGCAGCCAGGCTAACCGACGAAATCAATCAGAAACAGCGCGACCGCTCCGACATTGAAGGCAAGCTGAACGACACGATCAGAACCAGAGACAGCGCGCAGACCATCCTCAATAACAACATGCTCGAATCGATGGGTATCCACGATAGCCTCATCGAAAAGGGAACGGTGCTTGAGCAGGTTCAGGACGCTGTAGCGAAAGCATTTGGCAATACCGCCAATGCAATCAACAGGGCCAATCAGGCGGGGCAGAACTTCAATCCAAAGGCACTGGAAATCTCACCGCCAACTCAGGCCGGTGACAAAATAATCCTGAACCTGGAGGAGCAAAACGAGCTTCTTAAAATTCAGGATGAGCGCCTGCGTGCCGTTACCAAAGCTGGCATGGAGGCCGCAAAGGCAACGGAGAACCCGAACCAGATCGCAGCTGCTAAAAGACTAGCTGGAGAAAACTACGACCTCCAGAAAGCTGAAGAGGCTAGGAATAAGGCTGCTTCGGAAGCTGAGTCCCAAGGGAAAAAGTCGGCAAGTCAGGCTGAGTCAATTACTCAGAAGTTATCCAGCTTAAAGCAACAGTCCGAGCTAGCAGCAGACTATACGAAGGAGTTGAGCCGGGAACAGGCGATCCTGACGGCTCAGCAGTCTTTGGGTAAGGGGGCTACAGAAGGCCAGATCCGTCTTGCGGGGCAGTATGCGGCTAAAACGTGGGATGTCGCCAATGCTCTGAAAATGCGTCAGCAGGCCGAGCAGGCTGGCAGGTTCGTTAATCAGGAGGTGGCCGCAGGGAAAACTTCAGTTGATCCTGTTACTGGAGCGGTCCAGGACCCTACGGCGCAGATAGCCTTAGAGGAGCAGCAAAAGCTTCAGGCGCTGCAGTCTTATCAGGATCAGGGCGTGCTCTCTGTTCAGCAGTATGAGGATGCGAAGACGGCCATTCAGCTTCAGGCGTCAAATGCACGAAAAGCGATCGCGCAAACAGAAGCCAATCAGCAAGTGCAGGCGCTGGGTTCTATCTTAAGTTCCGCGTCGTCTGGTTTCGACAGCCTGGCCAGCATGATAGAAAACGCCGGTGGCAAAAGCAGTGGTGCCTATCTTGCGATGTTTGCCGCTAGCAAGGCCTTTGCTATCGCACAGTCAACGCTGAGCCTGAATATGGCAATCATGCAGGCAATGGCAGATCCAACAGCGTTAACGCCATACCAGAAACTTGCTAACTACGCTGCCATTGCATCAGCTGGTGCCTCACTACTTTCCAACGTGGCAAGCGTTACTCTATCGGGCGCCCGCGAGCACGGCGGCCCCGTCAGCGCCAACTCAATGTATCGAGTGGGTGAAGGCGGGAAGCCAGAAATCTACCAGGCCAGCAACGGCAGCCAGTACATGATTCCCGGTGACAACGGTAGGGTGATTAGCAACCGGGATATGCAGGGTAGTGGAAGTGTTGGCGGTAGCGTCGTCCAGCACATCACCTTTGAAATCAACACAACTGGTGGCATTGATGATGCCACCATGGCGAAGATGTCGCAGATGATGAAGCAGGTAAGCCTGAACACCATCCGAGACCAGCAGCGTCCGAATGGATTACTACGGAGGTAATCGTGCCAGAGATATTTACCTGGTCACCACAGAAAGGCTACTCGGCAGAACGGACGCCTAATGTCGCTGTTGTTAAGCTTGGTGATGGTTATGAGCAGCGCCAAACGAAGGGCATTAACCATCTGATGGATAAATACTCGCTGACATTCACAGGCGTGGATGATGCGAAATGCTCAAGGCCTAATGCTGCGAAAGCTGTCGATGCTTTCCTCAAGGCACGTATGGCGGTGCAGTCTTTCTACTGGACGCCATCGGATACCGGAGTGCAGGCGCTGTTTGTCTGCCGATCCTGGAATATGACAAAGACCGGGCCGCTGTTTGAACTGACGGCCACTTTTGAACAAGTACCACGATAAGCCGAAAGGCGGGAGACAGTTATGACTTTAGAACAACGTGTTGAAGAGTTAGAGGCTATGGTTGATTCAATGAAAGCACAGATGGAAGAAGTTATTAGCGCTCACACCTGTGCTTATAATCAAATCACTGCGAAATTAGATCAAATTGCCGTAATTCAAGCTGAACGCAAGGCTTGAATAGCAAGTTTTTCAATCTCACCGATGGTTTTATTCTTTATCTCATCTGGCGCTATATCTAGGTTTACCGAATGAAACTTGTCATTAGGGCCAATCAAATTAGCTTTTAATTTAAATGTATTTCCAGCGACCGCAAAAGAAATAAAGTCAATAGCGTTTAATTTCAATTCTGACATTATTTTTCCTTTATCAGAGGTAATCAGCCATCCCCCTTCGATGGTTACGTCAGTGTCCCACCACTGACGGGCTGAGCTTACACGTTAACCAGGGTTATCAGTAAGCAACATCCTGATATTCAAACAGTAGCCACCACTTGGTGGCTTTTTTTATGGGAGTTTGCCGTGCGCGACATACCAGCCAGTATGATTATTGATAGCGTCGACGCTGGAGTAGGCGCGTTTATCGACCTGTTCGAAGCCGACCTGCAACCCTTTGGCGGAGACCTTATCAGGTTCCATTCCGGCACCAATGGATATTACGGAAATGTGATCTGGAAGGGGAATCAGTATCAGGCATATCCGATAGCGGTGGAGGGATTCGAGTCAAAGAACGAGGGCACCTACGCCCGCCCGTCTATGGCGGTGGCGAACGTTACCGGTTTACTGACTGGCATCAACCATGACTTTGATGACATGCTGGGAGTAGTCATCACCCGAAGACAGGTTCCGGTGAAATACCTGGACGCGGTAAATTTCCCGAACGGGAACCCTGATGCCGACCCGACGCAGGAAGCTGTTTCCCGATACGTCGTTGAAGAGATGACGGAAGAGACGTTCGAGCAGGTGACCTACACGCTGGCGACACCGATTGACTGCGACAACGCCATCATCCCGGCCCGTACTATTCTCGCCGACGTATGCCAGTGGCAGTATCGCGGCGTCGGGTGTGGATATGACGGGCCGCCTGTTGCAGATGAGCGTGACAACCCAACCACTGATCCAGCGAAGGATAAATGCTCCCACCGTCGTACCGGTTGCCGGTTTCGCTACCCACGTCCTGAACCAATGCCTATAAGCAGTTTCCCCGGCTCTCAAAAGGTCTCCTGATGCAAGAACTACTCGATTATGCGGCATCGTCGCAGGATGAAGTGTGTGCGTTAATCCTGAATGACGAGCGTGTGTTTCGCTGTCGGAATGTGCATCCGGAGCCCTGGCATCACTTCCGCATAAGTGACGACGACTGGCTTGCAGCGGAGGAAAAAGGGGAGATTATCGCAGTATTCCATTCGCATCCGCAAAGCCAGCCAGCGCTTTCTGGTGCTGACCGGCAGATGCAGGTAATGACGGGGCTGCCATGGTGGCTTGCATCTGGCGGGAAACTGAGGAAATACAGGCCTGTGCCACTCCTGCTGGGGCGCAGGTTCGACCACGGCATTATGGATTGCTACACGCTTTTCCGGGACGCATATCATCTTTGCGGCATCGACCTGCCGGACTTCGGGAGGACTAACGGATGGTGGTTGCGGGGAGAAAATCTCTATCTCGCCAATATGCAGGTCAATGGCTTCTATCAGGTATCCATGCAGGATGCACAACCAGGCGACGTCATTATCAGGCAGCCATTCCCCGGCGCCGACCCATGCCACTCAATGATTCTCCTTCATGACAACCTTGTGCTTCACCATGACCATGTCGGACACCTCAGCAGACGAGAACAAATGCGCCCGGCATACATCAAGCAGACGCATTCAATCTGGAGACACGAACAGTGCTCATCTTTAAATTTGCAGGCAATCTACGCCGATTTTACCGCCAGATATCCCTGAATGTTGATACTCCAGCGCAGGGATTACGCCTCCTATTGGCGCAGGATTTCGAATTCAAAAAAGCCTTTCTCAATACAAAGCTGCGTGTGCGGGTAGCGGGCGAGGATGTTGAGGTGTCGGCCATGCAATGGCATCTGGATCGCCACCTGAAAGATGGTTCTATAGTCCTGTTTGTGCCGGTAGTTGAAGGTGCCATCACTGCCGCTGCTGCGGCTTGGATTGCGGTGGCTGTCAGCGTGGCTTCGGTAGCTTACTCGATCTACATGTCACGCAACATGAAAACCAAAACCTCCGCAGAAGCCGCTGAGACCAATACGCTCACAAACAACTCTTTTACCAGTGCTGAGAACCGGGTAGGCCAGGGCCGGGCGGTGCCACTCCTCCTTGGAGAAATGGAGGTCGGCTCGAACGTTATTTCACTCGGCATCGACACAAGCAACAACCAGGACTGGACGGAATCTATTAGCTAAGGTGGCATTATGTCTTCAGGCGGCGGCAAAGCATCAACCCCCAAACTCCTCGACGATAACCTCAAGTCAAAGCAATTTTACCGGGTACTGGATCTCATCAGTGAAGGGCCTATCTATGGGCCCGTTGATCAGGAACACCTGTCATCGTTCAAGCTCAATAAGACTCCCGTAACTGATGCGACAGGCAGTGTCAGCGTAAATGGTGTCAGCGTCGCCTGGCGCCCCGGCTCTGAAACGCAATCCCCCATTAATGGCTTCTCTGCTATTGAAGCGACCACCATCGTAAACACCGAAGTAACCTATGATACTCCGCTGGTTCGCACCATAACCGATCAGGACGTTACCCGGGTGCGGTTTAACGTTGGTGTGACCGGACTGGTCGAGCAGGACACCAAAGGCAATCAGAAAAACACGTCCGTCACTCTGGTGTTGGAGAGCAGAACTGGCGCTTCAGGCTGGGTTATTGAAAAGACTGTGACCATCACCGGGAAGATATCAGGCGAATATCTTGAGGCCCATCTGATTGATGCTCCGGATATCAAGCCGTTTGATATTCGCGTTCGCCGCATTACGCCCGACAGCAGCAGTGATTTGCTGTCCAACGGCACTATCTGGAATAGCTACAGTGAAATCACCGATGACAACCTGAGCTATCCATATTCAGCCATCGCAGGCGCCGTTATTGACCGCGACCAGTACACCGACACCCCAAGCCGCACTTACCATCTTCGCGGACTGATTGTGTCTGTACCAGACAATTATGACCCAATCGCCCGAACTTACTCCGGATTGTGGACGGGTGGTTTCAAACAGGCATGGACAAATAACCCTGCCTGGTTGTTCAGAGAACTGGCAAAGAACTCCCGCTTTGGTCTGGCTAAGCGCGCTGGCTACATCGATGTTGATGACGGTGCGCTGTATGTGCTGTCTCAGTATTGCGATCAGCTTGTTGATGATGGGTACGGCGGCAAAGAGCCACGCATGACGCTTAACGCTTACATCACAGAGCAGGCCAGCGCGCGTGACATTCTCGACAAGATAGCGAGCATGTTCCGTGGAATTGTGCTGTGGGACGGCCTGCGCCTTTCTGTCATGCTGGATGCGCCACAAGACCCGATCGCGACAATCACGAATGCTAATGTGGTAAATGGTGAGTTCAAACGCAGTTCTGTAAAGCGATCTGAAAAATACAATGCAGTTATTGTGTCATGGACTGACCCGGATAACGGCTGGGAGCAGGTGAAAGAGTACGTTTCCGACGATGAGATGATTGCCAAAGGAAACTACAACGAGACCACTCTGGAGGCGTTTGGCTGTACCTCACGCGGTCAGGCATGGCGGGCTGGTAAATGGCTACTTGAAACAGCGAAACGTGAAAGCAGCCGATTAACTTTCCAGATGGCCCGTGACGCCATCCATTTCACTCCTGGCGACATAGTTGAAATCATGGACAACAACTATGCCGGCGCACGCCTCGGCGGCAGAATAATGTCGCATTCAGGCAATAAAATTACCGTTGATGCTGTTGACTCCTCGCTTATCGGCGGTGGGGATACCATGTCTATCATGGGTAGCAATGGTAAGTTCGTGAAGTACGTTATTGACGGTGTTGCAAACAACGTCGTGACCCTGAAGACGACTCCATCATGGGTGCGGGATGGAACGGTTTTTGCCATTTCTACCAGCAGCGTCTCGACTCGTTTATTCCGCATCCTCAGCGTTGCGGAGACCGAAAATAATTCCGTATACAGCATTACGGCCTCCCAGCACGATCCAAATAAGCAGGCCATTGTTGATGAGGGGGCTGTTTTTGACATTCCCAGCGATACCCTTAATGGCTACCGTGTGCCAAACATTGAAAATCTGCGCATCATTAACACAAATTCTGAGACCATTCAGGTCACAGCAACCTGGGAAACAGCTACAACCACTAAAAAGCTGATGTTTGAACTGTACGTTTACAGTGCTGATGGGAAATTAGTTGCGCAGTATGAGACCGATCAGTTCCGATATGAGTTTTACGGCCTGAATGCAGGAAGTTACACGCTTGGGGTTCGTGGTCGAAACGAAAATGGAATGAAAGGCGCTGAGACTCAGGTAAGCCTGATTATCGGAGCGCCTAATCCCCCGAACTCGGTTCAGTGGATACCTGGCCCACTTCAGGCCACTTTAGTTCCGGTCATGTCTGTTACTGCCACATCTGATACTTCTTTTGAATTTTGGTACGCAGGTGAGACTCCGATTCCATTGTCCGACGACATTGAGAATAAAACTCAATTCCTTGGCCGTGGCAATCAGTGGACCATCCAAAAACTTAAGTTTGACCATGTTTATTACGTTTATGTTCGAACTCGTAATGCATTTGGCGTTTCAGGATTTGTAGAGGCTTCTGGAAAACCAACGGACGACTTCAGTGATATCACCAATGCAATCCTGGAGGACATCAAAAGTTCTGAAGTCTTAAAGGACCTAATTGAGGATGCAGTAGCCAGCAGCGAGAAACTGGCCGAACTTTCTGACGCGATTAAGGAGAACGCCGATGGTCTGGCTGCAGCAGTAGGTTCGAATAAGCAGACAGCAGAAGCAATCATTGGCAACGCCATGGCTATTGCTGATGTTGTTGTGCGCCAGACAGCCCAGCAGGGCGCTAACTCTGCGACCTTCGAACAGCTCCGGGAGGTGATCGCCACTGAGACGGAGGCACGCGTCACGGATGTTACTCGTCTAGAAGCGAAAACTGCCCAGAATGAAGCGGGTATTACTGATGTTCGCCAGGCGTTAGCAACGGAAACTGAAGCTCGCGCTTCTGCGGTAAGTCAATTGACGGCTGCCACTCAGGCCGCATCTGACAAAGCTGATTCAGCATCTGCTGTAGGCGCTCAAAATACAGCATCAATCACTGACCTTAGCCAGGTTGTAACAGACCTCGATTCCTCAATGGCATCACGTCTGGAAGAACTGGGTGCACAAACTGATACGGCCAGCGGCGGTATTCAGAACAATGCTATTGCGCTGATCACTAGTACGCTCGCGCAGGTTAATCAGCAAATCACACTCAGCGCGCAGTACGGAGATAACAAGGCCGCTATAGGTCGTATTGATAACGTCATGGCAAACGACAGGGAGGCAACGGCGCAAGCCCTGTTGAATGTCAAAACTGACGTCAACAATAACAGGGCATCCATCAATAGCCTGAGCCAGGCGGTTTCGAATTATCAGCAGGCCACGGCCACGCAGATAAATGCCATCACGGCGACCGTGAACGGGCATACGTCTGCGATAACCACGAATGCTGAGGCAATTGCGAACGTAAACGGCCAGCTCAGCGCGATGTACAGCATCAAGGTTGCCGTGGATGCGAACGGAAAACAGTATGCTGCTGGTATGGGGATAGGTGTTGAGAATGCGCCATCCGGCATGCAATCACAGGTGCTGTTTGTGGCTGACCGTTTCGCGGTAATGGCGCAGGCTGGCGGTACAGTTACGCTGCCATTTGTGATCCAGAACGGGCAAACTTTCATAAGCGATAGCTTTATCCAGGATGGAACAATTGCCAACGCTAAAATTGGTAATTACATCCAGTCCGCGACATGGGACGGAACAGGAAACGTCGGCTGGCACATCAACAAATCGGGTTATGCCGTTTTCAATAACGTTACTGTGCGTGGGGCGGTTTATGCAACAAGCGGTAGCTTCAAAGGTACGGTCGAAGCTACCAGTTTTGTTGGCGATATAGCGAACGTGGGTATTGGTAGTGATGTCGTTGTTTCAGGTGGAGGGAATGCATCGCGAACAATTACTTTTACCGATTCGTCTTCATCGGTATTAGGGAAATCAGCACTCCTTGAGGCACTGATTTTCGTTTCTTCTCTGTCAGGCACAACGACTGCAAATATAACCCTCAATATTAATGGCAGCTCCCGTGATTTTGGAACCATAAATGTTCCTGCCGGAACTGGCGGGCTTTGGATAACGGTACGGCATGCGGTGAGTAACATAACGTCCAGTACAGTTACAGGAACTATTACAGTCGTAGGAACAGGAACAGCTGGTAAAACCATTTCTTCACCCACTTTAACGATAACGCGAGGAACAGGCTCTTTTGTCTGACGCAGCTCTTTAATCTCTAATATAACCCGCTATGCGGGTTTTTTATTACCCGGAGAAAATATGGTTTATAACACTGGCACTATTGCCATCAGCGGAAATACCCTAACTGGTACCGGAACAAATTTCACTGCAGCTGGCACTCTCATCCGTAATGGCTGCACCGTAATCGCGCTAACCAGCCCGCCGCAGGTATTCCAGATTACCGCCATCAGCGGGGCAACTAGCCTCACCGTGACACCAGCGGCAAATCCTGCAATCCCTGTGGGAACGAAGTATTCAATTTTGCTGAGCGACAGTCTGAGCGTAGATGGCCTTGCGCAGGATATCGCTGAAACCTTTACCATGTACCAACGTTACATGAGCGGGTTCGCTGATGTGATGAAC
>NZ_JBLKDA010000022.1:0-85367 GCF_047530215.1 Enterobacter sp. 01-M-03-SI-ECC
TAACGGGATAACGCTTGCGTACTACGACCGAAAAACCCAGAGTGTGATCCGGATAGACTAAAAGTGTTACCTATGTTCCCGGTCTGATCTGTCACCTATGTATCCGGTCATACAGCAGCGCTACCGGGCACAACACACCAAAGATTAGTGCGCGATCGGCTGCGCACCGTTCGGCACGCGCACGTGCTTGTACTTGAACAGCGCGATGAACGCGAAGAACAGCACCAGCGAGTACGCCGCGAAGATCAGCCACACCGGCTGCCAGTTGGTGATGCCGTTGGTGGTGTACATCTCAACCACCTTACCGCTCACCACGCCGCCCAGAATACAGCCGAAGCCGTTGGTCATCATCAGGAACATGCCCTGCGCGCTGGCGCGGATCTCAGGCTTCACCTCTTTCTCCACGAACACCGAACCGGAGATGTTGAAGAAGTCGAAGGCGCAGCCGTACACAATCATCGACAGCACCAGCAGCACGGTACCGAACGGGCTTGGGTCGCCGTAGGCGAACAGGCCGAAGCGCAGCATCCACGCCGCAATACTGATCAGCATGACGTTCTTGATGCCGTAGCGGCTCAGGAAGAACGGGATGGTCAGGATGAACAGCGTCTCGGAAATCTGAGAGATGGACATCATCACCGACGCGTGCTCAACGATAAAGCTGCCGGAGAACAGCGGGTTGTTGTCGAAGCTGTGCAGGAAGGTGTTGCCGAACATGTTGGTGATCTGCAGCTCAGCGCCCAGTAGCATGGAGAAGATAAAGAAGATCGCCATGCGTTTGTTTTTAAACAGCGCGAAGGCGTCCAGGCCAAGCATGGTGCTCCAGCTCTGGTTTTTCTGCTGGTTAGACACCGGAATGGTCGGCAGCGTCAGGGTGAAGATTGCCAGCAGTACGGAGAGCGCGGCACCGATGTAGAGCTGCATATGGCTCAGTTCGAAGCCCGCGAAGCTGACGCCCCACATCGCCATGATAAAGCCGATGGTGCCCCAGATACGGATTGGCGGGAAATCGGTCACGATGTCCATATCCGCGGATTTCAGGCGGTAGTAGGAGATGGTGTTGATCAGCCCAAGCGTTGGCATATAGGCCAGCGAGTTAAGCAGGATCACCATGAACATCGCCCCCGGCGTGGTCACCTGGGCTGCCATAAACAGCGTCCCCGCGCCCACCAGATGGCAGAGCATGTACAGCCATTTGGCGCTTAACCATTTATCCGCCACGATGCCCAGCAGCGTTGGCATGAAGACCGCCGCAATACCGAGCGAGCTGTATACGGCACCGATTGACGCTCCGTCGAACTTGAGCGTCACAAACATATAGGAGCCGAGTGTAGTCAGCCAGCTACCCCACAGGCAGAACTGCAGAAACGACAATATTTTAAGCTGCAGCTTAAGGTTCATGTTACTTTCCTCACAAGTGAGCGGGAGATATGTTGTTTTGGGAACATTCAGGGTTGTTATTTGATGCGATTCTATCAGTTGCCAACGATATGTTTTGTTACCTCCCGCAAAAAAATGCAATCCACATTAATTTGCAGTTTGGATTGTGATGCAAATAACATTTTCGTATGGGTGGGAGAGGGGAAGCAGAACACCTTCTCCTTGCAGGAGAAGGTGTGTTGATTATTACCGGCGACGGTAGTTCTTCTGCGCCGTGTTCACCTTATACAGATACCGGCGGGATTCCGCTGACGGGTGGCGGGTGGTGAGGGTGGAGTAGACATCCCCCGGCGCCATGCTGTTGATGATGTTGGCGGCCTGCACTTTGTCATTCGAGAAGACGCGCAGCACGCTGCCCGCGCCGCCGTTATAGGCGGTGATCACCGCATAGCGACGTGACGTCGGGTTATCAATACCGCTCAGGTAGACATTGTTCAGCATCGCCAGATAGGCCGTACCGGTATCAATGTTGCTCTGCGGGTCGAACAGATAGCTGCGGCTCGGCGTGCCGGATTTCCCCTGCGCGCGGAAGACGTCTTTACCGGCGCTGTGCTGCACAACCTGCATCAGCCCCAGGGCGTCGGAACGGCTTACCGCGTAAGGGTTGAACGACGATTCGGTCTGCATAATCGCCAGGATCAGCGACTCGTCCACGCCGTACTTGCGTGACGCCTGACGCACCATCCCAATGTACTTATGCGCACGCTTGTCGAGGTGGTTCGGGACGAGGTTGATGGTGACGCTGTAGATAATCTTCAGGCCGTTAGAGCGGCTCTTCAGACGCGTCTGCAGCAGGTAGTCGGCAAACTTCGTGGCGCGGCCTTCCCAGCGGATCGGCTGACCGGTCTGATCGACGACCTGGCCGTACAGGAACGGCTCTTTCGAGATGGTGATATCGTCGGCATCGGAGTAGAGATCGATTGAGCCCGGATCGTCACCCATCAGCAGGGTTTTGATAATCGCCTGACGCAGTCGTGCCGCAGGATCGGTGCCTGCGATGGTCTCAATGGTGATCGTACCCTCATCAAAGTTGATGTGGCTACGGGTCAGATAGGCGTCGGTGTACTTAACGTAGTCCTTCGGTCCGGCAATAAGAACTTCGTTAAATCCCCATATGTTCTCGATGTTGTGGGCAAACTGCCCCATCAAAATGTCAAAACCGTTGGTGTCCTTGATCCAGGCTTCGTTGTAATCCTCGCCTTTTTTTGACGAACACGAGACAAGCAACGGCGCAACAAGGGCTAGCGCTAAAAGTTTTTTCATCATTCCGGGAGTGCGTGTTGTGTTTGCTTAGTCGTTGCTGTTGCCCGGCGGCGCTTCGCTTGCACGGGCCTACGGTTTTGTAGGCCGGGTAAGCGAAGCGCCACCCGGCAACAGCGGCGCGATACTATTTTTCCGGTGGCGTATAGCCTTCGATGTGCACGTCTTTACCCTCAAACAGGAAGCTCACCATCTCCTGCTCCAGCAGCTTGCGGTGTTCCGGGTTCATCATGCTGAGCTTTTTCTCGTTGATCAGCATGGTCTGCTTTTTCTGCCACTGTCCCCAGGCCTCTTTGGAAATCTCGTTATAAATGCGTTTACCCAGGTCGCCCGGATAAAGCTGGAAATCCTGGCCTTCAGCGTCGCGCTGCAGGAAAGTACAAAAAATCGTTCTGGCCATACTCATTCCTCTTTTTCTTGTCGATGCTAAATCATTGCACCGGCACGTAATTGCTGTAACAGGCGCTCCACGGGAGCCGCCAGCCCGACTGATGGCGGTTGCGCTAAGTTATACCAGAGAGCGCTGCCTTCATCCATGCACGAGGCAAAGGAGGACACGGGAAGCCACATCGGCACAATATCCAGGTGGAAATGGCTGAAGGTATGGCGAAACGCGGTCAGCTGCGTCAGGTTATCGGCAGCAATCCCGCGCTGTTTAAGCCATTCACGCAGCAGGTCTTCATTTTCAAACTGTGGGAAGCAGTATAGACCACCCCACAGGCCGCTCGGTGGACGCTGGGCGAGGAAGACCTCATCGCCGTGCTGCATCAGCAGCATATAGCCGGTGCGCTCCGGCAGCGTCTGTTTGGGTTTCTTACCCGGATACTGCGCCCACGAATGGTTGGCGTACGCTACGCAGAGATTATTCACCGGGCAGAGTTCGCATTTCGGCTTCGAACGCGTGCAGACCATCGCGCCGAGATCCATCATCGCCTGGTTAAAACGCTCGACGCCGTTCGCCGGGGTGACCGCTTCACTGATTTCCCAAAGGCGTTTTTCAACGTCCTTCTTCCCCGGCCAGCCGTCGACGGCGTAGCAGCGCGCCAGCACGCGCTTCACGTTGCCGTCGAGGATCGGGAAATGCTTGCCTAAAGACAGGGAGAGAATGGCGCCCGCGGTGGAACGTCCTACGCCGGGTAGGTCTGCTACTTCATCGAAGGTTTCCGGGAATTTTCCGTTGTGGCGCATGGCGACCTGCTGCGCCGCCTTGTGAAGGTTGCGCGCGCGGGCGTAATAGCCAAGACCGGTCCACAGGTGCAGCACCTCATCCAGCGGCGCGTTGGCGAGATCGGTCACCGTCGGGAAGCGCGCCATAAAACGCTCGAAGTAAGGGATCACCGTGGCGACCTGCGTTTGTTGCAACATCACCTCGGAGAGCCATACTTTGTACGGCGTTTTTTCAATTTGCCAGGGCAGGGTTTTGCGCCCGTATTTGTCGTACCAGTCCAGCACCTGGGCTGAAAATTGAGAGGCTTGCATGGTCATCGATTCGCATAATCAGGGACGCAGATTGCAGCACAGCGTCAATCTGCTGTAAACCGGATCTTTCCCATGCTTGCATAGACGCCTTAACTTTGGATAATGCCCGTTTCCCGAACATTCTCACAAGCAGACAACTCTTTTATGAAAAACGACGTCATTTCACCGGAATTTGATGAAAACGGTCGCCCGCTGCGCCGTATTCGCAGCTTTGTCCGCCGTCAGGGCCGCCTGACAAAAGGGCAGCAACACGCGCTGGACAGCTACTGGCCGGTGATGGGCGTTGAGTTCAGCGAGCAGCCTCTGGATTTTAGCGAGCTGTTTGGCCGCGACGCACCCGTCACGCTGGAGATCGGTTTCGGTATGGGCACCTCGCTGGTGGCCATGGCGAAAGCGCGACCGGAGCAGAACTTCCTCGGTATCGAAGTCCACTCCCCGGGCGTGGGTGCATGCCTGGCAACGGCCCATGAAGAGGGCGTTGAGAACCTGCGCGTGATGTGTCACGACGCGGTGGAAGTGCTGCACAAAATGATTCCTGACAATTCTTTAACCATGGTTCAGCTCTTTTTCCCTGACCCGTGGCACAAAGCGCGTCATAATAAACGCCGTATCGTTCAGGCGCCGTTTGCCGAGCTGGTAAAAAGCAAGCTGAAGCTGGGCGGTGTCTTCCATATGGCGACCGACTGGGAACCGTATGCGGAACATATGCTGGAAGTGATGTCGTCGCTGGACGGTTACAAAAACCAGTCGGAAAGCAACGACTATGTACCGCGTCCGGAATCGCGTCCGGTAACGAAATTTGAACAGCGTGGCCATCGTCTTGGTCACGGTGTATGGGACTTAATGTTCGAGAGGGTGAAATAATGGCAAAGAATCGTAGCCGTCGTCTGCGTAAAAAAATGCACATCGAAGAATTCCAGGAAGTGGGCTTCTCCGTTGCGTGGCGTTTCCCGGAAGGCACCAGCGTTGAGCAGATCGATCGGGACGTGGATGCGTTCATCAACGAGGTGATCGAGCCTAACAAGCTGGCCTTCGACGGTAGCGGCTACCTGGCCTGGGAAGGTCTGATCTGCACCCAGGAAGTGGGTAAATGCACCGAAGAACATCAGGCCCTGGTGCGTAAATGGCTTGAAGACCATAAGCTCGAAGATGTCCGCGTCAGCGAACTTTTCGACGTTTGGTGGGACTAATAAAGCAGTAAGGGGCCAGCATTAGCTGGCCCATTTTGTCTGAGGGAGTGTTTAAGATGCGCAAAACGTTGCTGGCTGTTGCTTTGATGGCAACCGGATTTACCGCCCATGCGGATTATCAATGTAGCGTCACCCCGCGTGATGACGTGGTGTTGAGCCCGCAAACCGTGCAGGTCAAAGGCGAGAACGGCAATCTGGTGATTACGCCGGAAGGAAACGTCACCTATAACGGCAAGCAGTACAACCTGACCGCCGCACAGCGTGAGCAGGCGAAAGATTATCAGGCCGATTTGCGTACCGCGCTGCCATGGATTAATGACGGCGCGCTGACGCGCGTCGAAAAGAGCCGCGTCGCGCTGGATAAGATCATCACCAAAGAGGTAGGTGAGAGCAGCAACATGCGCACCCGCCTGACCAGGCTGGACAAGCAGCTCAAAGAGCAGATGAACCGCATTATCGAGACGCGCACCGACGGCCTGACCTTCCACTACAAGGCGATCGATCAGGTGCGTGCTGACGGACAGCAGCTGGTGAACCAGGCGATGGGCGGCATCCTGCAGGACAGCATCAACGAGATGGGCGCCAGGGCGGTGCTGAAAGGCGGCGGTAATCCGCTGCAGGGCGTGTTGGGCAGCCTGGGCGGCCTGCAGACCTCCATTCAGAACGAGTGGAAGAACCAGGAAGATGATTTCCAACAGTTCGGCAAAGACGTGTGTAAACGCGTGGTGTCGCTGGAAGATAGCCGGAAGGCGCTGGTGGGGACGTTGAAGTAAGATCTCTGCGCGCTGGGCCCCTCACCCCGGGCCTCTCCCCAGGGGAGAGGGTGTAATCGTTCCCTCTCCCTGTGGGAGAGGGTTAGGGTGAGGGCATCAGGCATTGCAGTCGTTGCAGAATAGCCATCAATACTTCTTCCTCATTAGCTCTGAATTCATTATTCCAGAACCGTAGTATTTCCCAGCCATTTACGTTCAAAAATTCAGCACGACGTGAATCATACATTTCGTTGTTCTGATGTTGTCCACCGTCCAGCTCGATAATCAGCTTTGCCTTAAAACAGGCAAAATCGACGATATACGGCCCAATCGGCATCTGGCGGCGAAACTTATAGCCAAAGAAGCGGCGTCCCCTGAGTAAATACCAGAGGCGTAATTCTTCGGGCGTCATTTGTTTGCGAAGCTGTTTTGATTTGTCCATCCCCATACTCTGCCAGCCTTTCCCTCAGCCGGCAGAACGGGATGCAAAATCCTGAATCAGCCTTCAGGAATCTTCGGAGAGGAACAGCTCAAGAAGGGAATTCAGAAACAGTTTGCCGTGCTCGGTGATCTGCCAGTATTCCTCGCTCTCGGTGAGATATCCCTGAGCCAGCGCCTCGTCGATCTGCGGGCGAATCACCGACTCCGGCAGCCCGGTGTAACGGGTAAACTCCGCGCGCGGCGCGGCTTCCAGCAGGCGGAAGCGGTTCATAAAGAACTCAAACGGCTTATCCGCCGCCTCGACGTCGTGCTGACGCTCCAGGTAGCGGCCTTCCATATACCCGCGCGGGTGACGGGTTTTGGCGGTGCGCAGAATGCGCCCGTCCGGGAAGGTCACCTTGCCGTGCGCGCCGCAGCCAATCCCCAGATAGTCGCCGAAGCGCCAGTAGTTCAGGTTGTGCTGGCACTGGTAGCCCGGCTTCGCATAGGCGGACGTCTCGTACTGCTGGTAACCTGCGGCGGTCAAAAGCCTATGGCCCTGCTCGAAGATATCCCACAGCGCGTCGTCGTCCGGCAGCACCGGCGGGCGCGAGCCAAACAGGGTGTTGGGCTCGATGGTGAGCTGATACCACGACAGGTGCGGCGGGTTCAGTTCAATTGCCTGGCGCAGATCGTCCAGCGCCTCTTCGAGCGACTGGTCCGGCAGGCCGTGCATCAGATCGAGGTTAAAGCTGCGAAGATTAAGCCCCGTCGCCAGGTGTGCCGCGCGCTTTGCCTCTTCCGGGCCGTGAATGCGCCCCAGGCGCTTTAGCTTCGGCTCGCTAAAGCTCTGCACGCCGATAGAGATACGGTTCACGCCCGCGCGCTGATAGTCGACAAAACGGTCGGCCTCAACGGTGCCGGGGTTAGCCTCCATCGTAATCTCCGCATCCGCCGCCAGGTTCAGGCGCGCGCGCACGCCGTCCAGCAGCGTTTGCATCGCCGGGCCTGACAGCAGGCTCGGCGTACCGCCACCAATGAAAATGGTCTTAACTTCACGTCCCTGTGCGTAAGGTACATCGGCGTCCAGGTCGGCCAGCAGATGCGCAACGTAGTCATCGTGCGGCACTTCGCCCTTCAGCGCGTGCGAGTTGAAATCGCAGTACGGGCACTTCTGCACGCACCACGGGATGTGAATATACAGACTCAGAGGCGGCAAATTAGCCATTACGCAGTGCTTCCAGTAACAGTTTCAGCGCGCGTCCACGGTGGGAAATCGCGCTTTTCTCTTCGCGGGTCAGTTCCGCGGCGGTTTTGTCCTCGGTCGGGACAAAGAAAATCGGGTCGTAGCCAAAGCCGCCGTTGCCGGCCGCTTCACGGGTAATCATGCCCGGCCAGCTGCCGTGGCAGACGATAGGGGTCGGGTCTTCCGCATGACGCAGATAGACCAGCACGCAGTGGAACTGCGCGGTGCGCTGATCGTCAGGCACGTCCTTCAGGGCGACAAGCAGCTTTTCCAGATTCTGCTGGTCGGTGGCGTCAACGCCGGAATAGCGCGCAGAGTAAATCCCCGGCGCACCGCCGAGAAAATCCACCGCCAGGCCAGAGTCATCGGCAATGGCGGGCAGGCCGGTAATCTGCGCCGCGTGGCGCGCTTTCAGGATCGCGTTTTCGATAAACGTCAGCCCCGTCTCCTCGGCGGACTCCACGCCAAGATCGGTCTGAGCGACCACATCCAGCCCAAAATCATTTAATAGCGAGGCCAGCTCGCGCACTTTACCGGCGTTGCCGGTCGCGAGAACAACTTTCTGCATGGTTTAGTCCTGTTCTTTCAGAGCCGCGACTTCCGTCGGGATAGCTTGCGGATTGAGGATTTTTACCTGTTTATGTCGCCCAAGTTCACCTTTTTCAATGATGACCTGGCTTTTGGCGACGCGAAACTGTTTTGCCAGATATTTGGTCAGATGCGCGTTCGCCTGGCCGTCAACCGGCGGGGCGGTGATGGCGACCTTTAACTCGTCGCCATGCAGCCCAACAATACTGTCGCGGCTGGCTTTCGGCTGAATATACAGCCGCAAAACCAGCCCGTCAGCGCAGGTGCTTACTGCACTCATAGCGCCATCCACAGCCCCGGCAGCAGCATGTTGCCCGTAGACTGTAACAGTTCAGCGATCCCCATGTTGATCACATAGAGCAGCAGAACCAGGATCATCGGCGAAAAATCGATGCCGCCCATGGACGGAAGCAGATTACGGATCGGACGCAGCAGCGGCTCGGCCAGCTGAATCAGGGCGTACTCCACCGGGCTACGCCCCTGGCTCACCCAGCTCATGATCGCCATGACCAGCAGCACCCAGAAAATCAGCAGGCCGACGGTTTTGATCAGAATCAGGACGGCAGCAATCCAGATAATCGGCTGGAAGGTGATGACCATAAACAGCACGATGGCTTTGATCACGCTGAGAATAAATGCCACCAGCAGAGACGAACTGTCAATGGGGCCCATGGCCGGGATAATGCGGCGCAGCGGCCCGACAACGGGCTGCGTGATTTTCACGACAAACTGCGAGAACGGGTTGTAAAAGTCACAGCGGGCCCACTGCATCCAGACGCGCAGCAAAAGCGCCATCGTATACAGCTCAAGCACAGTTGAGAGCAGGAAAGTCAACGTCTTCATGGCGTTCCTCAGGTTTCCTTATTATTTTGAGTAGTCGCGCGCACCGAAAATAGCCGTGCCGATGCGCACCATAGTGCTGCCTGCCGCGATGGCGGCTTCCATATCATCCGACATGCCCAGAGAAAGCGTGTCTACCGTTTCATAGCGCGCTTTAAGCGCCTCAAATGCTACAGCCATTTGCTGTGCCACGGCAAACTGCCTTTCATAACTTGACTCAGGGGCCGGAATGGCCATCAGCCCGCGCAGGGTTAAGCGCGGCAGTTCGGCCACCTCTGCGGCAAGCGCGTCCAGCTCGCTCAGCGCAATGCCGGACTTGCTGTTCTCGTCGCTGATGTTGACCTGAATCAGCACGTTAAGCGCAGGCATCTCTGCCGGACGCTGGTCATTCAGACGGGTAGCAATACGCAGACGGTCAATGGTGTGGCACCAGTCGAAGTGCTCTGCCACCAGACGGCTTTTGTTCGACTGCAGGGGGCCAATAAAGTGCCACTGCAGATTCGTATTCCCCTGTTCCTGGAAGTGGCGAATTTTATCCACGCCTTCCTGAACGTAATTTTCACCAAACGCCCGCTGGCCTGCATTAATGGCTTCTGCGATGGCGCTCGCAGGCTTGGTTTTACTGACTGCAAGCAGCGTAATTTCTTCTGAAGCCCGCCCGCAACGCGTTGCGGCGGCTGAGATTTTGTCCCGGACCTGTGCCAGGTTATGCGCAATGTCGTTCATTTTCCGAGGAGTAGTCTATGGATGTGGAAGAAATTGTGGCCCTTAGTGTAAAGCATAACGTCTCCGATCTACACCTGTGCAGTGATTCGCCACCGCGCTGGCGAAGAACGGGCCGGCTTGAGCCCGCTCCCTTTCCGCCTCCTGACGTGGGGGCATTATTAAAGACGTGGCTCAACGATGAGCAGCAGGGGATATGGTGGGCAAATGGGCAGGTGGATTTTGCCGTGACGGTGGCGGGAGGCCAGCGCCTGCGCGGCAGCGCCTTTAAGCAGATGCGCGGCGTTTCTGTGACGCTGCGGCTGTTGCCGCGTACCTGCCCGCAGCTCGCTTCGCTGGGGGCACCGCGGGCAATCCCGGAACTGTTGTCCAGTGACGCCGGGATGATTCTGGTCACGGGGGCGACCGGCAGCGGCAAGTCCACGACGCTGGCGGCGATGGTCGATTTTCTCAACCACCATACTGACGGGCATATCCTCACGCTTGAGGATCCGGTGGAGTTTATCTACCAGAGCGAACGTTGCCTGATCCAGCAGCGGGAGATAGGTCAGCACAGCCCGTCATTTGCCGACGCGCTGCGCAGTGCGTTGCGCGAGGATCCGGACGTGATTCTGCTTGGGGAGCTGCGCGACAGCGAAACGATCCGCCTGGCGCTCACGGCGGCGGAAACCGGGCATCTGGTGCTGGCGACGCTACACACGCGCGGGGCATCGCAGGCGATTGAGCGGCTGGTGGATACGTTTCCGGCGCAGGAGAAAGACCCGGTGCGTAACCAGCTGGCCGGCAGCCTGCGGGCGGTGCTGGCGCAGAGGCTGCTTCCCGATCTCCAGGGCGGGCGCGTCGCGCTGTATGAACTGCTGGTGAACACCGCCGCGGCGGCGAATCTTATTCGTGAAGGAAAAACGTGGCAGCTGCCCGGCATTATTCAAACCGGTCAGCAGGCGGGAATGCAGAATTTTGACCAGAGCCTGGCGGAGAGGCGGGCGCAGGGCCGGCTGTAGGCCCCTGTGCTTAGAAGCCCTGCTCGAAATAGCTTTCGAGGATGATGACGGCAGAAGCGGAGTCCACGCTGCCTTTGTTGAGCGCCCGGAATCCACCGTGCTCGAACAGACCCGCACGCGCTTCGACGGTGCTGAGACGCTCGTCGTGCAGCTTCACGGAGACGCCAAAGCGGCCATGGATTTTATTGGCGAACTTACGCGCCCGGGCGGTCAGCGGCTGTTCCGTGCCGTCCATGTTGAGCGGTAACCCGACAATCACGTCATCCGGCTGCCACTCTTTGAGCAGACGTTCGATAAGGTTCCAGTCCGGCGTACCGTCGTTGGCCTTGAGGGCCGTAAGCGGGCGCGCGGTACCGGTGATGCGCTGCCCCACGGCGACGCCAATGCTTTTGGTGCCAAAATCAAAGGCCAGAAGCGTTCCGCTCATCAGGCGTGCCCCGCTACGCCAGGCATGGTCAGGATATCAATGCCAATCAGCTTCGCCGCGTCACGCCAGCGATCGGCAATAGGGGTTTTAAACAGGATATTCATGTCCGCAGGCGCGGTCAGCCAGGCGTTATCGAGGATCTCTTGCTCAAGCTGGCCTTTCTCCCACGACGAATAGCCCAGCGCCACCAGCACTTCAGAAGGCTGTTCTGCGGTGCCCAGCGTTTCGAGCACGTCGCGCGAGGTGGTGATGACGGTGTTGTCCGAAATGCGAATGCTGGAAGAGAACACCGGCGGCGTATGCAGGATAAAGCCGCGATCTTCTGCAAGAGGTCCACCCAGCATCACGGGTTTATCGAGCCGGATTTCCGGCAGTCGCGCGTCCGCCGGGATTTTCAGCTTGTCCAGAATGCCTTCAACCTGAAGATTTTCGAGCGGTTTATTGATGATAATGCCCATCGCGCCGTCTTCGTTGTATTCACAGATATAAACCACGGCGCGGCGAAAAATCGGGTCCTGGAGAGCAGGCATGGCAATAAGAAAGTGATGCTGTAAATTCATTGTCAGAGGTACTGTTTCCTGGTTTAAAAAGCGACATCGCCCAGTATGGGGACAAACTCAGGCGCTGTCACTAATAGAGTATTGTAAGGTTATTTCTGTAAACGTTTTTCGATAGCGTCCATCAGCATTCCGGTGATCGAGATCGGGAATTCCGCTTCAATTTCGCGAATGCAGGTTGGGCTGGTGACGTTCACTTCGGTCAGACGATCGCCGATGATGTCCAGACCGACGAAGATCAGGCCTTTGGCTTTCAGCGTCGGGCCAACGCGGCGGGCAATTTCCCAGTCGCTTTCGGTCAGCGGACGAGGCTCGCCGCGGCCACCGGCCGCCAGGTTACCACGGGTCTCGCCACCCTGCGGGATACGCGCCAGGCAGTAAGGGACCGGTTCGCCATCCACCACCAGAACGCGTTTGTCGCCGTCTTTGATCGCCGGAATATAGTTCTGCGCCATGCAGTAACGGGTGCCCAACTCGGTCAGCGTTTCGGCAATCACGCCAATGTTCGGGTCGCCTTCCTTCACGCGGAAAATCGACGCGCCGCCCATGCCGTCCAGCGGCTTCATGATGATGTCGCCGTGCTTCTGCCAGAATTCTTTCAGCTGCGCTTTGCTGCGGGTCACCAGCGTTTCCGGCGTCAGGTCAGAGAACCAGGCGGTGTAGAGCTTCTCGTTGCAGTCGCGCAGGCTCTGCGGCTTGTTGACGATCAGCGTGCCTTTCTCTTCGGCACGTTCAAGAATATAGGTGCAGTAGATGTATTCGGTGTCGAACGGCGGATCTTTACGCATCAGGATGACGTTGAGATCGGCAAGCGCAATGTCCTGCTCGGTGCCGAATTCGTACCATTTGTCGTAGTTCTGCTCGACGTTAACGATACGGGTGCGCGCGCGGGCTTCACCGTTGATCAGGTAAAGATCGTTCATCTCCATATAGTGGAGTTCATAGCCGCGACGCTGCGCTTCCAGCAGCATGGCGAAGCTGGAATCTTTCTTGATGTTAATGTTTGCGATGGGGTCCATCACGATGCCGAGCTTGATCATGTTCTTCTCCGTTAATGCTTCAACCCAGATCGCCAAACCGTACCTGTAGCGCGGTAATGGCCGTGAGTGCCGTTGTCTCAGTGCGCAGAACGCGAGGTCCCAAAAGAATATCAGTAAACTGGTAACGTGCCGTCATTGCAATTTCATCCGCCGACAGGCCGCCTTCGGGGCCAATCAGCAGGCGTACGCGCTCAACGGGCAGCGGCAGCGTATTGATGCTGGCGCTGGCGCGCGGATGAAGGTTGAGCTTCAGCCCACTGTCCTCTTCTGCGCACCAGTCCTCCAGATCCATCGCCGGGCGGATCTCCGGAATACGGTTGCGGCCGCTCTGCTCGCACGCCGCAATGGCAATTTTTTGCCACTGCTGGATCTTTTTGTTCAGACGTTCCGCATCCAGTTTAACGCCACAGCGTTCAGAAAAAAGTGGCGTAATGAGGCTTACACCCAGTTCAATGGATTTCTGGATCGTGAACTCCATCTTTTCCCCGCGCGACATGACCTGGCCCAGATGAATATGCAGCGGTGATTCCCGGTCATCTACTTCACCACGCAGGACGTTAACGTGGACGCTTTTTTTATCAGACCGCGTGATTTCCGCGTCAAAAACCTGGTTCGAGCCGTCGAACAGCAGTATGGCCTGACCGGCCCCCATGCGCAGCACGCGGCCAACGTGGTTAGCGGCGTCATCAGACAGGGCGATTTCGCGGCCTGCGGTAATCGGTTCAGGATGGTAAATGCGGGGAATGCGCATAGTCAGAAATTCCATGTGTCATGCGAGATAAGCGAATTGCCGTAGTGTAGGTTAGCTCTTTTGCGCCTGGCAAGCCCGCTGGACGTAAGGGTTGTGATTCCCCTGGACCCTGGCGATACGTTCGTCGCGCTGGCATTCCCACTCCGTCACCGGGTACTGCTTGTCCCAGGCGTTGAACAGCTGCGTCTGCTGGCGGGAGAGGCTGAGGTCGTAGCGGTCGCGCATGTAGAAATAGGTGCGGGCGATACTGCCGCGCGCGCGGGCAGGGGGCTCGGCCACTTTTTCTTTGAAATCTACCTTCATGCCGCACTGGCCGTACTGGCCTTCGCCACCGTTCCACTGGCCGTACATGAAATTACCCCGGTCGCCGTTCACTTCACCCACGGCGGGCTGCAGGTTGTGCATATCGCTTTCCATCTGGCGATAAACCGGATCTTTGGCGCAGTTTTTACGTCCACCATCCTGCCAGCACTGGCGCTGGTGGCCGAACTGCCATGCCGGAACGACATGCTCCCATTCGATGCGGTTGGCGCGGTTTTCGTTTTTACGCACCTTATAGCCGCAGGACTCAAGGTCGACGACCCCTTTTTTACCCTGCCAGTTAATTTTACAGCCGCAGTAGAAATCGCCCGGCACGTCGGCGTTCACCTTCACGCCTGCCGCCTTGGCCTGGGAAAAACTGTTGATACCGTCGGCCAGCGCGTGGCCGGAAAGCGCCGTCGTCAGAAAGGCGACCGCGAGAGAAATATTACGGGACATCTTACACTCCGTGTCAAAACGAGCCCGCAACGTAACGAATGTTGTTCCTGTATGCAATCAGTCAGATCAGGAAAGTTCCTGAAAGTTCAGATGATTATTCCGCCACCAGCGGCTCGCCGCATTTGACGCAGCGGTAAGTGGCCTCGCCGCGCACCACGCGATTATGGCGGCGGACGGTAAGCTGGTGCTGCTGACACTGGCAGCGATAGGGGAAGGTATTGCGGCGCACCGATTCCAGCTCAAACTGATGGGTCCGGCGTGCCGGTACGCCGAGCACCGCTTCCATCATCCACTTCCACTCTTTTCCGTGGGGGGCGACGCGTCCGAAGTGTTTCCACACCAGCAGATGGGCCAGCTCGTGCGGCACCACTTCCTCAATAAACGCCTGCTGGTTTTCCATCATCAGCACCGGGTTCAGGCGGATCTCATACGATTCCAGCCAGGCGGTGCCCGCCGCGGTGCCGCGCTGTTGATAAACAACCTTAGGTTCAGGGTAGCTGCGGCCGAGCTTCAGGTTCGCCTGGGCGAGCTTTTCCCGCAGGCTGCGCATAACGGCCTGCTGAATGGCGATGGGGAGACGGGGTGCTTTCATAGGGGCAGAGCATAAAGCGCGAAGCGGGGAGGCGCAAGCGGCGCCTCCCGCGTGAGGATCAGTCGTGGGCGCCGATTTCGCGCAGCGGACGACCTTTCATCAGGTTACGTTCAATATGTTCCAGCGAAACGTGCTTGGTTTCTGGAACCAGCCAGATGGTCAGCACAATAAAGAAGATGTTCAGACCGGCGTAGACCCAGAAGGTGTTCGCGTTGCCCAGGGTGTTGAGCATGGTCAGGAACGTTGCGCCGACGATCATGTTGGCAATCCAGTTGGTTGCGGTAGAGCAGGTGATACCAAAATCACGCCCCTTCAGCGGCTGGATCTCAGAGCACAGTACCCAAATCAGCGGACCGGCGCTCATTGCAAACCCGACGATAAACATCAGCAGCATGCCAACGGCAAAGTACTGGGCGGTTGGTGAGTGAATGCCCACATGCATCATGGTACCGAGCACGCCCATACCGGCCGCCATCACCAGGAAGCCCAGCGTCAGGGTAGGCTTGCGTCCCCAGCGGTCCACCAGGCCGATGGCAATAAAGGTCGCCAGCACGTTGGTCAGGCCGACGATAACGGTGCCCCACATCTGCTCGGTGGTGTTGGTATAGCCCGCCAGCTCAAAGATTTTCGGCGCGTAGTACATGATGACGTTCATCCCGGTGAACTGCTGCATCACCTGAAGCAGCACGCCGAGGAACACCGCGCGGCGGAAGTTGCTGTTCTCTTTAAACAGCGCCCAGCCGGACTGCTTCACCTTCAGGCTTTCGCGGATCTCTTCCAGCTCGTTTTTCGCTTCCGCGCTGGTGTCGCGCAGGCGCATCAGGACGCGCTCGGCATCGTGGAATCGGCGTTTGGCGGCAAACCAGCGCGGGCTGTCCGGCAGGAAGAAGACGCCAATCAGCAGCAGAATAGCCGGAATGATGATCACGCCAAGCATCCAGCGCCATGCGCCGCTGTAGCTGAACGCGGTGTCGGAAAGGTACGCGCCCAAAATACCGATGGTGATCATCAGCTGGTACATGGAAATCATGCTGCCGCGAATTTTCTCTGGCGCGATTTCGGACAGGTAAAGCGGGGCAGTATAGGACGCCACGCCCACGGCCAGGCCGAGCAGCACGCGAGAAACCAGCAGAACCTCAACGTTAGGCGCTGCGGCAGAGAAGAGTGAACCGGCAACGAACAGGATCGCGCCGATCATCAGGCTCTTTTTACGTCCGAGCTTGAAGGAGAGCCAGCCGCTGCCGACGGCCCCGACGGCAGCGCCGAACATCATCGAGCTGACTACCCACTCCTGGGTGTGAGCGCTGATCTTGAATTCGTCAGTGATGAAAGGTAACGCACCGGCAATCACGCCGATATCCAGGCCAAAAAGCAATCCTGCCAGGGCGGCGAGGAAACAGACGAAGAATGTCATCGCCTTGTTGGACGTACGCCCCTGTTTTTTATTGTCAGGCATTATGCCCTCCAGTTGGGTTATCAGTTTTATTGATGTTAAGGGTAGGTGAGTGACCCGTAAAAATATGTGAGATTAATCACATAGGTGTAATCGGTTACACTCGTGTGCAACCGTAAATAAAATTAAAGCTTTGAAAATATAGAGGTAAATGAGGTGATGCGCATCGCGAAAGGACACATTTCAGACTTAACTGAAAGGGAATGTAACAGCATAAGAAATGGCATCACGCAAAGAGATTATTCTGAAAGCGGGATATATTCGGCATGGTGTAAGCGGTTTCAAACATAAAAAAAGCCAGCACAAAGGCTGGCTTTTTTAACGCGCGTGTCAGTCGATTATTTCAGACCGGCAGCTTCACGCAGCAGCGCCGCTTTGTCGGTTTTTTCCCATGGGAAATGTTCACGACCAAAGTGACCGTATGCCGCGGTTTCTTTGTAGATTGGGTGCAGCAGATCCAGCATCTGAATCAGGCCGTACGGACGCAGGTCGAAGAACTCGCGCACCAGCAGCGTCAGCTGTTCTGAAGGCACTTTCTCGGTACCGAAGGTTTCAACCATGATGGAGGTTGGCTCAGCCACGCCGATAGCGTAGGAAACCTGGATCTCACAGCGGTCAGCCAGGCCGGCAGCAACGATGTTTTTCGCTACATAACGTGCCGCGTACGCCGCAGATCGGTCAACTTTAGACGGATCTTTACCAGAGAACGCACCGCCGCCGTGACGCGCCATGCCGCCGTAGGTATCCACGATGATTTTACGACCGGTCAGGCCGCAGTCACCCATTGGGCCGCCGATAACGAAGCGTCCGGTTGGGTTGATGAAGAATTTGGTCGCAGAGCTCAGCCATTCGGTCGGCAGCACCGGCTTGATGATCTCTTCCATCACCGCTTCCTGCAGGGATTTCTGATCGATATCTTCAGCGTGCTGGGTAGACAGAACCACCGCGTCAATCCCGACGATTTTACCGTCGTCGTACTGGAAGGTGACCTGGCTTTTCGCATCCGGACGCAGCCACGGCAGGGTGCCGTTTTTACGCACTTCTGCCTGACGCTGCACCAGACGGTGTGCGTAGGTGACAGGGGCTGGCATCAGCACGTCGGTTTCGTTGGTTGCATAGCCGAACATCAGGCCCTGGTCGCCCGCGCCCTGTTCCAGCGGATCGGCACGGTCAACGCCCTGGTTGATGTCTGGAGACTGTTTGCCAATCGCGCTCAGTACCGCGCAGGAGTTGGCATCAAAGCCCATATCAGAATGCACATAGCCGATCTCACGCACCGTGTTGCGGGTGATCTCTTCGATATCAACCCATGCGCTGGTGGTGATCTCACCGCCAACCAGAACCATGCCGGTTTTGACATAGGTTTCACACGCGACGCGCGCTTTTGGATCCTGCGCTAGGATCGCATCCAGCACCGCATCGGAGATTTGGTCAGCAATTTTATCAGGATGTCCTTCTGATACGGACTCGGACGTAAACAGGTGTTTTGCCATGTTTTATTTCACCTAAGAGGAATTTGGTTAGCTCAAGCTGCTGTGTGGATTAGCCAAAGGAGATAATTCTACCAAGGCCTGCAGGTTTTTGACACTGGCAGTATGAGTGTTAATCAGTATAGATGGATTAACATCTGGATGGCTATTTTAGGTCACTTCTTCGCCCGATTTCCAGTTTTTTTTGACTTACCTCTCACTGAGTTGAAAACACCGCTGGAAATATTTCCTGACGCTGCTGCCAACATGCGCATTTTTATTTTGCTTTTTAGCGGCCTTCTCGGTATAAAACGCGGCGCGCGGCTCATACAAAAAAAGCGCTCGATGAACTCATCGTGTCGCCACTTCCAGCCGGGTTGAGCAGTGAACTTTTAGCTTTGGCTTGGGGTCCGTTTCAGCAGAGGCGGCCGTGGAGGTGATACGAGATAATGAACCATCGTTTTCCGCTAATTCAGCGCTGCCGTTCTGGCGCGCATTTGATTCCCGCAACCCGCATTTCTAGTCTGCAAACCTGCCGATGTTATACCCATCTCGGCGCTTCTCAGGATTCCAGGGCCGGTCACGCTTTGTGAAAACTGAACAAGGGCGCTCTTGTTAATACAAGAGTTTTCTCGTGGTTTCGCCGAACCTTGTCATACAGAGTTCGGATACGTGTTTTACAATGATATGAATAAGAAACCGGTCGCACGGTCTGGATTTCAGCATACTCTGCTGGGAAACGGAGCCGTTTATGGGTTGTTATCGCCGTATAACGCTGCGATAGTAGTCAACTGTTTTACACTTAATACAAAGAGTTGAGGTTCGCTATGTCTGACGACATGTCTTCTTTTTCGCCTTCGTCAGCGGGCGAACAGGGTGTACTACGTTCTATGCAGGAGGTTGCGATGAGCTCCGAGGAAGCCAGCAAGATGCTGCGCACTTACAATATTGCCTGGTGGGGCAATAACTACTACGACGTCAACGAACTGGGCCACATCAGCGTCTGCCCGGATCCGGACGTCCCTGAAGCGCGCGTGGACCTTGCTAAGCTGGTGAAAGCCCGTGAAGCTCAGGGCCAGCGTTTGCCTGCACTGTTCTGCTTCCCGCAGATCCTGCAACATCGCCTGCGTTCGATTAACGCCGCGTTCAAGCGCGCGCGTGAATCTTACGGCTATAAAGGCGACTACTTCCTGGTTTACCCGATCAAGGTGAACCAGCACCGCCGCGTGATTGAATCCCTGATCCACTCCGGCGAGCCGCTGGGGCTGGAAGCGGGCTCCAAGGCGGAGCTGATGGCGGTTCTGGCCCATGCGGGGATGACCCGCTCGGTGATCGTTTGTAACGGCTATAAAGACCGTGAATACATTCGTCTGGCGCTGATTGGCGAGAAGATGGGCCACAAGGTCTATCTGGTTATCGAAAAGATGACTGAAATCGCCATCGTGCTGGAAGAGGCTGAACGTCTGAACGTGGTGCCGCGCCTCGGCGTGCGTGCGCGCCTGGCGTCCCAGGGTTCCGGTAAATGGCAGTCCTCCGGCGGCGAAAAATCCAAGTTTGGCCTTGCGGCAAACCAGGTGCTGCAACTGGTGGAAATTCTGCGCGAGCGCGGTCGTCTGGACAGCATTCAGCTGCTGCACTTCCACCTCGGCTCGCAGATGGCCAACATTCGCGATATCGCCACCGGCGTGCGTGAATCCGCCCGTTTTTACGTTGAGCTGCACAAGCTCGGCGTGAATATTCAGTGCTTCGACGTGGGCGGCGGCCTGGGCGTGGACTACGAAGGGACCCGCTCGCAGTCTGACTGCTCGGTGAACTACGGCCTGAACGAATACGCCAACAACATCATCTGGGCGATTGGCGATGCCTGTGAAGAGAACGGCCTGCCGCACCCGACGGTGATCACCGAATCCGGTCGCGCGGTGACCGCGCACCATACGGTGCTGGTCTCTAATATCATCGGCGTTGAGCGCAGCGAAACCACCGAAGCGACGCCTCCGGCAGACGATGCCCCGCGTTCCCTGCAGAGCATGTGGGAAACCTGGCAGGAGATGCACGAGCCGGGCACGCGCCGCTCCCTGCGCGAATGGCTGCACGACAGCCAGATGGATCTGCATGACATCCACGTCGGTTATTCCTCAGGCACCTTCAGCCTGCAGGAGCGCGCGTGGGCGGAGCAGCTCTATCTGAACATGTGCCACGAAGTGCAGAAGCAGCTCGACCCGAGCAACCGCGCGCACCGTCCGATTATTGACGAGCTGCAGGAGCGTATGGCGGATAAGATCTACGTCAACTTCTCGCTGTTCCAGTCGATGCCGGATGCCTGGGGTATTGACCAGCTGTTCCCGGTTCTGCCGCTTGAAGGGCTGAACCACGCTCCGGAACGCCGCGCGGTGCTGCTGGACATCACCTGTGACTCCGACGGCGCAATCGACCACTACGTTGATGGCGACGGTATCGCCACGACGATGCCAATGCCGGAGTACGACCCTGAGAACCCGCCGATGCTGGGCTTCTTTATGGTTGGGGCGTATCAGGAGATCCTCGGCAACATGCACAACCTGTTCGGCGATACCGAAGCGGTGGACGTGTTTGTCTTCCCTGACGGCAGCGTGGAAGTTGAGCTGTCCGACGAAGGTGACACCGTGGCGGACATGCTGGAATACGTTCAGCTTGATCCGAAAACCCTGCTCACGCAGTTCCGCGATCAGGTGAAAAACACCGGTCTGGACGATGCGCTGCAGCAGCAGTTCCTGGAAGAGTTTGAAGCGGGTCTGTACGGGTACACCTACCTGGAAGACGAGTAACCGCTGATGCCCGATGGCGCTGCGCTTACCGGGCCTACGAATGTAGGCCGGATAAGGCGAAGCCGTCATCCGGCAGAATGCTATACTCACTTGAACCCGCATGCATTACCGGCGATAATTCGCCCCAATTAGCGATTTACGAATCAATCCCTTCCTCGTCGGGTTTAACGACGCGGAGGGGATTTTTTTTCATCTGTTTTTAATGTATCGACTTTAAAAGAGGTCAGGACATGAGCACTTTAGGTCATCAGTACGATAACTCTCTGGTATCTAACGCGTTTGGTTTTTTACGCCTTCCGATGAACTTCCAGCCGTACGACAGCGACGCTGACTGGGTGATCACCGGCGTGCCGTTCGACATGGCAACGTCAGGCCGCGCGGGCGGTCGTCATGGCCCGGCGGCGATCCGTCAGGTCTCCACTAACCTGGCGTGGGAGCACAACCGCTTCCCGTGGAACTTCGACATGCGCGAGCGCCTGAACGTGGTGGACTGCGGTGACCTGGTGTACGCCTTTGGCGACGCGCGCGAGATGAGCGAGAAGCTGCAGGCGCACGCCGAGAAGCTGCTGGCTGCCGGTAAGCGCATGCTCTCCTTCGGCGGTGACCACTTCGTGACCCTGCCGCTGCTGCGCGCCCACGCGAAGCACTTCGGTAAAATGGCGCTGGTACACTTCGATGCGCACACCGACACCTACGCGAACGGCTGCGAATTTGACCACGGCACCATGTTCTTCACCGCGCCGAACGAAGGCCTGATCGATCCGAACCATTCCGTGCAGATCGGCATTCGCACCGAGTTCGACAAAGACAACGGCTTCACCGTGCTGGACGCGGGCCAGGTGAACGATCGCGGCGTGGACGACATCATCGCGCAGGTGAAGCAGATCGTCGGCGATATGCCTGTCTATCTGACCTTCGACATCGACTGCCTGGATCCGGCCTTTGCGCCTGGCACCGGTACGCCGGTGATCGGCGGCCTGACCTCAGACCGCGCCATCAAGCTGGTGCGCGGCCTCAAAGACCTGAACATTGTCGGTATGGACGTGGTGGAAGTGGCGCCTGCCTATGACCAGTCCGAGATCACTGCGCTGGCCGCAGCGACCCTGGCACTGGAAATGCTCTACATTCAGGCAGCCAAAAAAGGCGAATAAGCCCTACGCGCTGAGTGCTGCTGCGCGATGCATGCGCAGCAGCAATATTCCGCCCGCCAGCAGGGTAATTCCCTGCGACACGATCAGCACCGAAAAACCTGAACTCACCGACCCTGCCGATTTCATCACTATCCCCATCAGCAGCGGAATAAACGCCGCGCAAATATTCCCAATCCCATTAATGATGCCGTATGCGCTACCTACCGCTTCCCGCGCGGCGTGGTGCTGTAGCACCGCGGGTATCGCGGCACCCTGCAGTCCCCAGAACATGTTGGCGGACAGCATAAACAGCGCCAGCCATGCGGGCTGATGGCTGAGCATCAGCGCAACTACGGACAGCGCCGTCAACGCTCCGCCCACCACAAACAGCACCGGTGCCTGCTCCGGGCGCATTTTGTCGAGCAGTACGCCGCCGAGGAACTTAGACCCCAGGCTCAGAAGGAAGGGAATGGCCGCAAGCATTCCCGTGGCCTGCAGCGAGAAGTGATGCTCGTCGCGCAGCCATGCGGGCAACCACGCGCTGCTGCCCCACAGATAGCTCAGCGTGGCGATTTCAACCAGCAGGATCCAGCCCAGTAGCGGCGTTTGCCATGCAAGCATGAAGATCTGCATAAGCCCGGGTTTTTTTAGCCGTATCGGATTTTCTGGCGCGGGCAGAAAACGCCAGATTAACCCGCCGCCCAGCAGCAGATTGCCTGCCGCCAGCGCATAGAACGAGCCGGCCCAGCCGAGATGGGCCATCAGCCAGGTGACCAGCGGAAAACCCACCGCCAGCCCGAGGGAAACGCCCAGGGCGGTCACGGCATTGGGCTTGCCGATCTCCTCTGCGCGAAAGTTCTCGCTGATAAAGCGCGTTTTCATCGAAAAGAGCGGCCCTTCGGCAATACCCAAAATCACGCGGGCGATAAGCATCCCCATCAGCGAGCCCAGCAGCGGAGAAACTGCGCAGACCACGGCCCAAACCGCAATGCTGCTTAATAATCCCTGCCGATAATGGAGCTTGCTTTCAATAACTGGTGTTAATAATAAAGCCGAAAAACCATAACCCAGCAGAAAGCAGGTCATCAGCATTCCCTGTAACATTCTGTTTTCATTTAGCTGAAAATGTTCGGCAAATTCCGGATTTAAAATCATTATCGAGATATTTACCCGATCGACGTAGGAAATAATAATGAGTAATAACAGTGCAATTGTGCCTTGCCATCTTGCCGTCATAAATCCTGCCTTGTGCGTGCGGTTATTTATATTTTTATCTGAGTGATTGTCACGGGGCTAAAATGGTTCGCCTGTGAAACTCATTGTTTATTAAACATAAAATAAAAGTGAGTTTCACGGGTGAAACGCGATGCTCTGCAACTCTTTTATTTTTAAGGAAGAAAAAGAAAAGAAGTCAATATCTCTTTCTTTAAATTTATAACCATCGATAAAACGTATTCATTCACGCTGCAATAATGAAAATTTCATATCGCTGCATTTTTTCGTGATCCTTTGCACACTTAGTTAATTAATTGTCCATCAATTAACAAATTCGTCACATTGTCGCTTGACGAAACATTCATCGCTTTTATATTGACCGTATTAAATAAGAAACAGAGTTTCATATATGAAACAAAAGCCTGGAGGATCGTGATGAGCTGGATAGGCGTATGTGACGCAGAACAAGTACAGGAAGATTTCCCTTTTAGCGGCAACGTCGACGGTAAGGAGATCGGCGTTTACCTGATTGACGGCGAATATTACGCGCTGGAAGACGTATGCCCTCATGCCTATGCGCTGCTGAGCCAGGGCTTTGTGGAAGATGGCAAAGTAGAGTGCCCGCTGCATGAGGCGGTGTTTGACGTCAAAACCGGCCAGTGCCTCCACGGCCCGGGCGGCCGCAACCTCAACCGCTACCCGGTTCGGGTCTTTGAAAATCAAATTCAGATTACCTTCGTCGAGGAGACCGTGGAATGAGTGACACCCTGAACTACAACCCGGCGCTGCCGGAAAGCCGCCAGTTTACCCCGCCAGCCGAGGGCGGTAACGGTGCCATTCATAAGCCGGGTGAGTACCAGAACCTGATCTGGCAAACCCGCAGCCGCGTGCCGGAAAGCTGGGAGGTAAATCTCATTGCCACGCTGGAAGAACTCTTTGAGCAGGGCGTTGAAACGCTGCCGGAGCTGGTTAACGGCCTAAACGCGGTGCGCATGCATGACCAGCAGGGGGAGCCGTGGAGCGACGCCAGCTTCCGGGCTTTCTTACAGGTAAACGGCTACTGAGGACAACGCGATGACGACTACCGTACAAAACTATCTCGATAAAGGCCTGCGCGGCCTCTGGTATCCGGTACTGGCGAGCTGGGAAGTGCAGTCTGCTCCTGTGGGCATTACCCGTCTGGGCGAGCAGATTGTGGTCTGGCGCAATAAGGACGGCCAGGTGCAGGCGCTGGAAGACCGCTGTCCGCACCGCGGCGCGCGCCTGTCGATGGGCTGGAACCTTGGCGACCGCATCGCCTGCTGGTATCACGGCGTGGAAGTGGCGGGCAACGGCGAGGTGAAAGACGTGCCCGCCGTGGACAAATGTCCGCTGGTCGGCCAGCAGTGCGTGCGCAGCTATCACGTGCAGGAGGCGCACGGCGCGATTTTCCTGTGGTTTGGCGTCACCGCTGACCAGCAGCCGGACGCGCTGACTTTCCCGGACGAGCTCGCCGATGCCGAAAATTTCAGCAACTTTCTCTGCACCGCTGCGTGGAAATGCAACTACCAGTACGCGCTGGAAAACGTGATGGACCCGATGCACGGCACATATCTGCATTCGTCGTCGCACTCGATGGCGGAAGGGGATCGCAAGGCAGACATGGTGCTTCAGCCGACCCAAACCGGCTTTATCTTTGAGAAAAAAGGGCAGAGCGGCGTCAACTTCGACTGGGTTGAGCTGGGTAATAGCGGCACCTGCTGGATGCGCCTCTCTATTCCCTATAAGAAACGCTTCGGGCCGGGCGGCCACTTCTTTATCGTCGGCATGGTGGTCCCGGAAGATAACGACAGCTGCCGCGTCTTCTTCTGGCGCATCCGCCGCGTGCAGGGCTGGCAGCGCGATATGTGGCGCTTTATGTACCGCAACCGCCTGGAAAAACTGCACTGGGAAGTGCTGGAGCAGGACCGCGTGGTGCTGGAAAGCCTGGCCCCGAACGCGCGCGAGCATGAATACCTGTACCAGCACGATGTCGGCCTCTCACGCCTGCGCCGCATGATGCAAAAGGCGGCGAAAGAGCAGCTGGCATTGCGTGAAGAACAGCAGGGAGCCGCCTGATGAACGGGCTGCTGAACGGAAAGCGCATCGTGGTGACCGGCGCCGCGCGCGGTCTGGGCTACCACTTTGCCAAAGCCTGCGCGGAGCAGGGCGCGGCGGTGGTGATGTGCGACATCCTCGAAGGGGAGCTGGCTGAAAGCGCGCACGGGCTGCGCGAGCAGGGTTACGCGATCGAATCCCACGCTATCGATCTGGCCGATCCGCATTCCATTGGACATGCGTTCAGCGCCATCGGCGAGCAGGGGCAGATTGACGGGCTGGTCAACAACGCGGCGATGGCCACCGGCGTCGGCGGCAAAAACATGCTCGATTACGATCCGGAGCTGTGGGATCGGGTCATGCGCGTAAACGTCAAAGGCACCTGGCTGGTGACGCGCGCGGCCGTTCCGCTGCTGCGCTACGGGGCGGGGATTGTGAACGTGGCGTCCGACACCGCGCTGTGGGGCGCACCGCGCCTGATGGCCTACGTCGCCAGCAAGGGCGCGGTGATTGCCATGACCCGCTCGATGGCGCGCGAGCTGGGCGAAAAACGCATTCGTATCAACGCCATCGCCCCGGGATTAACCCGCGTCGAGGCAACCGAATATGTCCCGGCCGAGCGGCATCAGCTTTACGAAAACGGTCGCGCATTAGCGGGCGCGCAGCAGCCGGAAGATGTCACCGGCAGCGTGGTGTGGCTGCTCAGCGATCTGTCGCGGTTCATCACCGGACAGCTGATTCCGGTCAACGGCGGTTTTGTCTTTAACTAAGGTAGGGCGACGATGGCAAACGATCGGGAAGTGAAGTATCTGGTGCCGGGGCTGGAGCGCGGCCTGCAGCTGCTGTTAGCCTTCGGCGAGCAGCATCGCGAACTGACCTTTGCCGAGCTGCACCGGCTGGTGGATATGCCAAAAGCCACCGCCTACCGCGTGGTGCAGACCCTGGAGTTCATGGGGTTTCTGGAGCGCAACGCGCGCACCAACACCTTCTCGCTGGGCATGAACGTGCTGCGCCTCGGCTTTGAGTACATCGCCTCGCTGGACGTGGCGCAGGTCGGCCAGCCGGTGATTGAGCAGCTGCGCGACGTGAGCCAGTGCAGCAGCCATCTGGCGATCCGCGACGGGCGAGACATTATCTACATCGCCCGCGTCAGCGCCGCCGGGTCGCGCATTAATCAGGTCAGCATCGGTACCCGCCTGCCGGTGCACTGCACCTCGCTTGGCCGCATGCTGTTGACCGATATTTCCCGCGCCGATTTTGAACGGCTGTTCCCGCACGAGCGCCTGCCGGGCAACACGCCGGGTCAGATTCACGACCGCGAGGCCCTGTGGCAGATGGTGCAGCAGGATAAAGCCCGCGGGTACGTGATTGGCGAATCCTTCTTCCGCCACGGCATCTCCTCCATCGTCTATCCGGTATTTGACCGAAGCGGCCGCGTCGCGGCGGTGGTCAGCATCCTGGTGCCCTCGGAGGAGATCCCGCAGGCCGACCGCGAGCGTCTGCAAAACGAGGTTCGCCTCGCGGCGGATAAAATTTCTGGCTTCTTAGGATACCTGTCACAGGCCAGTTAAATCAGCGAGTTAACGCCAGACGCTTGGCTGCGTCGGGCATGTTTTACGCCCAATTTGGGCCAGATGAGGCAACGAACGATGAGTGTAACCGGAATTGAAAAGCTGGAATTTGGCGTCGATGACCTGACGCACTGCGCCAAATTTATGCGTGATTTTGGCCTGACGGGCGATGCCAGCGGCCAGCGTTTTACCACCCTGAGCGGCGCGCGCGTGGAGCTTAACCCGCTCGACAGCCCTGAGCTGCCGCCCGCGTTTGAAGCAGGCAACACCCTGCGGCGCATGACCTGGGGCGTGGGCACAACGGAGGAGCTGGACGCGCTGCGCCCGAAACTCGCGCAGCAGCCCGGCTTTCGCGACGTGGGCGACGTGCTGGAGTGCCTTGACCCGAACGGCATGACGCTGCGCGTGCAGGTCAGCCAGCAGACCGACGTCGAGCTGAACGTTGAGCCGATCAACCAGTGGGGCGACATGCGCCGTATCGACACGCCCAGCCCGGTTTACGATCGCGCCCAGCCGATCAACGTCGGCCACGTGGTGTTCTTCGTCGAAGAACTGGCGGCGGTGGAGACATTCTACCGGGAGGTGCTCGGTTTCCAGGTTTCCGATCGCTACATCAACCGCGCCGTATTTCTGCGCTGCGGCCCGCGCGGCGGCCACCACAACCTGTTCCTGTTACAGCTGCCGAACCGCAGGCGCGGCCTGAACCACGTCGCTTTTACCGTGCGAGACATCCACGAGGTGATCGGCGGCGGCATCGCGATGAATAAAAACGACTGGAGCACCTTTATCGGGCCGGGCCGCCATCCGGTGTCGTCGGCGTACTTCTGGTACGTCAACAGCCCGACCGGCGGCGCGTTTGAGTATTACACCAACGATGACTACCTGACCGAGAACTGGCAGCCGCGCGAGCTGGAGCACTCTCTGGTCTCCTTTACCGAATGGGCCGTGGAAGGCGGGATTGATCACGACACCCGCCGCCAGCAGAAAAAGCCGGAGGCGGTATGACCTCGCGCATTGTCATTATCGGCGGCGGCCAGGCGGGCGGCTGGGCGGCGAAAACCCTGCGCGACGAGGGCTTCAACGGCGAGATTTGCGTAGTTGCGGAAGAAGAGTGGGATTTTTACGAACGCCCGCCGCTGTCGAAAGCCTCTCTGCTGGACGCCAATGCCGCCCTGCCGCGCCTGTTTTCAGAGGAGGCGCAGCAGGCGCTGCACCTGACGTGGTATCGCCCGCTGCGCGCGGAGCAGATCGATCGCGACGGCAAAACGGTGTTTTTGAGCAGCGGCGAGCGTCTTAGTTACAACATACTTTTAATCGCGACCGGTGGGCGGGCGCGCCTGCCGGGCGAGGCGTGGATGAATCATCCGCAGGTGTACACCCTGCGACACTGGCAGGACGCGCAGCGCCTGAAGGGGCGTTTGGCCGAGAGCGCAACGCTGGCGATTGTCGGCGGCGGCTGGATCGGCCTGGAGATTGCCGCCTCCGCGCGCAAAAGCGGCGTGGCGGTCACGCTGTTCGAGCAGCAGCCCGCGCTGTGCATGCGCTCGGTGAGCGCCGACGTGTCACAGCGGCTGGAGACAATCCACCGCGAGCAGGGCGTCGACATCCGCACCGGCTGCGGCGCGCTGGAGCTGGAGGATAGTAACGGTCTGCCGGTCATTCACTGCGACGGCAGGCGGGAAACGTTCGATGCGGTTGTCGTCGGGATCGGCGTCGATCTCAACCTGGAGCTGGCGCGCGAGGCCGGGCTGAAAACCGATCGCGGGATCGTGGTTGACGCGCAGGGCCGTACGTCCGATCCGTCGATCTTCGCCGCGGGCGACGTGGCGCAGCACCACCGCTACGGCCTGTGCATTCAGTCCTGGGCCTTTGCCCAGAACCAGTCGGTGGCAACGGCGAAAGCGATGCTTAATGCGGACGCGCCCGGCTACGACGAAGCGCCGTGGCTGTGGTCGGATCAATACCAGCACAACATTCAGATCCTCGGCATTCCGCAGGCGGGAAGTAAAACCCTCGTCCGCGACGGCGCGCTCTTTTTCTCACTGGACGAGAACGGACGCCTGACGCAGCTGGTGGCGTTTAACGACGCACGCACCGTCAAGCTGGCGAAGCGCTGGATGGCGGCCGGGCGGGATCTGTCCGACGTGCCGCTCGCCGACCCGGCCTTTTCACTGATGTCACTGCGATAGCAAACGCGCGCCCGTAGGGGGAGACATGACCACATTAGACACCAACGCCGCGCCGGAACAGGCGAGCGGCGAGGGCATCCGTACGCCCGAAAAGGCGGTTCGCTGGGCGATCCCGCTGTCGCTGCTGGCCTGCGTGCTGCTGGCGTTTTTCGACAAAATCAGCATTGCGGCGCTGTTCTCTGACGGCCATTTCCAGCAGGCGATGGGCATCGATTTTGACACCACGCGCCTCGGCATTCTGATGAGCGCGTTCCTGCTGAGCTACGGTTTCTCGTCGGTCTTTTTAAGCGGCCTGGGAGACAAAATCCCCCCGCTGCGCCTGCTCACCGGCATGATGGCGGTGTGGTGCGTGCTGATGGTCGCGATGGGCTTCACCCATAACTACACGCTGATGATCGTCCTGCGCATCCTGCTCGGCGTGGCGGAAGGGCCGCTGTTCCCGCTGGCCTTCGCCATAGTCCGGCACAACTTCCCGCAGCACCTGCAGGCGCGCGCCACCATGCTCTGGCTGCTCGGCACGCCGGTGGGCGCGGCGATCGGCTTCCCGCTCTCGCTGTGGCTGCTTAACACCTTCGGCTGGCAGAGCACCTTCTTTGTAATGGCGATGCTGACCGTTCCGGTGCTGATCTTCGTGCGCATTGGCCTGCGCGGTATTCGCCTGGAGGCGAAACCGACCAGCACCCAGGCGTCTCAGGAAGAGCGGCGCGCGGCGCGGCGCGAGCTGTTTGTGAGCCCGCACTTCTGGATCATCTGCGTTTTCAACATCGCCTTTCTCACCTACCTGTGGGGCATCAACGGCTGGCTGCCGGGCTACCTGATCAAAGGCAAAGGCATTCATCTTGAGCACGCGGGCTGGCTGTCGTCGATGCCGTTTATCGCCATGCTGGCGGGGGAAGTGATTGGCGCCTGGCTTTCGGAC
This sequence comes from Enterobacter sp. 01-M-03-SI-ECC, assembly GCF_047530215.1. Classification (NCBI taxonomy): domain Bacteria; kingdom Pseudomonadati; phylum Pseudomonadota; class Gammaproteobacteria; order Enterobacterales; family Enterobacteriaceae; genus Enterobacter; species Enterobacter sp. 01-M-03-SI-ECC. Next base: position 29,892 of record NZ_JBLKDA010000022.1, read on the forward strand.
CGGGTCGATAAGCGCGCGGCGGCCTGCTTTATCTCTATGGCTGGGGCGGCCGTCGGGCTGGCGGTGGTGATGCATCTCGATACGCCGCTCGCCATCATCGCGGCGATGAGCTTCAGCACCTTTATGTGGGGCACCGGCGCACCCAACATTTTCGCCCTGCTGGCGAAAGCGACCCACCCGCGGGTGAGCGCCACGGCGGGCGGTATTTTCAACGGGCTGGGAAACTTTGCGGGGGCGCTGTCGCCTGCGGTGATGGGGGCGCTGATTGCCTTCACCCACAGCATGGATTCCGGGCTTATTTTTCTGGCGGTGATGGCGGCGGTGGGCTGCGTCCTGTTACTGCCGCTGCTGAGACGTTACTGAGGAGAGTGTCATGACTGATTCAACCGTAACCAACACATCAGGCATCAAGCCTGACCACCTGACGATGGAAGAGTGGGTCGAGTCGCGCATTGCGCGCTTCGAAGGCCGTAAATACGACTGGAACGCGCTGAAGTTCCAGGCCGACTTCGACCCGAAATACCGCCGGGCGCAGATGCGCTACATCGGCACCGGCGCGACGGGCGTGGCGAGCGACACCAACACCGTCCAGGCGGAACATTTTACCTTCTCTACCATGGTGCTGCCGTCGAAGTGCGAAGGGCCGCTGCACCTGCACGACGACGTGGAAGAGGTGTTCTTCATGCTGAAAGGGCAGATCACGCTGATGATCCAGGATGGCGACAGCTACACCGAAACCGTGCTGCGCGAGCGGGACCTGATCTCCGTTCCGGCGGGCATCTATCGCGGGCTGTTTAACCACGGCGAAGAAGAGGCGCTGATGTGCGTGATGCTGGGAACCAACAAGCCGGAAATCCCGACCTATCCGGCCGATCACCCGCTGTCAAAAGTGAAGCGGAACTAAGGGGGCGTGATGACGGGCTTTCGTGAACAGGGAAGCGGCATCCCGCTGATGCTGCTCCACGGCATCAGCTCCGGCGCGGCTTCCTGGCATAAGCAGATGGCGCTGAGCGGCTTTCGCGTGCTGGCGTGGGACATGCCCGGTTACGGCGAAAGCCCGATGCTGGCGGTGGCGCGCGCCAGCGCGGGCGACTACGCCGACGCGCTGGCAGCGATGCTCGACCGCGCGGGCGTCTGGCAGACGGTGCTGGTGGGCCATTCGCTGGGGGCGCTGGTGGCCTCGGCTTTTGCGGCGAAGTTCCCGGCGCGCGTGCTGCACCTGGTGCTGGCGGATGCCGCGCAGGGCTACGGCCAGGCCGCGCCGGAGCAGCGCGAGCAGGTCTGGCGCAGCCGCGAGCAGCAGATGGCGCTGGGCGGTGAAATTCTTGCCCAGACCCGCGCGGCGAAGCTGCTGCGCCCCGGCGCGCGCGCGGAGGACATTGCCACCGTCGCGGCGGGCATGCGCAGCCTGCGGGCGGAGGGCTACCTGGCCGCCGCGTGGATGCTGGCGCACGACGATATTCACGGCTGGCTAAAGCGTTATTCCGGCGCGTTTGAGGTGTGGTGCGGCGAGCAGGACGCCATTACCCAGCCGGAGCTGGTTCAGGGGCTGGCGCTGCGCTACGGCATGCCGTTTACCGCGATCCCCCTGGCCGGGCACGCCAGCTATCTTGATAACGACGCGTTTTTTAACCAACGGCTTTTACGCATTAAAGAAGAGGTGCGCGATGAATGCACAAATTGACGGGCGCGTGGCGGTTGTCACCGGCGGGTCTTCGGGCATTGGCTTCGAAACGCTGCGCCTGCTGCTCGGCGAAGGCGCAAAGGTCGCCTTCTGCGGCCGTAACCCTGACCGGCTCGCCAGCGCCCACGCGGCGCTACAAAACGAATACCCCGACGGGGACATTTTCTCTTACCGCTGCGACGTGCTGAAGGCCGAAGAAGTGCACGCCTTCGCGGAGGCGGTGAAATCCCGCTTCGGCGCGGCGGACATGCTGATCAACAACGCCGGGCAGGGCTACGTGGCCCACTTCAGCGACACCCCGCGCGAGGCGTGGCTGCACGAGGCCGAGCTTAAGCTGTTCGGCGTCATCAACCCGGTGCAGGCGTTTCAGCCGCAGCTGGAGCAGTCCGATATTGCCTCGATTACCTGCGTGAACTCCCTGCTGGCGCTCCAGCCGGAGGAGCACATGATTGCCACGTCTGCCGCCCGCGCCGCGCTGCTCAACATGACGCTGACGCTCTCAAAAGAGCTGGTGGGCAAAGGCATTCGCGTCAATTCCATTCTGCTCGGCATGGTGGAATCCGGGCAGTGGCAGCGCCGCTTTGAAAACCGGGCGGATAAAAGCCAGAGCTGGCTGGAGTGGACGGCGGATATCGCGCTCAGGCGCGGCATTCCAATGGCGCGCCTCGGCAAGCCGCATGAGCCCGCGCAGGCGCTGCTGTTTCTCGCCTCGCCGCTGGCCTCGTTTACCACCGGCGCCGCGCTGGACGTTTCCGGCGGCTTCTGCCGCCATCTGTAAGGACGCATCATGAAAAAGGTCATGTTAATTGGTTTTGGCGCAATGGCGCAGGCGGTGATTGAGCGCCTGCCCGCGGGGGTGGCTATCGGTTGGATCGTGGCGCGCGAGCCACACCATGCGGCGATTAGGCAGCAGTTTGGCAACGAGACGGTTGCGCTGGCCTCGCCGATGGACTGCCCCGAATCGCCGGACCTGGTGCTGGAGTGCGCCAGCCAGCAGGCGGTCGCCGAGTATGGCGAAGCGATTCTCCGCCGCGGCTGGCACCTGGCGGTAATCTCAACCGGCGCGCTGGCGGACAGCGAACTGGAAGCGCGCCTGCTGAATGCGGGCGGAAAGCTGACGCTGCTCTCCGGCGCGGTGGCGGGCATCGACGGGCTGGCGGCGGCAAAGGAGGGCGGGCTTGAGCGCGTCACCTATCAGTCGCGCAAAAGCCCGGCCAGCTGGCGCGGCAGCTACGCCGAGCAGCTTATCGATCTCAATGCGGTGTCGGAAGCAAAGGTCTTCTTTGAGGGCAGCGCCCGCGAGGCGGCGCGACTCTTCCCGGCCAACGCCAACGTGGCGGCGACCGTGGCGCTCGGCGGCGTCGGAATGGACGACACCCGCGTGCAGCTGATGGTCGATCCGGCCACAACGCGGAATACCCACACGCTGCACGTCGAGGGCCTGTTTGGCGAATTTCATCTTGAGCTGAGCGGGCTGCCGCTGGCGTCTAACCCTAAAACCTCCACCCTTGCGGCACTCAGCGCGGTACGCGCCTGCCGCGAGCTGGCCCTGCGCTGAGGAGTGACGATGGACGATCTGAAGATTTTTATTGGCGGTCACTGGCGACGCGGAGGCGGCAACCCGATGCAGAGCCACTTCCCGGCAGACGGATCGATCGCTGCGACGCTGAATGCGGCAAGCCTCGACGATCTGCATGACGCAATCGAAGCCGGAGAGCGGGCGTGGCGCGATCCGGCCTGGCGCAGCGCGCTGCCGCACATGCGCGCAAAGATCCTGCATAAGGTTGCCGATCTGATTGAATCCCGCGTTGACGCGCTGGCGCAGATGCAGAGCCGCGATAACGGCAAGCCGCTGGCGGAAGCGCGCGGGCTGGTGATGAGCGCGGCGGGCACGGCCCGCTATTTCGCCGCCGCCTGCGAACTGCTGGAAGGGGAACTTCCGACCCCGCGTCAGGCTGATTTGCTGACGCTGAGCCGCTACGAGCCGCTCGGCGTGGTGGCCGCCATCACGCCGTGGAACTCGCCGATTGCCAGCGAAATGCAGAAGGTTGCTCCGGCCATCGCGGCGGGAAACGCGGTGATCCTCAAACCCGCCGAAGCGACGCCGCTGATGGCGCTGGAGCTGGCGCGCATTTTTGAGCAGGCAGGCCTGCCCGCCGGGCTGCTGAGCGTGCTGCCGGGCAAAGGTTCGGTGATTGGCGACGCGCTGGCGCGCCACCCTCGCGTGCGGAAAATTTCCTTTACCGGCGGCACCACTACCGGTCGCCATCTGGCACACGTGGCGGCGGAAAAGCTGATCCCGGCATCGCTCGAGCTAGGCGGGAAATCCCCGACTATCGTGCTGGAGGATGCGGACGTCGAGCAGGCCGCGCGGGGCATTTGCTATGGCATTTTCAGCTCGGCGGGGCAGGCGTGCATCGCCGGATCGCGTCTGTTCATCCACCAGAGCCTTTACGCGCCGCTGATGGCGCGGCTGCTGGAACTCACCCGCGGCCTGCGCGTTGGGCATCCGTTTACCGAGGGTGTCCACGTTGGTCCGCTGATTAACGAAAAACACCGCCAGAGCGTCATGGAGTACGTTGCGCTGGCAAAACGCGAAGGGGGCCGCGTGCTGTGCGGCGGGGAGATCCCGGCCGATCCGTCTCTGACGAACGGCAGCTTCTTTCTGCCGACGATTATCGAAGGGCTGAGCAACGCCGCGCGCGCCTGCCAGGAGGAGATCTTCGGCCCGGTGCTGGTGGCGATGCCGTTCAGCGACGAGGCGGCGCTTATCCGCGAGGCCAACGACTCGGTATACGGGCTGGCGGCGGGCATCTGGACGCGCGATACCGGGCGCGCGCTGCGCCTGAGCGAGCAGCTGGAAGCGGGCACGGTGTGGATCAACACCTATAAAGTGTTTGCGATTTCGACCCCGTTCGGGGGCTTTAAGGAGAGCGGTCTGGGCCGCGAAAAGGGCATTCAGGGATTAAAAGCCTGGATGCAGCAAAAGAGCATTTATCTGGCGACGGGTAATAGCGTCAACCACTGGTGCGACTGAGAAAGGGTGAGCAATGAGCGAAATGATAACCGTCGGCGACGCCATCGCCAGAACGCTGGAGCAGTATCAGGTTGAAGCCATCTACGGCGTCATCTCCATCCACAATTTGCCGATCGCGGATGCGGTTGGGCAGCGCGGCAACATTCGCTTTGTGCCCGCACGCGGCGAAGCGGGGTCCGTCACCATGGCCGACGCGCACGGGCGATTTTCGGGTCTCGGCGTGGCGCTGACCAGCACCGGCGCGGGCGCGGGTAACGCCGTCGGCGCGCTGATTGAGGCAATGAACGCCTGCACGCCGCTGCTGCACCTGACCGGCCAGGTTGAAAAGGCGTGGCTGGACGCCGACACCGGGTTTATTCATGAAACCCGCGACCAGCTGACCTTCCTCAAGGCCAGCTCAAAGCGGGCGTACCGCATCAGCAACGCGAATCAGGCGATCGCGATTTTGCACAAGGCGATACAGGAGGCGCAGACGCCGCCGTGTGGCCCGGTGTCGGTCGAGATCCCGATTGATATTCAGGGGGCAAAAATTCCGGCATCGCTGGTGACGGCGGCGGTGAAAGCGCCTGCGGCTTCACCCGCTGATGCTGGCGCTGTCGACGCGCTGTGGGCGCAGCTGAAGCAGGCGAAACAGCCGCTGCTTTGGGTCGGCGGCGGGGCGCTGGCAAGCGCTGAGGCGGTGAAACGGCTGGCGGACGCGGGCGTGACGGTGATTTCCAGCACCCACGCGCGCGGCGTGCTGCCGGACGCTCATCGCGCCAGCCTGCGGGCGTTCCACAACTCGCCGTCCGTTGAAGCGCTTATCGCACAATGCGACTTCACGCTGGTCGCGGGCTCGCGCCTGCGCAGCAACGAAACCCGCTCCTGGACGCTCGAACTGCCGCACCCGCGCGTGCAGATTGATATCGATCCGGCGGCGGCAAGCCGTAACTATCTGATGGACGGTACGCTCATTGCCGACTGTTCCGCGCTGCTGACCGCGCTGGCTGAAAAAACGCAGGGGCGCGAGTGGGGCAGCGCCCAGTGGGATGCGCAGGTTCAGCAGGCGGTTGAGCAAGCCGAGCAGGGGCTGCGCGAACAGTGCGGGGCGTATGCGAAGCTTAACGATGCGATTGAAAAGGCGCTGCCGAATGATGGCCTGCTGGTACGCGATATCACCGTGTCCGGCAGCCTGTGGGGCAGCCGCCTTTTTCGCGCCAACGGCCCGCTGATGAACATTCACTCTCTGGCGGGAGCGATTGGCATGGGTCTGCCGATGGCGATCGGCACCGCAATTGCCAACCCGCAGCGTAAGGTCGTGGGGCTGGTGGGCGACGGCGGCCTGAGCCTGAACCTGGGCGAGCTGGCGACGCTGGCGCAGGAAAAAGCCAACGTGACGCTGCTGATCATGAACGACGGCGGCTACGGCGTGATGCGCGGTATACAGGATAAGTATTTCGGCGGTCGTCAGTATTTTAACGAACTGCACACGCCGGACTTTACGCTGCTGGCGCAGGCGATAGGCCTCCAGGCCTGGAGCGTTGAGCGGGCGGAGGATTTTGATGCCGTGATGACCGAAGCGCTGGCAATGCCGGGGCCGTCGGTGGTGGAAGTGCGGATGGGGCAGATTGGCGCGCTGAAGTTCGCCGGACCGCCGCAGAAGACGCTTTACTAGCCGTTGTGCCCGGTGGCGCTGCGCTTACCGGGCCTACGAATGTTAATGCTCTTCAGTGAGAGGGCGAAAACCGTAGGCCGGGTCAGGCGAAGCCGCCACCCGGCCTGTTTCATCAGAACACGTTGAACGGGTATTCCACATAGGCGCGGATCTCATCCCCGCCCACGTTGTACTCGCTGGCGTTGCGGGAGACGCGCAGGACGGAGTAGCGCAGTTTCAGCTTCAGATCTTTCGCCGGGCCATCCTGCACCTGGTACTGGATCTGGTTAAACCACTCGTGCTCTTTGCCGTTGCTGGTTTCAGAGGTTTTGATATTGTCGCCGCGCACGTAGGCGATGGTCCAGCTCAGGCCGGGCAGGCCAAGGCCGCCAAAGTCCAGACCGTAGGATGCCTGCCAGGAACGTTCATCCTCACCGTTAAAATCAGACCAGTAGGAGTTTGCCAGCCAGATGGTGTTACCGCCGTCACCCACGCCACCCTTGTCGCGATAGCCGCCGTAGTTATAGCCGGTGCTGCCGCTGCTCTGCTGATAGGCCACTTTAAACGTGTGAATGTCCCAGATGTAGCTCGCCGCCAGGCTCCAGATGGTGTTGCTGCGGCCCGTGTTGAGGCTGTCAGCGTAACCCTGGTCCAGGCGAGAGTTATAGCCGTTGAAGTCGAGTACCAGCTGTTGCCCGGTGCTGAAAGGCTGTTTGAAGTTCATGCCCAGGTACTGCTTGTTCATCACCTCTTCGTTATGCGAGGCGTACAGCGCGCCGCTGAACTGGTCGTTGAACTGGTAGCTCGCGCCGCCGAAGGAGAGGCTCTTCAGCCCGCTGTCGTGGCGATCGTCGCTTTTGCGCTGCTCGTCGGTGAAATAACCCGCGTTGATTTCCAGACCGTCGATCTCTTTTGAGGTCAACATAGTGCCGGTGTAGCTTTCAAACAGCAGGCGGGAGCTGTCGGCATTCACGATCGGCAGCTCAGGACGCTGGTTCCCGTAGCTCAGTACGGTATTCGAGATGCGCATTTTGGCGGTTGCGCCAAACTTTGCCAGATCGGATTTTGCCCGGCCATCCTCTTCCTGTTTAAAGAAGTCGATGCCGCCCGCGCCGCTTTTGCCACGGCCGCCGTCCAGGCGTACGCCATATTGAGCAATACCGTCCACGCCAAAGCCCACCAGCCCTTCGGTATAGCCGGATGCAAACGTGGCGATAATCCCCTGACCCCACTCGGCTTTGTCCTGCTGGCCCTGATGGTAGTCGCGGCTGATATACGCATTGCGTAAGAACAGATCCAGATGGCTGTCGTTAATAAAACCCTGTCTGTCGGATTGCTGGCTTGCAGCAGCAGGTAATGCGGTAAATAAGCTTAAGGCAATTAATGATAATTCTTTTTTCACGGAGGGAACGTCTCTGTCAGGATATATTAATTTGAATGATTGCGTGGTTGATAATTACCGTAAATATTAACGATTGCAATAAATATGTGACCAGACATTTCAGGGGCTAAATGCAGATGTGGCGGGGCTTGCTGGCGAGTTACCGATACGTGCTTTTAAATTAGCAATTCATGCGAAATAAAAGGGAGGCAAATATGCCTCCCGGTAAAATTATTTAATTCCGTCTGCGGCCATACGGTCGCGAATATGCTGTGCGCGTTCTTCCGAGGCCGGGTGATCGTCAAACATGGAGCTTTGGCGTCCCGCTTCCAGCTTGGCCAGCTTTTCGAAGCTGGTGGCTAAACCGGATGGATTAATGCCGCGTTTGCGCAACAGATCGTAGGAGTAGTCATCCGCCTCGGACTCCTGACGCTGGGAGAACTGGGAGTTAACCAGCTTTTCGCCCACGTCGCCAAGCTGTGACTGCGACAGGCTGCCCACGATACCGCCCGCCGAGGCAGCCGCTGCGCGGATGGCATTGGTGCCCAGCGCAACCTGCATCCCTTTCTTCACGTGGCCCAGGGCAACGTGGCCCATTTCATGGCCGATGACCGCCTCCACTTCGTTGTCGGTCATCATGTCCATCAGCCCGCTGTAGACGCGAATACAGCCGTTCGCCATCGCGAAGGCGTTCACGTCTTTCGCCACGTACACCTTGTAGTTCACCGGCTGGCCGTTGATGTTATCGCCCAGCGCGGAAGCAATCTTATTCAGACGCTGCGTGTAGGTGCTGTCAGCCGGCGCAAGCGTGGCTTTTCCGTCCATATCTTTACAGGCCTGGTCGCTCAGCGCTTTCACCTGCGCGTCGCTCAGGGAGTAGGCCTGAAAGGCTTCTGCGCCAGACGTCATCAGACCGTTAGAATCCATATTCTGACAGCCGCTCAGCAGGAGCGTTGTACCCAGGGCCAGCACTATTGCACGCATTTTCATGAGGTTGCTTCCGTACTCGTTAATCTGAATAAAATCTGAAAAGTGCACCGTCAGCGAAGCCGGTGTCGGGCTAAGTATAAGGAATATCCACAGGGCCGGGCGAGCAGATTGCGCAACATGCGAGCATGATCCAGAGATTTCTTAACAAGCAAAAGAATGCTCCATGTACATGACTTGCGGCTTGGGTTACATTGTTGGCACTTTTTTCCGGCGTAGCCCAAAACGCGCTGTCGTCAAGGGCATGGCCTTTAACAGTCCGATCTGGAGTTAAAATGTCCTCACGTAAAGAGCTTGCTAATGCTATTCGTGCGCTGAGCATGGACGCAGTACAGAAAGCCAAATCCGGCCACCCAGGGGCCCCTATGGGTATGGCTGATATCGCCGAAGTCCTGTGGCGTGATTTCCTGAACCACAACCCGCAGAACCCGGCATGGGCTGACCGCGACCGCTTCGTGCTGTCCAACGGCCACGGCTCTATGCTGATCTATAGCCTGCTGCACCTCACCGGCTACGATCTGCCTATCGAAGAGCTGAAAAACTTCCGTCAGCTGCACTCCAAAACTCCAGGTCACCCGGAAGTGGGCTACACCGCTGGCGTAGAAACCACCACCGGCCCGCTGGGACAGGGTATTGCGAACGCTGTAGGTATGGCGATTGCTGAGAAGACGCTGGCGGCGCAGTTCAACCGCCCTGGTCACGACATCGTTGACCACTTCACCTACGCGTTCATGGGCGACGGCTGCATGATGGAAGGCATTTCTCACGAAGTGTGCTCCCTGGCAGGTACCCTGAAGCTGGGCAAGCTGGTGGCGTTCTATGACGACAACGGTATCTCCATCGACGGTCACGTAGAAGGCTGGTTCACCGACGACACCGCAGCCCGTTTCGAAGCCTACGGCTGGCACGTTGTGCGCGGCGTTGATGGCCACGATGCTGACTCGATTAAACGTGCGGTAGAAGAAGCGCGCGCCGTGACGGACAAGCCGTCCCTGCTGATGTGCAAAACCATTATCGGCTTCGGTTCACCGAACAAAGCGGGTACGCACGACTCCCACGGCGCGCCGCTGGGCGACGCGGAAATCGCACTGACCCGCGAAGCGCTGGGCTGGAAACACCCTGCATTCGAAATCCCCTCTGAGATCTACGCTCAGTGGGACGCAAAAGAAGTGGGCCAGGCGAAAGAAGCGGCCTGGAACGAGAAGTTCGCTGCCTATGCGAAAGCCTTCCCACAGGAAGCGGCTGAATTCACCCGTCGTATGAAAGGCGACATGCCGTCTGACTTCGACGCGAAAGCGAACGAGTTCATCGCTAAGCTGCAGGCGAACCCGTCTAAAATCGCGAGCCGTAAAGCGTCTCAAAATGCGATTGAAGCGTTCGGCCCATGGCTTCCAGAATTCCTGGGCGGCTCCGCTGACCTGGCGCCATCTAACCTGACCCTGTGGTCCGGTTCTAAGCCAATTAACGAAGACGCTGCCGGTAACTACATCCATTACGGTGTCCGTGAATTCGGTATGACCGCGATTGCCAACGGTATCTCCCTGCACGGCGGTTTCCTGCCGTACACCTCTACCTTCCTGATGTTCGTCGAATATGCCCGTAACGCCGTGCGTATGGCTGCGCTGATGAAGCAGCGTCAGGTGATGGTCTACACCCACGACTCCATCGGTCTGGGCGAAGATGGCCCAACTCACCAGCCGGTAGAGCAGGTGGCTTCCCTGCGCGTCACCCCGAACATGAGCACATGGCGTCCATGTGACCAGGTTGAATCCGCGGTGGCGTGGAAATACGGCGTTGAGCGTCAGGACGGTCCAACCGCGCTGATCCTCTCCCGTCAGAACCTGGCGCAGCAGGAGCGTACGCCTGAGCAGCTGGCGAACATCGCTCGCGGTGGTTACGTGCTGAAAGACTGTGCGGGCCAGCCTGAGCTGATCTTCATCGCTACCGGTTCTGAAGTTGAGCTGGCGGTTGCCGCATGGGAAAAACTGACTGCCGAAGGCGTGAAGGCGCGCGTGGTCTCCATGCCGTCTACCGATGCGTTCGACAAACAGGATGCGGCTTACCGTGAATCCGTCCTGCCTAAAGCGGTTTCCGCTCGCGTGGCGGTGGAAGCGGGTATCGCTGACTACTGGTTCAAATACGTGGGCCTGAACGGCGCTATCGTCGGCATGACCACCTTCGGTGAGTCTGCTCCGGCAGAGCAGCTGTTCGAAGAGTTCGGCTTCACCGTTGAGAACGTTGTCGCGAAAGCGAAAGAACTGCTGTAATTGCCGTTTTGCCCGGTGGCGCTTACGCTTACCGGGCCTACAAATGGCACGAAAATTGGCCGGGTAAGCGCTAGCGCGCCACCCGGCTTTTTTGTAGACATTATTCCACCGAAAATGTGACGCAAGTCATATAGCTCGCTTATTCATCTGGACAGACATTCCTTTTATTCCCCGATTCGCTTATTCTTGCTGAAGCGTTTCAGTCGATTAAATGTTCGACAATTGACCAATCAATCGCAGTTTGTGACAGCAAGGATTCCCCTTCGGGCGTAGCTGGATTACTCTTTCAGCCACCTCAAACTCAGGGATTGCTTTGCAGGAGATCTATGACCGTACGCGTAGCGATTAATGGCTTCGGTCGCATCGGGCGTAATGTGGTTCGTGCTTTGTATGAATCCGGACGCCGGGCGGAAATCACCGTGGTGGCAATCAATGAACTGGCGGATGCTACGGGCATGGCGCATTTGTTGAAATATGACACCAGCCATGGACGTTTTGCCTGGGATGTCCGTCAGGAAAGAGAGCAACTGTTTGTCGGTGACGATGCCATCCGCGTGCTGCATGAAAGCAGCATTGCAGGGCTACCGTGGCGTGAACTGGGTGTGGATGTGGTGCTTGACTGTACCGGCGTGTACGGCAACCGCGAACATGGAGAAGCGCATCTGGCCGCAGGCGCGAAAAAAGTCCTGTTTTCTCATCCCGGCAGTAACGATCTCGACGCGACCGTCGTGTTTGGCGTCAACCAGCATGAGCTGCAGGCCGAACACCGCATAGTCTCCAACGCCTCCTGTACCACTAACTGCATTATTCCGGTCATCAAACTGTTAGACGATGCGTATGGCATTGAGTCCGGCACCGTGACCACGATTCATTCCGCCATGCACGATCAGCAGGTTATCGACGCCTACCATCCGGATTTACGACGCACGCGCGCCGCGAGCCAGTCAATCATTCCGGTGGATACAAAACTGGCGGCAGGGATCACCCGAATCTTCCCGCAGTTTAATGACCGTTTTGAAGCGATTGCCGTGCGTGTCCCAACGATTAACGTCACCGCAATCGACCTTAGCGTGACGGTGAAAAAGCCGGTAAAAGCCTGTGAAGTCAACCTGTTGCTGCAAAAAGCGGCACAGGGAGCATTTCATGGTATAGTTGACTATACGGAATTACCGTTGGTCTCAGTAGATTTTAACCACGACCCGCACAGCGCCATCGTCGATGGCACGCAAACGAGGGTCAGTGGCGCACACCTTATCAAGACGCTGGTCTGGTGTGATAACGAATGGGGCTTTGCTAACCGAATGCTCGACACCACGTTAGCAATGGCCGCTCAAGGTTTCAGGTAAGACGCATCGTGCGTCTGCAAAACTTTAAGAATCAACGAGAGGATTCACCATGTCTGTAATTAAGATGACCGATCTGGATCTGGCTGGTAAACGCGTTTTCATCCGTGCCGATCTGAACGTACCGGTTAAAGATGGCAAAGTGACCAGCGACGCGCGTATCCGTGCATCTCTGCCAACCATCGAACTGGCTCTGAAGCAGGGCGCTAAAGTGATGGTCACCTCCCACCTGGGTCGTCCAACTGAAGGCGAGTACAACGAAGAGTTCTCTCTGCTGCCAGTGGTTAATTACCTGAAAGACAAACTGTCCAACCCGGTTCGCCTGGTGAAAGATTACCTGGACGGCGTTGACGTTGCAGCGGGTGAACTGGTTGTTCTGGAAAACGTTCGCTTCAACAAAGGCGAGAAGAAAGACGACGAAACCCTGTCCAAAAAATACGCTGCACTGTGCGACGTATTCGTGATGGATGCATTCGGTACGGCTCACCGTGCCCAGGCGTCTACCCACGGTATCGGTAAATTCGCAGACGTAGCGTGTGCCGGTCCTCTGCTGGCTGACGAACTGGAAGCGCTGGGTAAAGCACTGAAAGAACCTGCTCGTCCAATGGTGGCTATCGTTGGTGGTTCTAAAGTTTCTACCAAGCTGACCGTTCTGGATTCCCTGTCTAAAATTGCTGACCAGCTGATCGTTGGCGGTGGTATCGCGAACACCTTCGTTGCCGCTCAGGGCCACAACGTGGGTAAATCCCTGTACGAAGCAGACCTGGTTGATGAAGCCAAACGCCTGCTGAGCACCTGCGATATCCCGGTTCCAACTGACGTTCGCGTCGCGACCGAGTTCTCCGAAACCGCAACCGCGACCCTGAAATCTGTTAACGACATCAAAGACGAAGAGCAGATTCTGGACCTGGGCGACGTTTCTGCACAGAAACTGGCTGAGATCCTCAAAAACGCAAAAACTATCCTGTGGAACGGTCCTGTTGGCGTGTTCGAATTCCCGAACTTCCGCAAAGGTACTGAAATCGTTGCTAACGCTATCGCAGACAGCGAAGCGTTCTCTATCGCAGGCGGTGGTGACACCCTGGCAGCAATCGACCTGTTCGGTATCGCTGACAAAATCTCCTACATCTCCACTGGTGGCGGCGCATTCCTCGAATTCGTGGAAGGCAAAGTACTGCCAGCAGTAGCAATGCTCGAAGAGCGCGCTAAGAAGTAAGCCATTCAAGGGCAGGGAAACCTGCCCAATTTTCAGCGCGCTTTTAAGAGCTCGCACCTTTTCTAACGGCCGAAGATACAGGACTAAGCAACATGTCTAAAATTTTTGATTTCGTAAAACCTGGCGTTATCACTGGTGATGACGTACAGAAAGTGTTCCAGGTAGCTAAAGAAAACAACTTCGCTCTGCCAGCAGTTAACTGCGTGGGTACCGACTCCATCAACGCCGTACTGGAAACTGCTGCTAAAGTTAAAGCTCCAGTTATCGTTCAGTTCTCTAACGGCGGCGCTGCGTTCATCGCAGGTAAAGGCGTAAAAACTGACATTCCTCAGGGTGCTGCAATCCTGGGCGCTATCTCTGGTGCGCACCACGTACACCAGATGGCTGAGCACTACGGTGTTCCAGTTATCCTGCACACTGACCACTGCGCGAAGAAACTGCTGCCGTGGATCGACGGTCTGCTGGACGCGGGTGAGAAACACTTCGCGGCAACCGGTAAGCCACTGTTCTCTTCTCACATGATCGACCTGTCTGAAGAGTCACTGCACGAAAACATCGAAATCTGCTCTAAATACCTGGCGCGCATGGCCAAAATGGGCATGACCCTGGAAATCGAACTGGGTTGCACCGGTGGCGAAGAAGACGGCGTGGACAACAGCCACATGGACGCTTCTGCCCTGTACACCCAGCCAGAAGACGTTGATTACGCGTACACCGAGCTGAGCAAAATCAGCCCACGCTTCACCATTGCAGCGTCTTTCGGTAACGTGCACGGCGTTTACAAACCAGGTAACGTGGTTCTGACCCCAACCATCCTGCGTGATTCTCAGGAATACGTTTCCAAGAAACACAACCTGCCGCACAACAGCCTGAACTTCGTCTTCCACGGCGGTTCCGGTTCTTCTGCTCAGGAAATCAAAGACTCCGTCAGCTACGGCGTAGTGAAAATGAACATCGATACCGACACCCAGTGGGCAACCTGGGACGGTATCCTGCAGTACTACAAAGCGAACGAAGCTTACCTGCAGGGCCAGCTGGGCAACCCGAAAGGCGAAGACCAGCCGAACAAGAAATACTACGATCCGCGCGTATGGCTGCGCGCTGCCCAGACTTCTATGATCACTCGTCTGGAGCAGGCATTCAAAGAACTGAACGCAGTAGACGTTCTGTAATTTGAGCTGCTAACAGCGTCAGAAGGCCCGCCAATGCGGGCCTTTTTTTATGCTTTTTCAATACCCTGTCAGACCTGTTTTTGTGATCTGTTTGGCAAAGCCGGTGCTTTTTGTTTACCCTTTACTGACCTGCCTGTCTCCATGGGGGATGGATTTTGTGTTTTGGTTTAACAAAAGGAAGAATAAATGGAACAACTCGATGTTGTAGACAGCATCAATAATGCCGGTAACTGGCTGGTGCGCAACCAGGCCCTGCTGCTGAGCTACGCCGTGAACATCGTCGCGGCAATTGCCATCATCATCGTCGGGATGATCGTGGCGCGCATTGTCTCGAATACGGTTAACCGCGTGATGCTGGCCCGTCACATTGACGCCACGGTGGCTGACTTCCTCTCAGCCCTGGTGCGTTACGGCATTATCGCCTTTACGCTGATTGCGGCGCTGGGCCGCGTGGGCGTGCAGACGGCATCCGTGATCGCCGTGCTCGGTGCCGCCGGTCTGGCCATTGGTCTGGCGCTGCAGGGCTCGCTGTCCAACCTGGCGGCTGGCGTGCTGCTGGTGACCTTCCGTCCGTTCCGCTCTGGCGAATACGTTGATCTTGGCGGCATTGCCGGCACCGTGCTGCAGGTGCAGATTTTCTCAACGACCCTGCGTACCGTCGATGGCCGCATCGTGGTGGTGCCGAACGGGAAAATTATTGCGGGCAATATCATCAACTTCTCCCGTGAGCCGGTCCGTCGTAACGAGCTGATTATCAGCGTGGCGTACGACTCCGACATCGATCAGGTGAAGTCGCTGATTACCAACATTATTGCGTCAGACGATCGCATTCTGAAAGACAAAGAGCAGACGGTTCGCCTGAACGAACTCGGCGCTTCCTCGATTAACTTCGTGGTGCGTATCTGGAGCAAAAGCAGCGATCTGCAAACCGTATACTGGGACGTGCTGGAGCGCATTAAGCGCGACTTCGACGCCAACGGCATTAGCTTCCCGTATCCGCAGATGGACGTGAATCTTAAACGCGAGAAAGCCGCCGAGTAATCCCCGACGTTTTAGGCCCGGTAAGCGCTAGCGCCACCGGGCTTTAACTTCATAAGCTTCGCTAATACCCAATTAATATTATCCATTTCCTCTAATGTGATTCGCGCAGTATAGTCAGCTTCCAGAACAACACTGCGAGAAAAACTTCATGCTATCTTATTATTTTCAAGGGCTTGCCTTAGGTGCAGCCATGATCCTTCCGCTCGGCCCGCAAAATGCGTTCGTGATGAATCAGGGTATCCGCCGCCAGTATCATCTGATGATTGCCCTGCTGTGCGCGGTAAGCGATTTACTGCTGATCTGTGCCGGGATTTTTGGCGGCAGCGCGCTGCTGATGCAGTCTCCGTGGCTGCTGGCGCTGGTCACCTGGGGCGGCGTTGCGTTTCTGCTCTGGTACGGATTCGGCGCCCTGAAAACGGCGATGAGCAGTAACCTCGAGCTGGCGAGCGCGGAAGTCATGAAGCAGGGCCGCTGGAAGATTATCGTCACCATGCTGGCGGTCACCTGGCTTAATCCGCATGTTTATCTGGACACCTTCGTGGTGCTGGGCAGCCTGGGTGGACAGCTGGACGTTGAGCCGAAACGCTGGTTTGCGCTCGGTACGGTCAGCGCATCGTTCCTCTGGTTCTTTGGCCTCGCCATTCTGGCGGCATGGCTGGCTCCACGCCTGCGCACCGCCAAAGCCCAGCGCATCATTAATACCCTGGTGGGGCTGGTGATGTGGTTTATTGCTTTTCAGCTGGCAAAAGAGGGGATTCACCACGTTCAGGAATTGTTCAACTAATCCTTGTCTTATGGACATCTGAACAAGACCCGCTAAGCTTGCTGGCATGCGCCCTGTTAATGGGCACTCTTCGCAACATGGAGGAATAACAGTGAAGTTTAAGGTGATGGCCCTGGCGGCATTAGTCAGTTTCGGAGCGGTATCGGCGCAGGCAAACGAGCTGCCGGAAGGCCCGCACATCGTCACGTCAGGCACCGCATGCGTGGACGCGGTACCCGATGTTGCAACCCTGGCAATTGAAGTGAATGTGGCCGCGAAAGATGCGGCTACCGCCAAGAAGCAGGCTGACGATCGCGTTGCGCAATACCTCTCTTTCCTCGAGCAGAACGGTGTCGGTAAAAAAGATATCAACTCCGCGAACCTGCGTACTCAACCCGATTACGACTACCAGAACGGCAAAAGCATCCTGAAAGGCTACCGTGCCGTGCGTACCGTTGAAGTGACCGTTCGCCAGCTGGATAAGCTTAACTCGCTGCTGGACGGCGCGCTGAAGGCGGGCCTGAACGAGATCCGCTCCGTGTCGCTGGGCGTTGCGCAACCGGAGAAATACAAAGACGAAGCGCGTAAGGCGGCGATTGATGATGCTATTCATCAGGCTGAACAGCTGGCGTCCGGCTTCAAGAGCAAGCTTGGCCCGGTTTACAGCGTGCGTTACCACGTCTCTAACTACCAGCCAAGCCCGATGGTGCGGATGATGAAGGCTGATGCAGCCCCGGTATCCGCGCAGGAAACTTACGAGCAGCCAACCATTCAGTTCGACGATCAGGTGGACGTGGTGTTCCAGCTGGAGCCCGTTGCAGCGCAGCCGAAACCGGCTCAGTAACCTGCAGGCCGGGTAAGGCGTTACCGCCACCCGGCTTTTTCTTTTTAATCCTGTCTTAACACCTTGTGCCCGTAAGCCAGCAGCGCGTCGGTGACGTTGCGCATCATGCGGCTTTCCGGCGCAAAACGGTGCCAGTAAAGCATCCGGCGCTGATACAGCCCCGGCGTCAGGTCAATCAGCTCACCGCTTTTCAACTCTTTCTCAATCTGCAGATGCGGGATCATGCAGCAGGTGGTGCCCTGGCGCGCAAGCTGCACGAAGGCTTCAGACGAGTTAACGATATGGCACGGCACGCTGCCCGGCGGCAGATCGAAGTTTTGCTGCAGGAACGCCTGATGCATATCGTCCAGATGGTCGAACGCCACGGCAGGGGCCTTCAGCAGCGCCGCGCGGGTGACGCCGTTCGGGAAGTAGCGCTCGGCAAAGGCTTTTGAACCCACAAACAGGTAGTCCAGGGCACCCAGCTGATCGACAAGGCAGCTCGGCAGCGCCTGAGGCTGGATACTGACCGCCCCAACCACTTCGCCGCGACGCAGGCGCTCCTGGGTGCGGGTTTCATCTTCAACCTGCAAATTAAGGCGGATAGGGGAATCGGCCAGTACCGGCGCAAGGGCCGGCAGCAGCCAGGTTGCCAGACTGTCGGCGTTGACCGCCAGAGAGAGCAGCAGCGGCGTAGAGCCCGTTTGTTCGTCACCCAGCCACTCGTCTTCCAGCAGTTCAACCTGGCGCAGCAGGGCGAGAAGCTTTTGCCCTTGCTCGGTTGGGCGTGGCGGCACGGTGCGCACCAGCAGCGGCTGGCCGAACATGTTTTCAAGCTGTTTGATACGCTGTGATACGGCGGACTGGGTGATGCAAAGCTTTTGCGCCGCGCGCTCAAAACCGCGTTCACGAATAACTGCATCAAGTGCCTGTAGTGTTCTGTAGTCCGGACGTTTCATTGCTCTGGGTGGCTCCTTAATTTTGCTTATTCTGCACTATGACACAATTTTCCCTTCGTGGCAGACGAATTCCATTCGACGTGTTCTATAATGCGCCCTGAGTTTTCACACCACAGGCAAAACGATCATGACGCAGGATGAACTGAAAAAAGCAGTAGGATGGGCCGCTCTCCAGTACGTACAGCCGGGTACCATTGTCGGTGTCGGTACGGGATCGACGGCGGCACACTTTATCGATGCGCTGGGCACGATGAAGGGGCAGATCGAGGGCGCGGTTTCGAGCTCTGATGCGTCCACGGAAAAGCTGAAAAGCCTCGGCATTACCGTTTTCGATCTCAACGAAGTGGATCGTCTGGGGATTTACGTTGATGGCGCGGATGAAATCAACGGCCACATGCAGATGATCAAAGGCGGCGGCGCGGCGCTGACGCGCGAAAAAATCATCGCCTCCGTTGCGGACAAGTTCATCTGCATCGCGGACGCCTCCAAGCAGGTCGACATTCTGGGGAATTTCCCGCTGCCGGTCGAAGTGATCCCGATGGCGCGCAGCGCGGTTGCCCGTCAGCTGGTGAAGCTGGGCGGTCGTCCGGAATATCGTCAGGGCGTCGTCACCGACAACGGTAACGTGATCCTCGATGTACACGGTCTGGAAATTCTCGACGCAGTTGCGCTGGAAAATGCCATCAACGCTATCCCAGGCGTAGTGACCGTAGGGCTATTCGCCAACCGGGGCGCGGACGTGGCGCTCATTGGCACCGCTGACGGCGTGAAAACCATCGTAAAATGATCTGACGGGGGGAGTCCTCCCCCCGCTAAAAATTTTTGAAATGCTAAATTCGGTGACTTGTGTCACGTTTTTCCGCCTCTTTTGCCGATCCTGCCGCATTTGTAAATTTCCATAGCATTTTCCTCTGTCATTTTGCTCTGGATGACTTTCCTTCAAGGTGCCGACGCAAACGTTCATATTGCTGCAATAGTTTTTTTTGATATGTTGGCTACAGCGGATTCATATCCAGCACAACATCAGTTCAGACAAAAACAGGGTCGGGTAAATGGCAAAGGTATCACTGGAGAAAGACAAGATTAAATTCCTGCTGGTCGAGGGCGTGCATCAAAAAGCAATCGATAGCCTTCGTGCGGCAGGCTACACCAACATCGAATTTCACAAAGGCGCGCTCGATACCGAAGAGCTGAAAGCGTCCATCCGTGATGCCCACTTCATTGGCCTGCGATCCCGTACTCACCTGACTGAAGAGGTTATTGCCGCGGCGGAAAAGCTGGTGGCAATCGGCTGCTTCTGCATCGGCACCAACCAGGTTGACCTGAATGCTGCTGCGAAGCGCGGTATTCCCGTCTTCAACGCCCCGTTCTCCAACACCCGTTCCGTAGCGGAGCTGGTGATTGGCGAACTGCTGCTGCTGCTGCGCGGCATTCCTGAGGCTAACGCCAAGGCGCACCGCGGCGTGTGGAACAAGCTGGCGTCTGGCTCCTATGAAGCGCGTGGTAAAAAGCTGGGGATTATCGGCTACGGCCACATCGGTACGCAGCTCGGTATTCTGGCGGAATCCCTGGGCATGCACGTGTTTTTCTACGATATCGAAAGCAAGCTGCCGCTGGGCAATGCGACCCAGGTTCAGCATCTGTCTGACCTGCTGAACATGAGCGACGTGGTGAGCCTGCACGTGCCGGAAAATGCCTCCACCAAAAACATGATGGGCGCGGAAGAGCTGGCGCTGATGAAGCCGGGCTCACTGCTGATTAACGCCGCGCGCGGCACGGTTGTCGATATCCCGGCACTGGCGGATGCGCTGAAGCGTAAGCATCTGGCGGGCGCGGCCATCGACGTCTTCCCGACGGAGCCTGCGACCAACAGCGATCCGTTTACCTCTCCGCTGTGCGAGTTCGACAACGTGATCCTGACGCCGCACATCGGCGGTTCTACTCAGGAAGCGCAGGAAAATATCGGTCTGGAAGTGGCGGGTAAACTGAGCAAATATTCCGACAACGGCTCTACGCTCTCTGCCGTTAACTTCCCGGAAGTGTCGCTGCCGCTGCACGGCGGTCGTCGTCTGCTGCATATCCACGAAAACCGTCCGGGCGTGCTGACCGCGATCAACCAGATCTTTGCCGAGCAGGGCGTTAACATTGCCGCGCAGTATCTGCAAACAAACTCGCAGATGGGCTACGTGGTTATTGATATCGAAGCGGATGACGATGTCGCCGAGAAAGCGTTGCAGAGCATGAAGGCCATTCCGGGGACGATTCGCGCGCGTCTGCTTTACTGATGGTGCGGAGTGTGGTGTCGAGTGGCGGCTGCGCCTTACCCGACCTACAACGGATGTGCGGTTTGTTTTGTCGGGTGGCGCTTGCGCTTACCCGACCTACAATGTTCGAGGATGTATTCAGGCCGGGTAAGCGTAAGCGCCACCCGGCTTTATTCTACCAGGTCCAAATCTTACTGGGCGTCACCACCGCCGGTAACGGCACATCCCACTTCTCCACCGGCAACGCCTCCACGCCCTGGCAATCATGCGCGTAACCCACCGGCTGCAACCCGTACTGCTGCCAGTTTTGCAGCGTCCTGTCATAGAAACCGCCGCCCATGCCCAGACGCTGACCCTGTTCATCAAACGCCACCAGCGGCGTAATCAGTACGTCCAGCTGTGACAGCGGCAGCACGTCGCGCACGTCGAGCTTCGGCTCGGTGATTTTCAGACGATTCACCACCAGCTCGCTGTGCGGGTGATAGTGTAGAAACAGCAGATTGCCTTCGCTAAATGGGTGCAGCACCGGCAGATAAACCTTCTTTCCGGCTCGCCAGAGCTGCTCTATCAGCGGTTGGGTATCCAATTCGCCATCAAACGACAGAAACAGGGCAACCGTATGCGCCATCACGACTGGCGGGTACGCCATCATGCGGGCGGCGGCCTGCTGGGCAAAATGCGCTTGCTGAGCGGGGGTTAACGCACGGCGGCGTTGACGAATAAGCTGACGGATGTCCTGGCGTGAAGCCGAAACTTCAGGGAATTGAGTCATGGTAGCTGGTAGAAGAAAAGAGAGGGAATCTCCGAGATGCCGCCGCAGGCTGTAACCCTTGAACCCTTGGTTCAAGGTGAATGTGTCGTCATAGTTTTAAGGCTTCTCGGACGGACCGAGCATGCTCACCAACCATGGAGCGCCACATTCTTGTGGTATGAAATATCGGCTCAGGGGACTGGCCCGCTTGCGAACATCTCAGAGAAATTTTGTCTTCACAGTTACTCTACCATAGTCAACTGAGAAGTGTTATTCAAACTTTGGTCCCGGTCTTTCGGGATTGCGACCCTGATCAAGCAACGCCTGTTCTATGGTCTGCTGGAGCATTTTAATGCGCTGCTCCATGCTTGCCGCGTAGTCGCGGGTCTTCGCTTTTTCCTGAGTCAGTTCATAGCTGATGTTCAACGCGGCGATGAAAACCAGCTGCTCAGTATTTGTGACTCTAGTGCGTTCTTTTAGATCTTGCAACCGCTGATTCAAATCGTCCGCTGCCTGATTCAAAGCATCCCTTTGTTCAGGCGGACAATTCACTCGCAGTGAACGGCCAAAAATCTGGAGATCGACGGGTTGTGCAGACATGCCACCTTCCTGCTGATTGACTGCGCTACCTTCGCTCACTGCCCAGGGGGCTGCGAAGGGGCGACACTATAGCTACCCTGATATGAAGATACAAGCCCTTTTCTGGTATCACCAGGGTCCAAAGTGGTAGCATATCATGAAACTTCCCCCCTTTGACGACGAATGCTCATGTCTATACAGAACGAAATGCCTGGTTACAAGGATTTAAACCAGTTACTGAACCAGCAGGGAGTCGGACTTACCCCTGCCGAAATGCACGGTCTGATCAGTGGCATCCTGTGCGGCGGAAACAGCGACAGCTCATGGCAGCCGCTGATCCACGACCTCACGAATGAAGGGCTGGCGTTTGGTCACGAGCTGGCGGAAGCGCTGCGTAAAATGCACGCCGCCACCAGCGATTCGCTGGAAGACGATGGCTTTCTTTTTCAGCTTTATCTGCCTGAAGGCGACGACGTCAGCGTGTTCGATCGCACCGATGCGCTGGCGGGCTGGGTAAACCACTATCTGCTGGGGCTGGGCGTGACGCAGCCTAAACTGGATAAAGTGACCGGCGAAGCGGGTGAGGCGATCGACGATCTGCGTAACATCGCCCAGCTCGGCTACGATGAAGACGAAGACCAGGAAGAGCTGGAAATGTCGCTCGAAGAAATAATCGAGTACGTGCGCGTGGCGGCACTGCTGTGCCACGACAACTTTACGCGCTCGCAGCCGACCGCGCCGGAAGTCCGCAAGCCAACCTTACATTAAGAAAAATAACGCACAGGAGGGTGTCATGGTTATCTCAAGTCAAGAGTATTCGCGCCGCCGTCAGGCGCTGCTGGCGAAAATGCAGCCGGGCAGCGCCGCGCTGATTTTTGCTGCGCCCGAAGTGACGCGCAGCGCCGATAGCGAATATCCCTATCGCCAGAGCAGCGATTTCTGGTACTTCACCGGCTTTAACGAGCCGGAAGCGGTCCTGGTGCTGATTAAAAGCAATGACACCCACAACCACAGCGTGATTTTCAACCGCGTGCGCGACCTGACGGCTGAAATCTGGTTTGGCCGCCGCTTAGGGCAAGAGGCCGCACCGGAAAAGCTGGGCGTTGACCGCGCGCTGGCGTTTAGCGAAATCAACCAGCAGCTCTATCAGCTGCTTAACGGCCTCGATGTGCTCTATCACGCGCAGGGCGAATATGCCTACGCGGATGAGATTGTCTTCACCGCGCTGGACAAGCTGCGCAAAGGCTCGCGGCAAAACCTGTCCGCGCCGGCCACGCTGACGGACTGGCGTCCGGTGGTGCATGAGATGCGCCTGTTCAAGTCTGAAGAAGAGCTGAACGTGATGCGCCGCGCGGGCGAAATCAGCGCCCTGGCGCACACCCGCGCGATGGAAAAGTGCCGTCCCGGGATGTTCGAATACCAGCTGGAAGGCGAAATTCACCACGAATTTAACCGCCACGGCGCGCGTTACCCCTCCTACAACACCATCGTCGGCGGCGGTGAAAACGGCTGCATTCTGCACTACACCGAAAACGAAAGCGCGCTGCGCGACGGCGATCTGGTGCTGATTGACGCCGGCTGCGAATTTCAGGGCTACGCGGGGGACATCACCCGTACCTTCCCGGTGAACGGTAAGTTTTCCCCCGCGCAGCGCGCGATTTACGACATTGTTCTCGAATCCCTGGAAACGG
Source organism: Enterobacter sp. 01-M-03-SI-ECC (assembly GCF_047530215.1). Classification (NCBI taxonomy): domain Bacteria; kingdom Pseudomonadati; phylum Pseudomonadota; class Gammaproteobacteria; order Enterobacterales; family Enterobacteriaceae; genus Enterobacter; species Enterobacter sp. 01-M-03-SI-ECC. The sequence goes on from NZ_JBLKDA010000022.1 coordinate 53,483, forward strand.
CGCTCGGGCTGTATCGTCCGGGTACCTCCATTCAGGAAGTGACCGGCGAAGTGGTGCGCATCATGATTACCGGTCTGGTCAGGCTCGGGATCCTGAAAGGGGAAGTCGACACCCTGATCGCTGAAAACGCGCATCGACCGTATTTCATGCACGGCCTGAGCCACTGGCTGGGGCTGGATGTGCATGACGTTGGCGCGTACGGTACCGACCGTTCGCGCGTGCTGGAGCCGGGCATGGTGCTGACCGTGGAGCCGGGTCTGTATATCGCCCCGGATGCCGACGTGCCCGAAGCGTACCGCGGGATTGGCATTCGTATTGAAGACGACATCGTGATTACCGAAACCGGTAACGAAAACCTGACCGCCGGCGTCGTGAAAAACGCTGACGATATCGAGGCGCTGATGGCAGCGGCGCGCGTATGAGCGTGATTATCGTTGGCGGCGGCATGACCGGCGCCACGCTGGCGCTGGCGATCTCGCATTTGACGAAGGGCCAGCTTCCGGTGCATCTCGTCGAGGCGGTTGCGCCACAGGCGAAGAATCACCCCGGCTTTGACTCTCGCGCCATCGCCCTGGCGCAGGGAACCTGTCAGCAGCTGTCGCGCATTGGGATCTGGCAGGCGATAGCCGATTGCGCTACGGCCATTAAAACCGTTCACGTCAGCGATCGCGGTCATGCCGGGTTTGTCACGCTGGACGCGCAGGATTACCGCATTGATGCCCTGGGTCAGGTTGTTGAGCTGCACGACGTCGGATTACGTCTGTTCCGCCTGTTGCAGGACGCGCCGGGCGTCACGCTGCACTGCCCGGCTCGCGTGGCAAGCGTGAGCCGCAGTGAAGCGTCGGTCAGCGTGACGCTGGAAAACGGCACCGTCCTTGAAGGCCAGCTTCTGGTCGCCGCAGACGGCTCGCGCTCGTCGCTCGGCACCCAGTGCGGCGTGGAGTGGCGTCAGCAGCCTTACGGTCAGGCTGCGGTGATTGCGAACGTCTCTACCGCCGCAGAACACCGCGGCAGGGCGTTTGAGCGCTTTACGCAGCACGGTCCGCTGGCGATGCTGCCGATGTCGGACGGGCGCTGTTCGCTGGTCTGGTGTCATCCGCAGGATAAGGCCGAAGAGGTGAAGGCCTGGTCAGACGAACGTTTTTGTACCGAGCTGCAGAAAGCCTTTGGCTGGCGGCTGGGGCGTATTACCCATGCAGGCCAGAGGGCGGTCTACCCGCTTTCGCTGACTACCGCATCTCAGTCCATCACCCATCGTCTGGCGCTTGTCGGTAATGCCGCGCAGACGCTCCACCCTATCGCCGGGCAAGGGTTCAACCTGGGCTTACGCGACGTCATGAGCCTCGCGGAAACCCTTTCCCAGGCGTGGGGCGAACAAAAAGACTGTGGCGCATACCCGGTACTCAGCCATTACCAGAAGCGCCGTCAGGCGGATAAAGAGGCGACGATTGGCGTCACCGACGGCTTAGTCCATCTTTTTGCCAATCGCTGGGCACCGCTGGTTGCGGGCCGCAACCTCGGGCTGATGGCGATGGAATTATTCATTCCGGCACGTGACGTGCTGGCGCAGCGGACTCTTGGTTGGGTCGCGCGTTAAGGAGTTATCACCGTGCAAAATGTTGATGTCGCCATCGTTGGCGGCGGAATGGTCGGACTGGCATTGGCCTGTGGTTTGCAGGGCAGCGGCCTGCGCGTAGCGGTGCTGGAGCAAAAGCTGCCTCAGCCCGTAGCTCACGATGCCCCGCCGGAACTTCGCGTCTCGGCGATCAATGCCGCCAGCGAGAAATTGCTCGCGCACCTTGGCGTCTGGTCAGAAATTGTGGCGAACCGCGCCAGCTGCTATCACGGCATGGAAGTGTGGGATAAAGACAGCTTTGGGCATATTGCTTTTGATGATGCAAGCATGGGCTATAGCCATCTGGGTCACATCGTTGAAAACGCGGTGATCCACTACGCGCTGTGGCAGAAAGCTCAGCAGTGCAGCGACGTGACGCTGGTTGCGCCCGCGCAGATCCAGCAGGTGGCGTGGGGTGAAAACGAGGCGTTTATCACCCTGCAGAACGGCGACATGCTGACCGCGCGTCTGGTGGTCGGTGCTGACGGCGCCAACTCCTGGCTGCGCAACAAAGCCGATATCCCGCTGACCTTCTGGGATTACCGCCACCATGCACTGGTCGCGACGATCCGCACCGAGGAGCCGCACGGCGGCGTGGCGCGGCAGATTTTCCACAACGACGGCATTCTGGCGTTCCTGCCGCTTGCCGATCCGCACCTGTGCTCGATTGTCTGGTCCCTGGTGCCGGAAAAAGCGCAGCTGATGCAGGAGGCGACGCCGGGGGCCTTTAACCAGGCGCTGTGCGTGGCGTTTGATAACCGCCTTGGCCTGTGCACGCTTGAGAGCGAGCGTCAGGTGTTCCCGTTAACCGGCCGCTACGCGCGTCATTTTGCGGCGCACCGTCTGGCGCTGGTGGGGGATGCGGCGCATACCATTCATCCGCTGGCCGGACAGGGCGTTAACCTCGGCTTTATGGACGCGGCAGAGCTGGTCGAAGAGCTGCGTCGTTTGCACCGCGAAGGCAAAGATATTGGGCAGCATTTGTATCTGCGTCGCTACGAGCGCAGCCGCAAGCATAGCGCGGCGATGATGCTCGCGGGCATGCAGGGCTTCCGCGAGCTGTTTGCCGGGGCGAATCCGGCGAAAAAACTGCTGCGCGATATCGGTCTTAAGCTTGCCGATACGCTTCCTGGCGTCAAACCTCAACTCCTCCGTCAGGCGATGGGTCTTAACGACCTGCCGGACTGGCTACGCTAATTTAGACCCCTGTCACACTTTCTTTTCCCGGCCTCCGCGCCGGGGAAATGCCCTCGTTTGAAATAATCTAATTTCACCTCATTTTTCGCATTAGATAATCTAATGTCGTGTTTTTCTCGTTACGGAAATTCGGCCCGATTTTCCGCACGAAATATCACCATGTGCTAAATCCTGTTAGATCATTGTTAATTTTGTGCGGGGTTAATCGCATTTTTCCAGTGAATAACTCTGTAGGCTTTTTAGCGTTTTTTGGTCATAAGCTAATGTGATGACCCGTTTTACCTTATGGTTAACCGCCGGTTTCGGTGGTAAGTTCAGGTAAAAGAGAACGTTTGCGTCGGCATTCGGGAACGAGGCCGATACCGGGTTTCACGGTGAATTTTTCAACGAGGACAAGATGGCTCAACAGACTCCTTTGTACGAACAGCACGTGTTATGCGGCGCCCGCATGGTGGACTTCCACGGCTGGATGATGCCGCTGCACTACGGCTCGCAGATTGATGAGCACCACGCGGTGCGCACCGATGCCGGTATGTTCGACGTGTCCCACATGACGATTGTCGATCTGCGCGGTAGCCGCACCCGGGAGTTTTTGCGTTATCTGCTGGCCAACGACGTCGCCAAACTGAAGACGCCGGGTAAAGCGCTCTATACCGGCATGCTGAATGCCTCGGGCGGCGTGATTGATGACCTTATCGTCTACTACTTCACCGAAGATTTCTTCCGCCTCGTTGTCAACTCCGCCACCCGCGAAAAAGACCTCTCCTGGATCGCCCAACACGCCGAACCGTATGCCATCGACATCACCGTCCGTGACGATCTGTCGCTGATCGCCGTGCAGGGGCCGAACGCGCAGGCGAAAGCCGCGTCACTGTTTAACGACGAGCAGCGCAAAGCAACTGAAGGCATGAAGCCGTTCTTCGGCGTGCAGGCGGGCGATCTGTTTATCGCCACCACCGGCTACACCGGTGAAGCGGGTTACGAAATTGCGATGCCAAACGAGAAGGCCGCTGATTTCTGGCGCGCGCTGGTGGAAGCGGGCGTGAAGCCTGCGGGTCTGGGCGCGCGCGATACGCTGCGTCTGGAAGCGGGGATGAACCTTTACGGTCAGGAGATGGACGAAGGCGTCTCTCCGCTGGCCGCCAATATGGGCTGGACCATCGCGTGGGAACCGGCCGATCGTGACTTTATTGGCCGTGAAGCGCTGGAGATGCAGCGCGAGAAGGGCACGGAACAGCTGGTTGGCCTGGTGATGAAGGAAAAAGGCGTGCTGCGCGGCGAGCTGCCGGTACGCTTTACCGATGCCGACGGCAATCCGCGCGAAGGCGTGATCACCAGCGGAACCTTCTCCCCGACGCTGGGCTACAGTATTGCACTGGCACGCGTGCCGGCGGGCATTGGCGAAACGGCGGTGGTGCAAATCCGCAACCGTGAAATGCCGGTCACCGTAACCAAACCAATTTTTGTTCGCGCCGGTAAGCCGGTCGCCTAATCATTTTTATCAGGAGAACTTCAATGAGCAATGTGCCAGCAGAACTGAAATACAGCAAAGAACACGAGTGGCTGCGCAAAGAGGCGGACGGCACTTACACCGTAGGGATCACCGAGCACGCGCAGGAGCTGCTGGGCGACATGGTGTTTGTTGACCTGCCGGAAGTGGGCGCAACCGTGAGCGCGGGCGACGACTGCGCCGTGGCGGAGTCTGTTAAAGCAGCATCCGACATCTACGCCCCGGTAAGCGGTGAAATTGTTGCCGTTAACGACGCGCTGAGCGATTCGCCGGAGCTGGTGAACAGCGAGCCTTATGAAGGCGGCTGGATCTTCAAGATCAAAGCCAGCGACGAATCTCAGGTTGCCGCGCTGCTGGATGCGACCGCATACGAAGCATTACTGGAAGACGAATAACGTTTTGCCGGATGGCGCTGCGCTTATCCGGCCTACAGGTCAACGTAGGCCCGGTAAGCGTTAGCGCCACCGGGCAACAGCGTTACAGATAACTACGATTCACTGCACGTTTCAGGAACCATCGCTCATGACACAGACTTTAAGCCAGCTTGAAAACCGTGGCGCCTTCATTGAACGTCACATTGGGCCGGATGCTCAGCAACAGCAGGAGATGCTGAAGACGGTTGGCGCGGATTCATTAAACGCACTGATCGGCCAGATTGTGCCAAAAGACATCCAGCTTGCTACGCCGCCTCAGGTGGGGGAAGCCACCACGGAATTCGCCGCGCTGGCGGAGCTGAAGACCATCGCTGGCCTGAACAAGCGCTATAAGTCTTACATTGGCATGGGCTATACCAACGTGCAGCTGCCGCCGGTGATCCTGCGTAACATGCTGGAAAACCCGGGCTGGTACACCGCTTACACCCCTTATCAGCCGGAAGTGTCCCAGGGCCGCCTGGAAGCGCTGCTGAACTTCCAGCAGGTGACGCTGGATCTGACCGGCATGGATATCGCTTCCGCCTCGCTGCTGGATGAAGCGACAGCTGCCGCCGAAGCGATGGCGATGGCTAAGCGCGTCAGCAAGCTGAAAAACGCCAACCGCTTCTTCGTGGCGGCGGACGTGCATCCCCAGACGCTGGACGTGGTGCGCACCCGTGCGGAAACCTTCGGCTTTGACGTGATCGTTGACGACGCTGACAAAGTGCTGGATCACCAGGACGTCTTCGGCGTGCTGCTGCAGCAGGTTGGCACCACGGGCGAGGTTCACGACTACAGCGCGCTGATTGCCGAGCTGAAGTCCCGCAAGGTAGTGGTCAGCGTTGCCGCCGATTTTATGGCGCTGGTGCTGCTCACCGCGCCGGGCAAACAGGGCGCAGATATCGTCTTCGGTTCAGCGCAGCGCTTCGGCGTACCGATGGGCTACGGCGGCCCGCACGCGGCGTTCTTCGGCGCGAAAGATGAATTCAAACGCTCCATGCCTGGCCGTATTATCGGCGTCTCAAAAGATGCTGCCGGTAACACCGCGCTGCGCATGGCGATGCAAACCCGCGAGCAGCACATCCGCCGCGAAAAAGCGAACTCCAACATCTGCACCTCTCAGGTGTTGCTGGCAAACATCGCCAGCCTGTACGCCGTGTTCCACGGCCCGGCGGGCCTGAAGCGTATTGCCAGCCGCATTCACCGCCTGGCCGATATTCTGGCCTGCGGCCTGCAGCAGAAGGGCCTTAAGCTGCGCCATGCCCACTACTTCGACACGCTGTGCGTGGACGTGGCGGACAAAGCGGTCGTGCTGGCGCGCGCGGACGCGGCAAAGATCAACCTGCGCAGCGACATCCACAACGCCGTCGGCATTACGCTGGATGAAAGCACCACCCGCGACGATATCCTGAACCTGTTCAGCGTCCTGCTGGGTGACGCGCACGGTCTGGACATTGATACGCTCGACAAAGAGGTCGCGCTCGACAGCCGCTCCATTCAGGAGAGCATGCTGCGCAATGACGCGATCCTGACGCATCCGGTGTTCAACCGCTATCACAGCGAAACCGAGATGATGCGCTATATGCACTCTCTGGAGCGCAAGGATCTGGCGCTGAACCAGGCGATGATCCCGCTGGGCTCCTGTACCATGAAGCTCAACGCTGCGGCAGAGATGATCCCCATCACCTGGCCTGAATTCTCCGAGCTGCACCCGTTCTGCCCGCCAGAGCAGGCGGAAGGGTATCATGTGATGATCAACCAGCTTTCGGACTGGCTGGTGAAGCTGACCGGTTATGACGCGCTCTGCATGCAGCCGAACTCCGGCGCGCAGGGCGAATACGCGGGCCTGCTGGCGATCCGCCACTATCACGAAAGCCGCAACGAAGGCCACCGCGATATCTGCCTGATCCCAAGCTCCGCCCACGGCACCAACCCGGCCTCTGCCCAGATGGCGGGCATGGAAGTGGTGGTGGTGGCGTGCGATAAGAACGGCAACATCGACCTGGCTGACCTGCGTGCGAAAGCCGGGCAGGCGGGCGACAAGCTCTCCTGCATCATGGTGACCTATCCGTCCACCCACGGCGTATACGAAGAAACCATCCGCGAAGTGTGTGAAGTAGTGCACCAGTTTGGCGGCCAGGTTTACCTCGACGGCGCGAACATGAACGCTCAGGTGGGCATTACCTCTCCGGGCTTTATCGGCGCGGACGTATCTCACCTCAACCTGCACAAAACCTTCTGCATTCCGCACGGCGGCGGCGGCCCGGGCATGGGTCCTATCGGCGTGAAAGCGCACCTGGCGCCTTTCGTGCCGGGCCACAGCGTGGTGCAAATTGAAGGCATGCTGACCCGTCAGGGCGCGGTCTCAGCGGCACCGTTCGGCAGCGCCTCTATCCTGCCAATCAGCTGGATGTACATCCGCATGATGGGCGCAGAAGGGCTGAAGCAGGCGAGCCAGGTGGCGATCCTGAACGCCAACTACATTGCGACGCGCCTGAAGTCTGCCTTCCCGATCCTCTACACCGGCCGTGACGGTCGCGTGGCGCACGAGTGCATCCTCGATATTCGTCCTCTTAAAGACGCGACGGGCATCAGCGAGCTGGATATCGCCAAGCGTCTGATCGACTACGGCTTCCACGCGCCAACCATGTCGTTCCCGGTGGCGGGCACGCTGATGGTGGAGCCAACGGAATCTGAAAGCAAAGCCGAGCTGGACCGCTTCATCGACGCGATGCTGGCCATCCGCATGGAAATCGACCGCGTGCAGGACGGCGAGTGGACGCTGGAAGATAACCCGCTGGTCAACGCTCCGCACACCCAGCACGAGATGGTGGCAGAGTGGAACCACGGCTATTCCCGCGAGCTGGCGGTCTTCCCCGCAGGCGTGGCGAACAAGTACTGGCCGACCGTGAAGCGTCTCGACGACGTCTACGGCGACCGTAACCTGTTCTGCTCCTGCGTACCGATGAGCGAATACCAGTAATATTTTTGGTGTAGTCATGTAGGCCGGGTAAGGCGAAGCCGCCACCCGGCTTTTTTATTGGGAGAAGAAAATGGCAATTGCACTGGTCACCGGCGCCAGCCGCGGCATCGGTAAAGCCACCGCGCTGCAGCTGGCACGAGAAGGCTATACCGTGGCGGTGAATTATCACCACAATATCAAAGCCGCAAAGGACGTCATCAGCCAGATCGTTGAGGCGGGCGGAAAAGCATTTGCCCTGCGTGCAGACATTAGCGATGAGGCCCAGGTGCTGGCGATGTTTGACAGCCTCGATCGGGAAGGCGAGCCGCTGACCGCGCTGGTTAATAATGCGGGGATCCTGTTTGAGCAATCCACTATCGAGAATCTCTCCGCCGAGCGTATTAACCGCGTCCTGGCGACCAACGTCACGGGCTACTTCCTCTGCTGCCGGGAAGCGGTAAAACGCATGTCCTTCAAGCATGGCGGGAAGGGTGGGGCGATAGTGAATGTCTCATCTGCCGCGTCTCGTCTGGGTGCACCAGGGGAATACGTGGATTACGCGGCTTCCAAGGGCGCGGTGGATTCTCTGACAACCGGGTTAGCGCTGGAGGTGGCGGCGCAGGGCATTCGCGTCAACTGCGTCCGTCCGGGGCTGATCTATACCGATATCCATGCCTCAGGCGGAGAGCCGGGGCGGGTGGATCGCGTGAAATCATTGCTGCCGATGCAGCGCGGCGGCCAGCCGGAAGAGGTGGCGCAGGCGATTGTCTGGCTGCTGAGCGAGAAGGCGTCGTACGTCACGGGCAGTTTTATAGAGCTGGCGGGCGGGAAATAAAAGCCGGGTGGCGGCTTCGCCTTACCCGGCCTGCTGTTCGTGTAGGCCCGGTAAGCGCAGCGCCACCGGGCAAAAATTACAGCGTCTCGCCGTTGCTGGCAATCACTTCCTTATACCAGTTGAAGCTCTTTTTACGGGAGCGGGACATGTCGCCCGTGCCGTCGTCGTGCTTGTTCACGTAGATAAAGCCGTAGCGCTTGCTGTACTGGCCGGTGGTGAATGACACGCAGTCGATGCAGCCCCACGGCGTATAGCCCATCAGATCCACGCCGTCGTGCGTCACGGCTTTGATCATCTCTTCCACGTGGGCGCGCAGGTAGTCGATGCGATAGTCATCGTTGATGCTGCCGTCTTCTTCCACCTTATCGTAGGCGCCGAAGCCGTTCTCCACGATAAACAGCGGCTTCTGGTAACGCTCGTACAGTTCGCACAGGGAATAGCGCAGGCCTACCGGGTCAATCTGCCAGCCCCAGTCGGATGCCTTCACGTGCGGGTTCGGCACGCTGCCTTCGAAGCCGGAAATCGCATCGCCGGTGCCGCCTTCCGCTTTCACCGCGTTGGTCATGTAGTAGCTGAAGCCTAAGTAGTCGCAGGTGCCTTCACGCAGGATCTGCTCGTCGCCCGCTTCCATTTTGATGGAGAACCCGCGGCGCTCCCACTCGTTCAGCACGTAGGACGGGTAGTTACCGCGCAGCTGGACGTCGGTAAAGACGTAGCGCTCGCGCATGGATTCCTGGGCGAACATGACGTCTTCCGGTTTGCAGGAGAACGGATAGAGCGCCACCATCGCCAGCATGCAGCCGACCTTCATCTCCGGGTTAATGCGGCGTGCCGCTTTCACCGCCAGGGCGCTGGCCACAAACTGGTGGTGAAGGACCTGGTACATGGTCTCTTCCGGGTTTTCATGTTCGGTATAAACCACGCCCGAGCAGCAGTAGCCAAACAGCGGGGCACGCCAGTTACGCTGGTTGTTGATTTCGTTGAAGGTCATCCAGTATTTGACCTTGTTTTTGTAGCGCTCGAAGACCACTTCCGCGAAGCGCACAAAGAAATCGACCACTTTACGGTTGGTCCAGCTGCCGTACTCCTTCACCAGGTGCAGCGGCATTTCGAAGTGGGAGAGGGTGATCACCGGTTCGATGTTGTATTTCAGCAGCTCATCGAACATGTCGTCGTAAAACTTCAGCCCTTCTTCGTTTGGCTGGGTTTCATCACCGTTCGGGAAGATGCGCGTCCAGGCGATAGAGGTGCGGAAGCATTTGAAGCCCATCTCGGCAAACAGCTTGATGTCTTCTTTGTAGTGGCCGTGGAAGTCGATGGCCTCGTGGTTTGGATAGTATTTCCCCGGCACCACGTCCTGCGTGATTTCGCGCGGCACGCCGTGCGCGCCGCCGGTTAATACGTCACAAATGCTTGGCCCTTTGCCGCCTTTGTTCCAGCCGCCTTCAACCTGGTGAGCGGCAACCGCGCCACCCCATAAAAAATCTTTTGGTAAGGTTAATTTTTTCATCGCTGCTATTCTCAATAAATGGCTTATTGGCATCGAGTCTAGCAAAGCGAAATTAAATGTCACGATATAACAAGGTGTGCATAATGTGATTTGTCACATCAAAAAAACAGGGTGTTTTATTCTGTCAGTTTCTTCGCCAGTTTACGTCCGAGAGACTCCAGAATATAAATGACGGGAATTTGCGTGGTAATGTCATAGACGCCTGCAATACGCGTCTGAGGAACATGCCAGGAGAGATTAAAGTCCGCCAGTTTGGCGAGACGCGAGTGCTCGTGGCTGGTAATGGAGAGCACCTTGCAGTGATGAAGGCTAAACTGGCTGGCGAAGCGCAGGATCTCTTCGGTCTCGCCCGAGACGGAAAGCACAATTGCCAGCGCATTTTTCGCCATATCATTGGTGACCGGGAAATAAGGGTCATCAATATGGTTACTGAATTTCCCGATATTCGAAAAGAAACGCGCGCCATATTTTGCCAGCGATCCTGAGGTTCCGGCACCGACAAATATAATGCGCTCTGACGACAGAATAATATCTACCGCATCATCCAATAACGCGTCGAACTCTTCATTATTCACGCTTTTAAAAAAGCTGATAATTTCGCTGGCACCGAAGTTCGCCTGCTGGGGCTCGTTCTGTTCAAGATAAAGCTTAAAGCGCACGCGGAATTCTGAATACCCTTCGCAGTTTAGCTTGCGGCAAAAGCGCAGAATGGTCGTCGTTGAGACGCCAGCCGCATCCGCCAGCTCGCGGATGGTCATGTACATCACTTTGTCACGGTTTTTGATGACATAGTTGTAGACCATCATTTCCAGATTATTGAGACTGGCAATGGCCGCGTGGCTGAACATACTCACAGTGGCATAACTCTCATTCTGAACACATCGTCACATCATAACATGCAGCCAGAGGGCAGGATCCATTTTTATGCCCTTGATTCATAATGATTAAATTTTTATGTGAACAATTGTTAGGTGAAAAATTTATTTATATCTATGATTTTTAGGTATAAATCACTGAAGTGAAATTATTTTAGCTAACAGGTGTTCACTGGAATCATTCTCAGTTAGCATAGCTATGCGATGAATAATCATCTTTAGTTTTCCCGGAGTTTTGTATGGTGAGCAGACCATTAATCGCACAGGGATATTCACTGGCTGAGGAAATAGCCAACAGCATCAGCCACGGCATTGGCCTGGTGTTTGGGATTGTCGGTTTAGTGTTATTGCTGGTTCAGGCGGTGGACGCCAATGCCAGCGCAATGGCCATTACCAGCTACAGCCTGTATGGCGGGAGTATGATCCTGCTGTTCCTCGCGTCGACGCTGTACCACGCGATCCCGCATCAGCGGGCCAAGACGTGGCTCAAGAAATTTGACCACTGCGCTATCTATCTTCTTATTGCAGGTACCTACACACCGTTTCTGCTGGTGGGGCTCAACTCGCCGCTGTCGCGCGGCCTGATGATTGTTATCTGGAGCCTGGCGCTGCTGGGGATCCTGTTTAAGCTGACCATCGCGCACCGGTTTAAGGTGCTGTCGCTGGTCACCTATCTGACCATGGGCTGGCTGTCGCTGATTGTGGTGTATCAACTGGCCATCAAACTGTCGATAGGGGGCGTGACGCTTCTGGCCTTAGGCGGCGTGGTGTACTCGCTCGGCGTGATTTTCTACGTCTGCAAGCGCATCCCCTATAACCATGCCATCTGGCACGGTTTTGTGCTGGGCGGGAGCGTGTGCCACTTTTTGGCGATTTATTTGTATGTAGGGCAGGCGTAGCTTGTTGTCGGGTGGCGGCTTCGCCTTACCCGGCCTACACGATCCGTAGGCCCGGTAAGCGCAGCGCCCCCGGGCAATACGGCATCACTCTTCCAGTGAATACGGCAGCGGCTCGATGCTAAGCGTGTTCACATCATCACGCACGCGGAACACGCTGTCGGCTTCCATGTCGTTGTTCATTACTGCCTGCACCAGCAGACGGCCATCATCCAGCTGAACGGCGGCTAACACGGTGCCGGTACGGCGCCAGTTTTCACCCATCTTCAGCTCTAAATCTTCACCCGCTTCAGGTACTCGGCTGGCATGGCCCGCCAGCGTCCATAATGCACGCTTATTTGCCCCGCGGAATTTCGCGCGCGCGACCATTTCCTGGCCGGTATAGCAGCCTTTTTTAAAGCTGATGCCCCCCAGCGCCTGCAGGTTGGTTGCCTGAGGAATAAACTGCGCGCTGTTTGCGGCGTCAATGATTGGCAGACCCGCTTCGATGTTCAGGGCCAGCCACTGCTGACTGTTATTGAGCTGCGCCTCGCCGCGAAGCGCGTCGGTCACGCGTTCGGCGGTGTTGGCATCCGTGACTAACAGAAAACGCTCAGCCGGGTGTTCAAACCACAGGATGGAGGTTGCGCCTTCGCTGACCACCTGCTTTTCGGCATCCGGCAGTTCGCTGAAGAGATTTTTCAGCGCCGCACGCGCCTGGAAACCGGCCACACCCAGCAGGACATGTTCGTCGTCCGGTACAATGGTCACTTTTGAGAAGACCGCGTACTTTTTCAGCTCTTTGAGCTGGGCCTCCTGCAGGCTGCGGCGCTCAATAAAGGCAAAACCGTCCTGACGGCGGAAAAGACGCAGGTTGCTCCACATTTTACCTTTGGGGTCGCAGTGGGCGGCCAGCAGGTGCTGATGTTCGGTCATCTGGCTGACGTCGGCAGTTACCTGGCCCTGCAGGTATTTTTCGGCGTCGGCCCCGGTGAGCGTTGCCAGCGCCCAGTCATCAAGAGAAATAAGCGTCAGCGGCAGACGCGCAGAGGCGGCGGGCTGGCGAGGAGAAAATGGTGTAAAGGCCATAACGATATCCTGAATTGCTTAACGCTTTGATAATGCCTAATGGTAAAAGAGCCTGCAGGCAATGCAAGCGCTTTCAGCAGGCCATTTGTGCCATCAACCGGTTATGCGTAGCGCCACGCAAAGTAATGTAATCCGCTGTCTTTGTAGGGATTGTTCTGGAAGCCAGCTCGGCGAACGCAATATTCCAGTAATGAAACGGTCAAAAACACGTTACACTAGCTGGTGTTCCCGTAGAGAAATAAAGAATATTGAACGGGGTACCGACTGTGCCAAACGTAATGCAGGAAACTGAACATGGATATTAACAACAAGGCCCGTATTCACTGGGCGTGCCGTCGCGGCATGCGTGAACTTGATATCTCCATCATGCCTTTCTTCGAATATGAGTACGACACCTTAAGCGATGAGGATAAGCGTCTGTTTGTTCGCCTGCTTGAGTCTGACGATCCGGATTTGTTCAACTGGCTGATGAACCATGGCAAACCCGCCGACACCGAGTTGCAACGGATGGTGCAATTAATTCAAACACGGAATCGGGAACGTGGTCCTGTGGCAATCTGATCTTCGCGTCTCGTGGCGCTCGCAGTGGATGTCTTTATTGCTCCACGGCCTGGTTGCGGCCTTTGTGTTACTGATGCCGTGGCCGCTGAGCTATACGCCGCTGTGGCTGCTGTTACTGTCGTTTGTCGTTTTTGACAGCGTGCGCAGCCAGCGTCGCATAAATGCCCGTCAGGGAGAAATTAAGTTACTGATGGATTCCCGCCTGCGCTGGCAGGGGAAAGAGTGGGATATTCTCGGTATGCCCTGGATGCTCAACTACGGCATGATGTTACGGTTACGCAACGTGGAGGGCGGGCGCTGCCAGCATCTGTGGCTGGCGGCTGACAGTATGGATGCCGCGGAGTGGCGAGACCTGCGCCGGATGCTGTTACAACAGACGACGCAGGGATAATGCGCGTTAGCTAAACTTTTCCGCCATTTCGCCCAGAATCTGCTCGCACCAGGTTTGCAGGCGTTCATCGCTGAGATCGTACTGGTTGGTTTCATCCAGCGCGAGTCCAACAAACAGCTCGCCGTCGGCAATAATCGGTTTTTTACTGGTGAACTCGTAACCTTCGGTTGGCCAGTAGCCGATAAATGACACCCCTTTCGGTGCCAGCTTGTCGTGCAGCATGCCGAGCGCGTCCAGGAACCATTCGCCGTAACCCAGCTGATCCCCCATGCCGTACATGGCAATGATTTTGCCGTCGAGGTTGAGCGCATCAAGCTGGTCCCAGATAGCCTCCCAGTCTTCCTGTATCTCACCGAAATCCCAGGTCGGGATGCCGAGGATCAGCACGTCATACTGCTCCATCAGCGTAACCGCGTCATCTTTCAGGTTATGCAACGTCACCAGTTCCGGACCAATGATGTCGCGAATTTTCTCTGCCGCCATTTCGGTGTAGCAGGTGCTGGAACCATAGAACAGACCAATATTCATCGCGTAACTATCTCAATTCTTGCGTTGACTTTGCGCGTAGTGTACCAGAAACCGGTCGCAATCAGGCATAATGGCCTGACTGCAGAATCAAAGGGGCTGATGTGGAAAAGGATCTCGCACTGATCGAACAGTTTCTCGACGCGCTGTGGCTGGAGAAAAACCTGGCCGAGAATACCCTCAACGCCTACCGTCGCGATCTCACCATGCTGGTGGAGTGGCTGGCGCACCGGGGTTTATCCCTTGCGAGCGCGCAGCATGACGACCTGCAGGCGCTGCTGGGGGAACGTATCGCAGGGGGCTACAAAGCCACCAGTTCCGCACGTTTACTCAGCGCCATGCGTCGACTGTTCCAGCATCTCTATCGTGAGAAGATCCGCGAGGACGATCCCAGCGCGCTGCTGGCATCCCCTAAACTCCCGCAGCGGCTGCCGAAAGATCTCAGCGAAGCACAAGTTGAGAGATTATTACAGTCACCGGCAGTTGACCTGCCGCTGGAGTTACGCGATAAAGCCATGCTTGAGCTATTGTATGCTACCGGCCTGCGCGTTTCGGAACTGGTTGGGCTGACCATGAGCGACATCAGCCTGCGTCAGGGCGTGGTGCGCGTCATTGGTAAAGGAAACAAGGAAAGGCTGGTGCCGCTGGGTGAAGAGGCGGTTTACTGGCTAGAAACGTATCTGGAGCATGGTCGCCCGTGGCTGCTCAACGGGGTGTCTATTGACGTCCTGTTTCCGAGCCAGCGCGCCCAGCAGATGACGCGGCAAACGTTCTGGCATCGCATCAAGCATTACGCCACACTGGCGGGTATCGACAGTGAAAAGCTTTCGCCGCACGTATTGCGTCACGCCTTCGCGACGCATCTGTTAAACCACGGCGCCGATTTACGCGTGGTGCAGATGCTGCTGGGGCACAGCGATCTTTCTACGACGCAAATTTACACCCATGTCGCGACGGAACGCCTGCGGCAGCTACACCAACAGCACCACCCTCGCGCGTGAGTGCCGACGAATTGTAACAGGATCAACTATGAAAAAGACTTTTGCGCTGTTCACCCTGCTGGCAGCCTCCTTTACCGGTTTCGCCCATGCGGACGACGCCGCCATCAAACAGTCGCTGGCTAAGCTTGGCGTTACCGGCAGCGATATTCAGCCTGCACCGGTTGCCGGCATGAAAACGGTGCTGACCAACAGCGGCGTGCTGTACGTCACCGAAGACGGCAAGCACATTATTCAGGGGCCGATGTACGACGTGAGCGGCGCGCAGCCGGTCAACGTGACCAACCAGCTGTTGATGAAAAACCTGAACGCGCTCGAAAAAGAGATGATCGTCTATAAAGCGGCGCAGGAAAAACACGTCATTACCGTCTTCACCGACATCACCTGCGGCTATTGCCATAAGCTGCATGAAGAGATGAAAGACTACAACGCGCTGGGCATTACCGTGCGCTACCTGGCCTTCCCGCGCGCGGGCGTGCAGAGCCAGCCAGAGCAGGACATGAAGGCTATCTGGTGTGCGAAAGAGCGCAACAAGGCGTTTGACGACGCGATGAGCGGCAAAGGCGTTAAGCCAGCCTCCTGCGACATTGATATCGCTAACCACTACGCGCTGGGCGTGCAGTTTGGCGTGAGCGGTACGCCTGCGATTGTCCTGAGCAACGGCTATGTCGTTCCGGGCTATCAGGGACCGAAAGAGATGAAAGAGTTCCTCGACGCGCACCAGAAACAGTTTGGTGGTAAATAATCCGCGTGAAAGCCCCGATAAAATTACGCCGCCGCGAGGCGGTTGAACCGGTTGATTTGCCAGACGATCTCCCGGCACTGCTGAAGCGGCTCTACGCCAGCCGCGGCGTGCGTCGCGCTGAAGACCTTGAGCGCAGCGTGAAAGGGATGCTGCCCTGGCAGCAGCTGAGCGGCATCGAAAAAGCCGCTGAGATGCTCTACAACGCGCTGCGTGAGGGAACGCGGATCGTGGTGGTAGGGGATTTCGACGCCGACGGCGCAACCAGCACCGCGCTGAGCGTGCTCAGCCTGCGCGCGCTGGGCTGCGATAACGTTACGTATCTTGTGCCAAACCGTTTTGAAGACGGCTATGGCCTCAGCCCGGAAGTGGTCGATCAGGCCCACGCCCGCGGTGCGCAGATGATCATGACCGTCGACAACGGGATCTCTTCCCATGCGGGCGTCGATCGCGCCCACGCGCTGGGGATCCCGGTGCTGGTCACCGATCACCACCTGCCCGGTGAAACGCTGCCTGACGCCGAAGCGATTATTAACCCCAACCTGCGCGACTGCGATTTTCCCTCGAAATCCCTCGCGGGCGTAGGCGTGGCGTTTTATCTGATGCTGGCGCTGCGTACCCTGCTTCGCGATAAGGGCTGGTTCGAATCCCGCGGTATTGCCGTACCGAACCTGGCCGAATATCTCGACCTGGTGGCGCTGGGCACCGTCGCGGACGTGGTGGCGCTCGACACCAATAACCGCATTTTGACCTGGCAGGGCCTAAGCCGCATTCGCGCAGGCAAGTGCCGTCCGGGGATCAAGGCGCTGCTTGAAATCGCCAACCGCGACCCGCTCAAGCTGGCGGCAAGCGATTTGGGCTTTGCCCTCGGGCCGCGCCTGAACGCGGCGGGAAGGCTGGACGATATGTCCGTCGGCGTGGCGCTGCTGCTGTGCGACAACATCGGTGAAGCGCGCGTGCTGGCCAACGAGCTGGACGCGCTGAACCAGACCCGTAAAGAGATTGAGCAGGGGATGCAGGCCGAAGCGCTGACCCTGTGCGAAAAACTTGAGCGCAGCGGCGACACGCTGCCGGGCGGGCTGGCGATGTACCACCCCGAGTGGCATCAGGGCGTGGTCGGTATTCTGGCGTCGCGCATTAAAGAGCGTTTCCACCGTCCGGTGATCGCGTTCGCCCCCGCGGGCGACGGCACGCTGAAAGGCTCTGGCCGTTCGATTCAGGGTCTGCACATGCGCGATGCGCTTGAGCGTCTTGATACGCTGCATCCGGGGCTGATGATCAAGTTCGGCGGCCATGCGATGGCGGCGGGCCTGTCGCTGGAAGAGGCGAAGTTCGACGAGTTCCAGCGTCTGTTTGGCGAGCTGGTCACCGACTGGATTGACCCGGCCCTGCTGCAGGGGGAAGTGGTGTCCGATGGGCCATTGTCGGCGGCGGAAATGACCATGGACGTCGCGCAAATGCTGCGTGATGCCGGCCCCTGGGGGCAGATGTTCCCGGAACCACTGTTCGACGGGCGTTTCCGCCTGCTGCAGCAGCGTATCGTCGGCGAACGTCATCTTAAGGTAATGGTAGAGCCCGTGGGCGGCGGCCCGCTGCTGGACGGCATTGCCTTCAACGTGGACACGACGGTATGGCCGGACAACGGCGTGCGCGAGGTCGAGCTGGCGTACAAACTGGACATCAACGAGTTTCGCGGTAACCGCACCCTTCAGATCATCATCGACAATATCTGGCCAATTTAGCGGCAGTAATCTCTATAAAAAAGGGCGTGGATTCGGTACAATCCCGCTCTTATCACCGCATTTTGACAAGTCCATAAAAGAAAACAGACCATGTTTGAAATTAATCCGGTAAAAAACCGTATTCAGGACCTCACGGAGCGCTCCGACGTTCTTAGGGGGTATCTTTGACTACGATGCCAAGAAAGAGCGTCTTGAAGAAGTAAACGCCGAGCTGGAACAGCCGGACGTCTGGAACGAACCTGAACGCGCACAGGCGCTGGGTAAAGAGCGTTCCTCTCTCGAAGCTATCGTAGATACGCTGGATCAAATGGCCCAGGGGCTGGAAGATGTTTCCGGTTTGCTGGAGCTGGCCGTCGAAGCCGACGACGAAGAGACCTTTAACGAAGCCGTGGCAGAACTCGACGTGCTGGAAGAGAAGCTGGCGCAGCTGGAATTCCGTCGTATGTTCTCCGGCGAATACGACAGCGCTGACTGCTATCTCGATATTCAGGCGGGTTCTGGCGGGACCGAAGCGCAGGACTGGGCCAGCATGCTGACGCGTATGTACCTGCGTTGGGCCGAAGCGCGCGGCTTCAAAACCGAAATTATCGAAGAGTCTGAAGGTGAAGTGGCGGGTCTGAAATCCGTTACCATCAAGATCATCGGTGACTACGCCTACGGCTGGCTGCGTACCGAAACCGGCGTTCACCGCCTGGTGCGTAAGAGCCCGTTCGACTCCGGCGGTCGTCGTCATACCTCCTTCAGCTCCGCGTTTGTCTATCCGGAAGTTGATGAAGATATTGATATCGAAATTAACCCGGCGGACCTGCGTATTGACGTTTATCGCGCATCCGGCGCGGGTGGTCAGCACGTTAACCGTACGGAATCTGCGGTGCGTATTACCCACATTCCAACCGGGCTGGTAACACAGTGCCAGAACGACCGTTCCCAGCATAAGAACAAAGACCAGGCCATGAAGCAGATGAAAGCGAAGCTTTATGAGCTGGAGATGCAGAAGAAAAATGCTGAGAAACAGGCGATGGAAGACAACAAGTCCGACATCGGTTGGGGCAGCCAGATCCGTTCTTACGTCCTTGATGACTCCCGCATCAAAGACCTGCGTACCGGGGTTGAAACCCGCAACACGCAGGCGGTGCTGGACGGCAGCCTGGACCAATTTATCGAAGCAAGTTTGAAAGCAGGGTTATGAGGAACCAACATGTCTGAACAACAAGCACAGGGCGCTGACGCGGTAGTCGATCTTAACAACGAACTGAAAACCCGCCGCGAGAAGCTGGCAGCGCTGCGCGAGCAGGGCGTACCGTTCCCGAACGATTTTCGTCGTGACCATACCTCAGACCAACTGCACGCAGACTTCGACGCTAAAGAGAACGAAGAGCTGGAAGCGCTGAACGTTGAAGTGGCCGTTGCAGGCCGCATGATGACCCGTCGTATCATGGGTAAAGCCTCCTTCGTGACCTTACAGGACGTGGGCGGCCGTATTCAGCTGTACGTTTCCCGTGACGATCTGCCGGAAGGCATCTATAACGAGCAGTTCAAGAAGTGGGACCTGGGCGATATCCTGGGCGCGAAAGGTAAGCTGTTCAAAACCAAAACCGGTGAACTGTCTATCCACTGCACCGAGCTGCGTCTGCTGACCAAAGCCCTGCGCCCGCTGCCGGACAAATTCCACGGCCTGCAGGATCAGGAAGCGCGCTATCGTCAGCGCTATCTGGATCTCATCTCTAACGATGAATCCCGCAAGACCTTCAAAATTCGCTCCCAAATCATGGCCGGTATTCGCCAGTTCATGGTGAACCGCGACTTTATGGAAGTTGAAACCCCGATGATGCAGGTGATCCCTGGCGGCGCGTCTGCGCGTCCGTTCATCACCCATCACAACGCCCTGGACCTGGACATGTACCTGCGTATCGCGCCGGAGCTGTACCTGAAGCGTCTGGTGGTCGGTGGCTTCGATCGCGTGTTCGAGATCAACCGTAACTTCCGTAATGAAGGTATCTCCGTTCGCCATAACCCAGAGTTCACCATGATGGAACTCTATATGGCGTATGCGGATTACAAAGATCTGATCGAGCTGACCGAATCCCTGTTCCGTACCCTGGCGCAGGATATTCTGGGCACCACGCAGGTCCCTTACGGTGAAGAAGTTTTCGACTTCGGCAAGCCGTTCGAAAAACTGACCATGCGCGAAGCGATCAAAAAGTACCGTCCGGAAACCAATATGGCGGATCTGGATAACTTCGACTCTGCGAAAGCGATCGCGGAAAGCATTGGTATCAAGGTTGAGAAGAGCTGGGGGCTGGGCCGTATCGTGACCGAGATCTTCGAAGAAGTGGCCGAAGCGCACCTGATTCAGCCGACCTTCATCACCGAATATCCGGCTGAAGTCTCTCCGCTGGCGCGTCGTAATGACCAGAATCCGGAAATCACCGACCGCTTCGAATTCTTCATCGGCGGCCGCGAAATCGGCAACGGCTTTAGCGAGCTGAACGATGCGGAAGACCAGGCCCAGCGCTTCCAGGATCAGGTTGACGCGAAAGCGGCAGGCGACGACGAAGCGATGTTCTTCGACGAAGACTACGTGACCGCGCTGGAGCACGGCCTGCCGCCAACGGCGGGTCTGGGGATTGGTATCGACCGTATGGTGATGCTGTTCACCAACAGCCACACCATCCGCGACGTGATCCTCTTCCCGGCGATGCGCCCGGTGAAATAAGGCGTTAAGATGCAAAAAAGCCCCGAAAGGGGCTTTTTTATTGCGCCGCGAAGGCTTTGAGTTTTTCGCGGGCGGTCGTCGCTTCCATGACCATCCACGGGCTAAAGGCCCAGGGCGTCGCGTCCAGCGCGCGGAATAGCGCGTCCAGTTCAACCCACTGATAGTCCATCACTTCTTCTACGTTTATTGTTACGTCGTTGGTAATGCGGGCGGCGAATACCGGGCAAATTTCGTTTTCCACGATCCCGGACGGGTCCGTTTCCCGATAGCGAAACTCAGGGGCGACGGCGGTGATATCGGTCAGCTCAGCGCCCACTTCAAAGCGGCAGCGGCGGATAATGGCCTCTTCCGTCTTTTCACCCGACTGCGGGTGCCCGCAGACGGAGTTTGTCCAGACGCCCGGCCAGGCTTTTTTGCTTAATGCGCGTCGGGTGATCAGACACTCGCCTTCGGCGTTGAAAAGCCAGGAAGAGAAAGCCAGGTGCAGCGGGGTATGTAACGTATGCGCGGCATATTTTTCCTGAGTGCCAATCACCATTCCCTGGTCGTTTACCAAAATAACGTGTTCTTGAATACTCATTGATGCTCCAGTGCCAAAACGCCGAATGGTTCAGCACCATCAGCCGGATCATTATACGGCATTCTTATACGAACGGTTTGGCTCGTAGAGCGGAAAAGGGCATGACCCATCTTCATTTTGGCTGTTATCATAGTGCGCCATTCACGCTGACCGAGGATCTGTTTTGTTTGCAGGAAGCCTGACGAGAAACCCCATCACCGCCACTATTTGCCTGATGCTGACGCTATTCCTGGCGGGCTGTTCAGGAAGCAAGTCGTCGGATATGGGCAGCTATTCCGGTTCGGTCTACACCGTCAAGCGCGGGGATACCCTGTACCGGATTTCGCGCGCAACGGGGACCAGCGTGAAGGATTTGGCGCGGCTGAATAACCTTTCTCCCCCCTACACCATCGAGGTGGGTCAGCAGCTGAAGGTGAGCGGCGGATCGTCCTCGGGCAAAAAGTCCTCTTCGAAAGGCAAAACCGCCAAAGTGACGCCATCCTATCAGGTGCCGCAATCGTCATGGCCGCCGGTTGGCCAGCGGTGCTGGATTTGGCCTGCCAGCGGTAAAGTGATCGCCCCTTACTCACTCTCTGAAGGTGGCAACAAGGGTATTGATATCGCCGCTGCGCGCGGCACGCCGGTTTATGCCTCTGGGGCCGGGAAGGTGGTTTACGTGGGTAACCAGCTGCGCGGCTACGGTAACCTGATCATGATTAAGCATGGCGAAGACTACATCACGGCCTATGCGCACAACGACACGATGCTGGTCAACAATGGGCAGAACGTGAAGGCGGGGCAGAAGATTGCCACCATGGGCAGCACCGGTACGGATTCAGTGAAGCTGCATTTCCAGATCCGCTATAAGGCGACGGCCATCGATCCGCAGCGCTATCTTCCTGTGCCCGGCAGCAAACCGAAGTGCTAAGTGATTATTTAATCGCCGGTTAGTTGCGAATAGGCTTGTATGAAGGTGCGTAAGGTCTATAATGCCTTACGCACCTCAAAGCGGGCGTAGTTCAATGGTAGAACGAGAGCTTCCCAAGCTCTATACGAGGGTTCGATTCCCTTCGCCCGCTCCAGAACTCTTCCCTTGTGGCAAAAATTCAATAAAAGTCTTTTTTTCAAAAAGTTATTCAACATAAGTTGTCGTTATCGTTCTACCAATGAACGGCAAACTATCACCACAAGATACGCTGTTAGTTGTCACAATTGTCTAAAACTAGGGTGAATGGGAAAGGCTGGGGAGAGCCAGCCTTTGGCGGTCATCTCACTTTCTTGAAAATGAGCAGAATCAATACGGTAGAAACGAAGTAACCGAAGAGAGAAACATCAATCAGCCTGTCGTAGTACTGATCAAACTCAGCAACCACAGCATTACAGGCTTCAATAGTGATCGTCTTTTCGTTAAGTATGTCAGTGTATTTTCTCGTTATCCCATAATCTAATATATTGACCAAAATAGAAGCTATATAGAGGAAAGAGATCGTGATTATGCTTCCCCATCGAATGAAACATTTTGTTCTACTCTTCAAGGTCATATGAGCCACCCAAGAATCCCCCAACCGTACCGCCAGAATAGCCAGAAGCTGAACCTAATGTTGAGGCTCCCGCTGCAAGGTTTTTCTCCATAGTGTTTTCTTCACCAAGTGTGTAATTATCTATGTTTGGATACTGCTCTTTGAATTCATTAGTGACTTCAGTTACTTGCATTGAGCTTATGCTGCTGCTTTTACGCATAAGATAATTTTGTAGAGACAAAGGCACTGCAAAATCTTCCTCGCTTTCAATCGGTAATTGCGTTGTAGTTGATGTGTAGCTCGTTTCGAAAATGTTTGAGCCTGATTTACGAATTACCTGAACAGTATGCGTTGTACAGTTGCTACCAGTAAGATCATAGACGTCAATTACTCTCCCCCTGCGTTTGGTTCTTTCACCCATTTTCTCTGTAGGGATTGGCTTTGCTCCTGAGTTCCAAAGGTTTTCAAACAATGAGCGTGTCTCAGCAATGGATGCATCATCAATCTTGAATACCCGAGCATTAACTTTATAAAGTTCTTCACGGTAGTAGCTACGAGCATCCTCTCCGGTAAAGAAGTTAAGTATTCCATCGCCTGTGAAGTTAGCTGGACCTCTTCGACCAAAGCGTCCATAGGTGTAAACATAAATTGAGTTATTTTCATGCACCGAAACGAAAGCGTGTCCTGCATCGGTGATTTCTGTCCAGAGGTAAACGCCGTTCAATAGCGGGTTATCTTCTGGCTTGCAGGTGTCAGCAAAGCTGTTTTGCTTCTTCGCTACTTGTGCGTGTTGCTCTGGTTCGGACTCTGAGTATGCTTTTGAAGTGAGTGAGGTGGACAGTGGAGTCACTGCCGCTAAGCCTAGATTTCTGAATGCCTTTGGTTCTTCTTTTTCATACATGGGGTAAGCATTGGAAGGACGTATTTTTGCCTTACAAGGGCATGAACTATAGCTATCGAGCGACCCTGCTACACGTCTGTCATCTGCACCATCCGTAAAAATTGAGATCCCGCCGATAATCTTGTATATGCTGCCATCTTTGCCACAGGTTACAGGATCACCTTCTTTCGCTATCGGTTTACCGAAGGCACTGCCCAGCGCGGAGCCTACAACTATCCTTCCTCCGCATGAAGTTCTGTCCCCCTGACATAAAACAATACCTGTCGTCATAGCTCCCTCTACCTGTTATGGAAATAATCACGGAGGACATTTTACAAACAATAGTCGGATGCACAACAAGTATTAGGCTTAAGTAAAACACGCTTCGTATACAACATAATAAAGAGTAATGCCGTGTGTGTTTATTGCCTTTTGATGTAGCGCATATGTTGATCATGTACGCTACACAATTTTTATTCTTCTTTTGAACATCGAACTGCTATCCAGCATTATTTTCGAATAGCAGACCGACATTTCTGGAGGTTAACCCCTTATCTTAGACTCTGATGCGGAAATTATTCCCCATGCTGGATGCAATATTTCTGACTCTTGTGAGAGTAGCGTACAAATTGTCATTTAAAGATAGTCCTTGCGAAATGATTTTTTCATGACTCACTGCGGCTAGCAGCCTGACAAATGAATCTATACATATTACATTTTAATCATATTCATTACCTGAATATTATCGGCTCGAATGAGAATAATCAGGCTATATATACAATTCAAAAGCCGGAACTCTTCAGAGTATTTAAATATCTTAGTGGGTGTATTTCACTATAAGGGGAGAAATAAACGGTTGTTCTCGCTGTTAATGTAAAAAAGGCCGCATCCCGCAGCCTTTCCTCACACACTCACCCTTTCGGGAACACCCAAACGTGCTTCTCCGGCAGCGAAAGATGGCAGTGCTGCGGATCCCGCACCTCATGTCCATATGCGCGGATGACAAAATCATCCCCCACCGTGCGGAACAGGTACTCCCAGCGGTCGCCGAGATACATGCTGGTGAGCAGCGGCAGCTCAAGCTGATTTTCCCCCGGCCCCTCGACCACCGCCACGCGCTCGACGCGGATCACCGCCGTGGCTTCTTCACCGCTCTTCACCCCTTCACCGGCCTGGCCCCACAGCACCCAGCCTTTGCCCTCGATGCGCGCTCTGCCGTCGCGCACTTCGGTGACCTTGCCGTGCAGGCGGTTGTTGCTGCCCATAAACTCTGCGGTAAACAATGTTTTAGGCGAGCCGTACATCTCCTGCGGCGTGCCCTGCTGCTCGATCTTGCCGTTGTTGAGCAGCAGGATGCGGTCGGAAATGGACATCGCTTCGTTCTGGTCGTGCGTCACCATCAGCGCCGATAGCCCGAGCTTGATAATCAGCTCGCGCAGGAACACGCGGGCCTCTTCGCGCAGCTTGGCGTCGAGGTTGGAGAGCGGCTCGTCCAGCAAAATCACCGGCGGGTTGTACACCAGCGCCCGGCCAATCGCCACGCGCTGCTGCTGCCCACCGGAGAGCTGGTGCGGATGACGTTTGCCAAGATGGCCCAGGCCAAGCTGGTCCAGCACGTCCTGCACGCGCTGCTGGATCTCTTTCGCCGGCACTTTGCGCAGCTTAAGCGGATAGGCCACGTTCTCGAACACGGTTTTGTGCGGCCACAGGGCGTAGGACTGGAACACCAGCCCCAGGTTACGCTCTTCCGCCGGGATCTCACTGCGCGGCGTGCCGTCGTAAACTTTATTGTTGCCAATGACTATCGACCCCTGCGTCGGTTTTTCCAGACCCGCGACGGCACGCAGCAGGGTAGTTTTGCCGCTGCCGGAAGGGCCCAGCAGAGAGACCACTTCGCCGCGCTTCAGGTTCATAGAGACACCTTTTAAAACAGGATTGTCGCCGTAGGTTAAGTGCAGATCGTCAACCGCTAATTCAATCATGTATTTTCACTCCGAAACGAAGGGCAATGCCCAGACCTACCACGACCAGCAGGATATTAATGAAAGAGAGCGCCGCCACGATGTCGATGGCACCCGCGGCCCAGAGGGAAACCAGCATCGAGCCGATGGTCTCCGTACCGGGTGAAAGCAGGTACACACCCGTTGAGTATTCGCGTTCAAAGATCAGGAACATCAGCAGCCACGAGCCGATCAGACCGTAGCGGGAGAGCGGTATGGTGACGTGGCGGGTGATCTGCCCGCGCGTCGCCCCGGTGCTGCGCGCCGCCTCTTCAAGCTCTGGCCCTACCTGCAGCAGCGTGGAAGAGATAAGCCGCAGCCCGTAGGCCATCCACACCACGGTATAGGCCAGCCAGACGCTGAAAATGGTGCTGTGCAGCGAGCGTAGCCAGACGATGACGTTTTCGCGCATCCAGTCGGTCCAGGCGAACCCGGAAAGCCAGCCGGATTTCAGCGAGTTATCCAGCCACATCGGCAGGAACAGGAACACCCACAGGAACGCCAGACCCGCCAGCAGGCCCGGCACGGCGCGCGGTACCAGCACGCTGTAGTCGAGGAAACGCGTGGTGTTATCCGGCTTACGGTGCATGGCAATCCCGACAAACAGGTAGCACACCACGGCCAGCGCGCCGCCAATGACGCCAATCGCCATGGAGTTGACGATAGCGCGCAGCAGGTTGGGCTGGGCCCAGATGGTGCGGAAGGTGTTCAGAGAAAGCTCGTCCCACAGCGAAACGCCCACGCCCCAGTTGGAGATAAACGCGCGCAATACCACGCCGAGCAGCGGAACGCCGATGGTGACGGTGAGCCAGAAGGCAATCACCGCGCCAGCCACCCAGCGCCATTTACCCAGCGGTAAGGCGCGGGCCTGTGAGGCCTTGCCCTTCATGGTGACGAAGCGGTTGGCGGTGCGCATCAGGCGACGCTGGAGCATCACCAGCGGGATGGTGATGCAGATCAGCACCACGGCAACCGCCGCCATCAGGTTATAGGATGGGGTACCCATCTTGTTCGTCAGCTTATAAAGATAGGTCGCCAGCACCATGTTGCCTTCCGGGTCGCCGAGGACCAGCATCAGGCCGAACACCTCCAGCCCGAGGAAGAACAGCAGCACGGTCGCGTACAGAATAGAAGGACGCACCATCGGCAGGCTGACGGAGGTCATCACCTGCCAGGGCGACGCGCCCGCGGTGCGCGCGGCTTCCTCCACGTCAGAGCCCACGCTGCGCAGCGCGGAGGAGATATACAGATAGGCGTGCGGGACGTGCGTCAGGCCGGCAATGACCACAATGCTCGACATGTCGTAGATATTCCACGGCACAAAGCCAATCAGCGCCTCCGCCCACCGGGAGAGAAAGCCCACCGGACCGGCGGCCACCACGTAGCCGAAGCCCAGCACCATTGGTGAAACGAAAATCGGGACCAGGATCAGCGGCTCAATCAGCCGACGGCCGGGCAGGTCGGTACGCACCATCAGAAACGCCAGCACGCCGCCCAGTGGGATAGAGATAAAGACCAGCCCAAATGCCAGTATAAAGCCGCTTTTCAGGGCCTTATAGAAATCAGGGTCGGTGAAAATAAAATCAAATGATTCAAAGCTCCACTCTTTTGACGGCGAAAAGAACGGCGCGGACAGGAAGCTCTGTATCACGATAAACGACAGCGGCGTGTAGATAACCAGGGCGGTTATCAGCACGACGATACCTCGCGGCAGGCTTTGCCACTTTCTGCGTAATGTATTCATGGGGTATCCCTGGTATTGCAGCCCAGAAAAACGAACTCAGTCGATAAGGGAGCGCGGCGGCCAGCGC
Source organism: Enterobacter sp. 01-M-03-SI-ECC (assembly GCF_047530215.1). Classification (NCBI taxonomy): domain Bacteria; kingdom Pseudomonadati; phylum Pseudomonadota; class Gammaproteobacteria; order Enterobacterales; family Enterobacteriaceae; genus Enterobacter; species Enterobacter sp. 01-M-03-SI-ECC. The sequence goes on from NZ_JBLKDA010000022.1 coordinate 80,809, forward strand.
CGCGCTCAGATGCTTATTTACCGGCGGCGGTACGCCACTCTTTGATGTACTCCAGGCGTTTTTTCGGCTGCAGGTATTCCAGCAGCGTTTCATCGACCGGGATCGGCTTCAGCGCGTTGCCGAGGATTTTGGTCAGGCCGTCGATATCATTCTTGCCTTCGATATCGTTACGAATGGAGGGGATATCCGCCTGGTTGGCCAGAATGTTTTGCCCTTTTTCAGACAGCACGTAATCCAGCCACAGCTTCGCGGCGTTGCCGTTTTGCGCCTGCTGGCTGATGAACGACACGCGCGACAGCACCAGGGTGTAATCTTTCGGGTAGGCAATACCGAGCGACGGATCGTTCTTCGCGCGCGCTTCCGCATAGGAACCGAGGATGTTGAAGCCGATCAGGTTTTCACCGGAGGAGACGCGCTCCATCATGGTGCCGGTCGACGACTGCACCGACAGGCCACCTTTAGCGACGTCCGCCAGGGTTTTAAAGTAATTAGGATCGGCGTTGTGATCCTGAACCGAGAGCATAAAGCCCAGCCCCGATTTTTCGATGTCGTAGGTAGTGACCTTATTCTTGAATTTGTCCGTCTGGCTGGCGATAAGCTTCGCCAGCGCGGCGTGAGAATCCGGCACGTCGCCGGCCGGGATCAGGCGCTTGTTGTAGATGAAGACCACCGGCTCATAGGTGGTGCCGTAGGCCTTATCTTTCCAGACTGCCCATTTCGGCAGCTGGCTTTGCTCCGGAGACTTGTACTCCATCGCGTAGTCGGTGGCGAGCTTCAGCCCGGTGTCCATCGAGGAGCTCCAGACCACGTCGCCGCTCACGCCGCCGGAGGCCTGTTCACTGATGAAACGGTTGTACAGCTCGGTGCTGTTCATATCGTTGTATTCAACTTTGATGCCCGGGTAGGTTTTTTCGAAGCCCTGGATCAGCGGCCCGGCGGCTTTGATGTCGGTGGTGGAGTAAATAACAACCTTGCCCTCTTTGGTGGCGGCATCAACCACTTTTTGATACTCAGCAGGATAGCCCTGCGGCAGGGCAGACAGTGCAGAAGCAGAGAACAGTACGGTAGCGGTAAGCAGAGAAATTCGGAACGTGTTCGACATTATAGTTAACCTTTTAGTTACATTTGAGGAACTAATTGTCAACATAGCCTATCGGGCTGCACCCACAATAGGGTGAAGCGGGCGATGATTCCGAAGTGTGATTGTCGCCGTCGTTTCAGCAATTAACACCATAAAATCCGCGAACGTTAGCCTTTGAACGGTTTCGGATTACGGTTTATCGGCGGCTTTGCGGTAAAGCCTGCGCGGATGACCAATATTGCCATACAGCATCTCGACGCTGACTAACCCGCTCTCCACGCAGTATTCAAGGTAGCGGCGCCCCGTGGTTTTGCTGATCCCCACGTTTTCCACCACCTCTTCAACCGACATCGCGCTGTCGGGTCGATCGGCGAACAGCCGTTTAATCCGTTCCAGCGTCTGGGGCTCAATGCCCTTCGTGGAGGGCGTCACGGAGGCTTCCGCGGCAGGCAGATTAAACAGGCGATCCAGCGCATGCTGGTCGACCACCTTCACCTGCTGCACGGTGTGGATGAAGCGCATAAACCGCTCCAGCGAGGCGTGCAGGCGCTGGAAAAAGACGGGCTTGATGAGGTAGTCAAACGCCCCGCTGCGCATGGCGTGGCTGCAGGTCTGCATATCGCTGGCGGCGGTGATGAAGATCACCGAGCACTCATAGCTTTTCAGCAGCGGGTTATCGATGAGCTCCACGCCTTTACCGTCCGGGAGATAGTTGTCCAGCAGGATAAGCCGCGGCTGATGCTGACGAATCAGGCTGCATGCCTGCTCAATCGACGCGGCGATGCCCACCACGCGCAAATGAAAATTCTGCTCGACATACTCGCGATGCAGCTCCGCCAGGTGCGGCTCATCCTCAACGATCACAACATCAAGTGCTCGGGTCATGCTTTAGCCCATTCGGAATAAACACAGAAAAAATAGTCCCCTGCGGCGTGTTGTCGGCAATCTCAATGCTGCCGCCAGCCTTGTCGATATATCCTGCCACCAGAAACAGGCCAATACCGTGCTCGGTGCCCACAATGTCGTTTTCGCTTTCCGGCTTGCTGCTGAATCCCTGGCGGAAAATGTGCGGCTTCATCGCATCCTCCACCCCGCAGCCCCGGTCGGCCACCTCGATCAGCAGCTCCTGGTTACGGTCAGAAATGTATAGTTCTACCGGCGCGTGGACCGCGGCGTTGAGGGTCGCCTCCACGGCGTTATCCAGCAGATTACCGATAATGGACATCAGCTCCGTTTCGCCGAGCGCGGCAGGCATGCGGGTGAGCTGGCAGGCGGGGTCAAACAGCAGCTCAATGCCTTTTTCGCGCGCGCTGACGTATTTTCCGAGCAGCAGCCCGCACAGCGCGGGAGATGAAAAACGCGCGGAGACAAAATCCAGCACCCGCTGCGCGCCTTCGGACTGCACCTGGATGTAACGGATCGCCTCGTCATAGTGTTTCATCTGCAGTAACCCGACCAGCGTGGCGGTCCAGTTCAGCTGCTCGTGGCGCATAATGCGCAGGTTATCCGCATAGCGTTTGATCTGGCTGAGCTGGCTGCTGAGGGTGTTAATGTCATTTTTGTCGCGAAAGCTGTAGACCCAGCCGCTTTCAACGCCGGGTTCAACCTCAATCGCCACGCGGTTGACGATCACCTCGCGCTGGTTGAGCACCGCAATCTGGTCGTGGCGGCCCGCGCTCACCGAGGCGGTGCGCTGGAATAAAAAGCCCGGCGACGTCTGAAGGATCTCTTCCAGCGGTTTACCGATAAGGTCTTTCTCACTTTGCCGAATATCCAGCATCTCGCGTGCGGCGCGGTTTATTAAAATCAGCTGCTTCTCCTGATTAACGGCAAATACCCCTTCGTACATGGCTTCCAGTAGCGCGCGCTGCTGCAAAACCAGCTGGGCGATATCTTTCGGCTCCAGCCGGAACATCTGTTTTTTAAGATTGCGGGTAAACAGCCAGGAGAACATAAACAGCAGCAGCAGAAGGCCCGCGCCGTAAAGCCCGGACTGCCAGAGAATGCGGGCGTTAATGTTGGCAATATACGAGGTCAGATAGCCGACCGAGACAATACCAATCACCTGATGCCGGGCGTTGAAGATGGGGGCTTTGCTGCGCAGTGAAACGCCAATGCCGCCCTGGCGTACGGAAATAATGGTTTTGCCCTTTAAGACTTCCGCATTATCTCCGCCGATCATCGGTAAATTAATGCGCTCCGGGGATTCCGAATGATAAAGGTGCTGCTCCTCGGTATCGCCAATCACAATGTAGCTGGCATCGCTTTCAGCCCGCAGGGGCTGAATTAACCGGGCGATGCCGGGGATATCCCTGGCCGCCACCTTTTCCGCCAGGCCCGGCATCAGCGCGATCTGGCTGGCCTGCACCCGGGCGCGCTGGCCGAGATCGTGATGGAGCTGCCGGTCAATAAAATGAAACAGGATGGTTCCCAGCAGAACTAACAGCAGGCAGGAGAAGCACACCAGCGCTAAAAATAGCTTTACCTGAAAAGAGAGCCTGCGTTTCATTCAACCTGCTGATGTTATGTAAAAGTGACATTCGCCGAGCCTGACATGGGCCAATAGCGGACGCAATCTGGCAAGAAAAGAGTTGTGACCTGGCTTTTCGTTTTCGGCGTTATACCCTAAATAATTCGAGTTGCGGGAAGGCGGCAAGGGAACGAATCCCCGGGAGCGTACATAAGTACGTGACTGGGGTGAGTGAGTGCAGCCAACGCACCTGCAGCTTGAAGTATGACGGGTATATAGCCATCAGGATCCCGTCAGGCTATGCTTCATTCAGCACGATAATAATTACAGAGGCAATGTCATGGATAAAGAGCTACTGGATGCGGGTTACCGGGCCTATACCGGCGAGAAAATTGACGTTTACTTCAATACCGGGATTTGCAAACACTCAGGTAACTGCGTGCGTGGGAGCGCAAAGCTGTTTAATCTGAAACGTAAACCGTGGATTATTCCCGATGAAGTGGACGTTGAAACGGTTGTACGCGTGATTGATACCTGCCCGAGCGGTGCGCTGAAGTATCGCCAAAAATAAGCGAGGAACCATGGATATTCTGGAAGGCCATAACAAGTTTTACGTGAATGATGCGAACGGCAACCAGGTCGCGGAGATTGTCTTCGTGCCCACCGGCGAGCACCTGAGCATTATCGAGCACACCGATGTGGATGAGAGCCTGAAAGGGCAGGGCGTTGGCAAACAGCTGGTGGCGAAAGTGGTGGAGAAGATGCGTGCTGAGAACCGCAAAATTATCCCGCTGTGCCCGTTCGCGAAGCATGAGTTTGATAAAACGCGGGAGTATGACGATATTCGGGCGTGATTCACTGGAGCAATGTAGGCCGGGTAAGCGCAGTGTATGACCGGATACATAGGTGACAGATCAGACCGGGAACATAGGTAACACTTTTAGTCTATCCGCACCACACTCTGGGTTTTTCGGTCGTAGTACGCAAGCGTTATTCCGTTGAAGATGA
>NZ_JBLKDA010000023.1:0-85156 GCF_047530215.1 Enterobacter sp. 01-M-03-SI-ECC
CGCCTGGCTGCCAATTTCCCCGATAAGCTGCGCCTCCTCCATCCTGCGCTGCTCTTTCTCCTTATCGAAGATGGCGTCGATGCTGCCGTTTGCATTCGCCGTGTCGCGGGAGAGGGTGGCGATATCCTGCGTCTGGTTTGTGGCATCGCGAACCGCCACCGTGCCGTTTTCAATGGCCGCCCGCGTGGTGCCCTCCGCGCTGCCGCTGCTGTCCGCCCCGACCAGCAGGTTGCTCGCCATGTTCCCGGCGAACTGCCCCGCGATGCTGCCGCCGGTGCTGATGCCCGCGCTCTGGTGCTCCACGTCGTATTCGGCGGTGTTGTGGATATCCCGCCAGCCGAGCGTCCCGGTGTCGAGACGGTTGTTATCCGCCGTGGCGGTGGAGGCGATAACCGCGCCGTCGAGCTGCGTGTGGCCGCCCACCGTGATGTCGAACCCGCCGGAGCCCGCGAAGATGCCGGTCTGCTCCTTCACGGAGGCATAGTCGCTGTCCATCCTGTCGCGGCTGTAGTTAACGCTGGCCGAGCCGCTCATGGTGCCGAAGGTGAAGCTGCCGCCCGCGCTGGCGTTCTTCTGGCTGCTGTCGTAGCTGTCGGTGTCCTGCTCGCTGGCGAGGGTCAGGTTACGCCCGATGTCGGCCACGACGGTTTTGCTGCGTCCTGCTGTTCTTCCTAACCAGCGAATTATTTAAAATGACAATTTAACAATTTTGATATCGCTATCCCCTAAACCCATTTAATTTTAACAGATTAGCAATAACAAAAATCGTGCCAGTAAAAGAGCCAATAGCACAGCCGATTTTAATGATTTTTAATATCTCGATTTTTGTTAAATCAAAAGAACCCGTAAGTATCCAAACTAAAATGTCTACCGACAGGGCTATGCATAAAAATGTAAAGGTAATTCCCATTACACATACGATAAATAGGATAAGAAGATTTAATATTTTCTCATTAATATATTTCATTTAAACTTATCCACAATGAATGGTTCAAGTTTTTTGCCGCCATATTCGGAGGAGAAAGAGGCTCCAATGTCACCGAAATTACTAGGAATATTGCTTGGTGTCATTTCTTTTGAAATACCATAATCCCCTTTCACTTCAGTAAACTGTCTCAGGTCAGCATTAAACTTCGGATCCCAGCCACCTTTCCACCAGTTTGCCCCAGCATTAACGCTCCAAGAAAGTCCTTTACCAATGCCGTAACCAATACCCGCACCGGCACCATTGATAAGCGCGCCCGACAGAGGATCTTTATTGTCAATCCAGTTACCCAGCGCACCACCTGCCGCATTCCAGCCTACGGTACCTGTAATTCCATTCCCCATACTGAATACGTTTACCCAACCAGCGATGGCGACATTCGCCGGGTCAATTGCGCCATCTACCCAGTAGCTGACCCCGGCATTAGCGCCAGCGCCAAGCCCCCACATTACCTGAGCACCACCGGGCAATAACGCCACACCACCGCTTGCCAGTGCCAGTCCGACGGCATCCCGTTCATTCATTGCTTTCTGACAGCTTGCTGACGATGGTGCATCTGCACAGCTTGCCATATCAGTTCCGTGCTGTTGTAACCACGCAACCTGTGCATCCTCACTCCCGGCCATCAGGTTGTTCTCAACCACCGTCTTCCCGGACTGCGCCCCCGCAATGGCGCTTGCCGTACCGTCTCCCGCCACTCCGCCCGCTATCCCTGCGGCAAGGGTTGCCAGGGCGCTGATGGTCTGCTTTTCACTTTCGCTCAGCGCAGTAACATCCTTCCCGTACATCTCCAGCGCAATACCACCCGCCAGCTCCCCGGCGGCGGCACCCGCTGCGCCAGCCAGCGCGTCTTTGCCCTGCATCGCGGCCAGCACCGCATTCGCCACCGCGTGGGCGGCGGCTTTTTCCATCCCGTCGTCCAGCCCGGAACGGTGCCCGATAATCTCCGCCACGTACGGTGCGGCGGCTCCGGCCAGCGCGGCGGTCATGTCGCCGCCCGCCAGCCCCTGAGCCGCAGCGGTGGCCGCCTGAATGGCGCGCTGCATGTCGCTGCCCGTGCCGTACTCTGCCTGCGCGTCACGGTAGGCCTGAGTGTCTTTCAGCTGGTCGGCGGTCATCTCCGGATGTACCTTACGCGCTTCCTCCAGCGCGTTTATTTCGCCCTGCGTGCGGGCAATATCCGCCGCCTGGCTGCCAATTTCCCCGATAAGCTGCGCCTCCTCCATCCTGCGCTGCTCTTTCTCCTTATCGAAGATGGCGTCGATGCTGCCGTTTGCATTCGCCGTGTCGCGGGAGAGGGTGGCGGTGTCCTGCACCTGATTCGCTTTATCACGGACAATCACCGTGCCATTTTCAACCGCAGCCCGCGTGGTGCCCTCCTCGCTGCCGCTGCTGTCCGCCCCGACCAGCAGGTTGCTCGCCATGTTCCCGGCGAACTGCCCCGCGATGCTGCCGCCGGTGCTGATGCCCGCGCTCTGGTGCTCCACGTCGTATTCGGCGGTGTTGTGGATATCCCGCCAGCCGAGCGTCCCGGTGTCGAGACGGTTGTTATCCGCCGTGGCGGTGGAGGCGATAACCGCGCCGTCGAGCTGCGTGTGGCCGCCCACCGTGATGTCGAACCCGCCTGAGCCCGCGAAGATGCCGGTCTGCTCCTTCACGGAGGCATAGTCGCTGTTCATCCTGTCGCGGCTGTAGTTAACGCTGGCGGAGCCGCTCATGGTGCCGAAGGTGAAGCTGCCGCCCGCGCTGATGTTCTTCTGGCTGCTGTCATAGTGGTCGGCGTCCTGTTCGCTGGTAATGGTCAGGTTACGCCCGATATCGGCCAGCACGCTCTCCCCGCTGACCTGCGCTCCGGTGAGACTCGTATCGCGGCCGCTGACGATGCTGAGGGTCTCGCCCGCGTTAACCGTGGTTTCGCTATGGGTGAGGGTGGTGCCGTTCTCCTTACCTTTCCCGGCATTCACGCTGGCGGAAACGTTGATGCCCGCGCCGCCGGAGCCGTAGCCGATACCGACGCCCGCGCTGCTGCCGTGGCTCTCGTTTTTGCCGTCGAGCGTGGCGGTGTTCAGCGCGGATATCAGGTTCACGTCCCGGCTGGCCTGTAGCCACAGGTCGTTCTGCGCATCAATCTGGCTGCCGTGAACCAGCAGGTCGCCGTCGGTTGCCACCACGGTGAGGTTATTCCCGGCGGTGAGGCTGCTGCCTTTTGCGGTGGCCTGCGTGCTGGTCTGCGTGGATTTCGACGACTGGCTGCCGTAGGAGAGGCTGATGCCGACGGTATTGTCGTTGCCCTTCTGGTTGCCGGTGGCCTGGTCGAGCATGACGGACTGCGCGCCCTGTCCGAGGGTCAGCGCGCCTTTCACCGCCTGCAGGGCGGCGAGGCGGTCGTTATCGGTCTCTCTGGCCTGCTTCAGGGTGCTCACGCTGCTGTCCAGCGCACCGCCCGCCGCGCCGGAGAGCGCAAGGGTCAGGCCGGAGGATTTCTGCTCGACGGTGTGGGTCTGCGTGCCGCTCTCCGTGGCGGCGGTGATGCTGACGTTTTTCCCGGCGAGCGTCATGTCCTGCGCGGCAATCAGGTCCGAGCCGTGGACGCTCAGGTCGCTGCCCGCGCTCAGCGTGACGCTGCCGTTCACGGAGCCGATGGTGCTGCCGCGATGGGTGGTGTCCTGCGCGGTGTCGGTGACCTTCAGGCTCTGGCTGCCGTAGCTGACGCCGATGCCGCCCGTGCCGGAGAAGCCGGATTTTTTCTCCTGGTGCTGATGGCTCTCCTGGCTGTGCTCTTCCGCCGTGGTCACGGTCAGGCTGTTGCCCGCCGCCAGCCGGACATCGTTATCGCCCACGATATCGCTGCCCTGTACCCGCAGGTTATTGCCCGCCTGCAGGGTGACGCTGTCGCCGCTGAACAGGGTGCCCTGGGCGGTCTCGCGGTTCACCACATCGTGCGTGGTCACAGTTTTTTTCGACAGCGCGCCGCTGCTGCCGGTGGACTGATGGTGCGACTCAAGCGTGCTGCTGTCGGTGGCGGCGGTGACGGCGATGTCGCGGCCCGCGCTGACGCCGAGGCTGCTGCCCGCCTCCACGGTTGCGGCCTGCGCATTCACGTCGCGGCCGGCCATCATCAGGATATCGCCTCCGCCGGCCACCTCGCTGCCCGCCTGTTGCGTGACGGACTGCTTCAGCCAGTTATTTTTATCCCACATCAGGTTATCGCTGGCGGAGGTGGTGACGGTGGTGAGGGTCAGATCCCGCCCGGCATTAAGCACCGTCTGGCTGTCGCTGCCGCGGTTAACGACCTGCGCGCCGGTCAGGGTGAGATCGCGCCCGGCGTTCAGCACCAGCTTGCCGTCATCGCCCTGGACGTAGATCCCCGCCACGCGCTCCACGGTGGTGCGCTCAAAACTGTTTTTCCCGCTGCTGCTCTGTGCGCTACGGGTGGTGGTGGTGAGGCTGATGTCGCGCCCGGCGGTGGCCAGCACGGAACGGTTGCCGGAAATCGTGCCGCCGGTGTTGCTGATGTCCGTGCGGGCGAACAGGCTGACGTCAGCCCCCCGTATCGTTCCGGCTTTGTTGGTGATGTTGTCGGCGCTGAGCTGCACCGCGTCACGGCCATGAATGGTACCGCTGTTGACAAGGTCACGGTTCAGGTTCATCGCCACGTTCTGGCCGCCCATCAGCGCGCCGGAGCCGTCGATGTCGCCAGGCTGTACGCGAACATACACCTGCGGGACCATCACGGTTTGCCAGCTGCCGTCGGCAAGCTGAACGCGGGTGTTGACCAGCCAGACCATGTCCTCCGTCAGCAGACTCATCTGTTCGGCGGTGAGCGCCACGCCCGGGACAAGCTGATGCGCCTGCCCGAAAGCAATGCCCGCATCCATCAGCGCCCTGAACTGGGTCTCATCGTCGCGGTAGTCGCCCAGGTAGCGGCCGCCGGTGAGGGCGATGATCTGCTCGCGCACCAGACGCTGCTCGTAATAGCCGTCGCCAAGACGCTTGTGCACGTTGTCCGGGTCCGTCGTGAACGCATTCTGCATATAATCACTGCCGAGCCACGTCTTGTTGTTGGTGAAGCGGGGATCGGTTTCGATCAGGTAATGCGCATCCGGATCCGGCAGGGTGTTAAACAGGCTGCTATCCGGCAGACGAATGTCCGGCCCGGCGGCACGCACCACCACGTCCTGCGCATCGCTGGCGGGCGTTTCAATCCATTTGCCCGGCGCATTGCCGGAGGGCAGGGCAGGGGAATTTGGTGAGGTGGTGTCCACACCTACCGCCAGGCTACCCGTCCCGCTGAGCGTGGCATCTGTGTTGTGGGCGGTGGCGGGTGAAAGGGTCATGCCGCTGCCATCGGCCTGGCTGTTGCCTTCCATTTTGCCCGGCGACAGGGTGATCGACTGGATCACCACAGGCGGGGCGTAGTCCGAGGTGCTTTTTCCCTGCGAGTCGCCGCCCTTTCTGGATTTACGGCTGTAGTGCGTGACCGAGCCTGCATCGGTGATCCACCGGCTGCCTTCCGGCATCACGTTATCCACCGAATCGGCGAAGATCCCGAGCATTCCCCCCGCCACAATCTGGCTTTTATCGTTCAGCACCTGATTTGCCGTAATCAGCATATTGCCGCCGGAGAGGATTTTGCCCGGGTCGCTCTCGGCAATCACCTCTTCTTCAATGGTGCGGGTGTAGCTGTACTCGTAAAAGTTGTCGTTGTTGGCTCCGGTATCGTCCGGGGTGTTGAGATTCAGAAGACTGTCGGCCGAGTTGCGGTCGACGAACACGCCGTCAGCATTGGCATCCCAGCGGATGGGCGATCCCTTTTGCTGGTACTCGTGGATCTGCTCCGTGGAGATGAGCGCCACTTCGGTGCTGAAATGGTCGTTGATGTTGTTGAGGTGGCCGACGGAGAGCGCCATGTCACCAGAGGATTCAATGGTCGCGCTGTGGTTGTTGAGGGCTTGCGCCTGCCCGATGGCGAAGCCGTCGCCGTCCACGCGCCCGCCGATGGCCATCGCTCCGTCGCTGTAGATCAGCGCGTGGTCGCGGTTGTTGATTGTCTGTGCGCCGATGTCCACGCGCTGGCGTCCGGCGAGGGTTGCCGCCGTTCCGTCCTGGGCGAGGTTATTGAGCGTTGTCGCCTGAATCGACAGGTGATCGCCGTAGATGCGGCCGGTGCCCGCGTTCGTCAGGGTTTCGGCACGCAGCCAAGTCTGGCTGCCGTCAATAAGACCGGCATTACTGAGGCTCGAGGAGAGGGTCAGCCAGGTCGCTCCGGCGGCGATCTCGCCGGACGCGGCGTTGAACAGGCTGGCGGCGCTGAGATCCAGTTTTGCACCCGCCAGCAGGTTGCCGCTGTTGGTCACGCTGCCTGGCGTGGTGAAGGTCATGCTGCCGTTGGCAATCACATCACCTACGTTGTTAAAGCTCTGCTGCGTGTGAATCGCCATATCGCCGAGCGAGAGGAGCTGACCGTCTCCGGTTAGCGCGTCGGCTTCAAGCGTGACGTTTTCCCCACCAATAACGACACCGTCAGCGTTGAGAAGCCGCAAAGCCGCGCCGCTCAGCGACAGCGCGCCCCCAGCGGACAGCTCACCCTGCGTGTTATCGAGGGTTTCGGCATTGGCGATCGATAACGTATTGTCCGCCCGCGTCGCTCCCTGAGCGTTATCGAACTGCTGGCTGTGGATATTCACATCCAGCCCTTCAATGCCCTTGTCGTCGGCCTGCGTATTGCGGTTGATCAGCGAGGCCGCGTTGAGCGTCACCGTTGCGCCACTGCGTATCAGGCCCAGCGTGTTGTCGATCGCCCCCGTTACGGCGTTCACCGCCAGCTCACCGAGAGACTGAATCTGCCCGTCCTGGTTATCAAGACGATTGAGGTTGAGGGTCATCTCCTGCTCACCCACCAGACGCCCGCCGGAACGGTTATCCAAAGAGGTTGCCCGCAGCGTGAACTCTCCTTTTGCGCCCAGCGTGCCGTTCTGGTTGTTCAGCGCGGCGGTGGCGAGCTGCATGTCCGCCAGGCTGTAAATCGTCCCCTCGCGGTTATCCAGCTGGTAGCCGTGGGTATCAAGAACGAGCCCGCTGCCCTGAATGACCCCCTGACGGTTGTCGGTATCGCTGCGCGTGGCAAGCGTCAGCGTATCCAGGGCATACAGCGTCCCGGCGATATTGCTGAAGCGCGCGACGTCCAGCGTCGCCTGTTTTTCGGCGAGCAGTATGCCCGCATCATTTTGCAGATTGCTCGTGGTTAGGATCAGGTTTCCCTGGCTAACGATGCCGCCCGTGTCCCTGCTGTTGCGGTTGCTGATACCTTCAACGGCCAGCGTGAGATCCCCTCCGCTCTGAATCAGCCCGCTGCTGTCGTTGTCCAGATGCTGCGCCGTGACGGCAAGAGCGCCCTGGGCGGCAATCATCCCTTTCTGGTTGGCGATCCGGGTGGCGTCTATCCGCGCGTCTTCACCGGATACCAGCGTACCTTGCGTATTCTCCAGCGACCCGGCATGAAGATTCAGCGCGCCTGCGGCGCTCAGGGTACCGTTGCGGTTCTCCACGTCCGTGGCCCTTACGACGGCTTCTTTCGCGCTGGCCAGCATGCCAAGCTGGTTGCTGATGCTGCCGGCGTTAACGTTCAGGGTGCCAACGCTGACGATACCGCCGGTCGTCAGGGTATTGTCGTTTGACAGGCGGTTCCCGTGGGTGTCGACGATCGTGTCCGCCCCGGACTGAATTAACCCTTCGTCGTTATTCAACCCTGCGCTGTCCAGCGTCAGGGCATCGCGGGCGGCAATTGTCCCGCCGACGTTAGTCAGCGCCTTGCGGCTGGTCAGCCCGATGCGGCCGTGTTCCGCGCTGATAAAGCCGCTGCTGTTGTCCAGAGTGTCGGCGCTCATGCTGATGCTGCCTGCCGCAGCCAGTTCGCCCTCGCGGTTGTCCGTCAGGCCAGCCGTTTTTATCGTCAGGGCGCTGTCGGCATCGGCGGCAACGATCTGGCCTTTGCGGTTATCCAGCGACGCGGCGTTGACGTTGACCGTGGCGTTGGCGGCAATCACGCCTTCACGGTTATCGATGCTGTCCTGATGGCCCAGCGTCAGCGCCCGCCTGCCGCTCTGGCTTATCTGGCCTTTCTGGTTGTTCAGGCGTTTTGCCGTGAGCGTGAGCTGGTCTGCGGCGATCAAGCCGCTGCTGTTATCCAGCGTGCCGCTTGTCGTGACGCTGAGGGCGTCATTCGCGATGACTTCCGCACCGGCGGTACTGAGGTTGCCTTGGCCGGCGTTAAGGGTAATGACGTTGGCCTGCGTTATGCTGCCTGATGCATCCAGCCCCTGACCCGTGGCCCTGATGTCGCCACCCGCCACATTCAGTCCATGCATCTCAAGTTTACCGCTGGCGGTGAGCGTCAGATCGCCGTCGCGGCCCGTGGTGCCATCGGGCTGCACGCCTGCGGCCAGCGTGCCGGTGCTGGCGATCGTTTTGCCCGTCAGGCTGACGTTGCGCTGTGCTGCGAGAGAGCCGCTGTTGTGTACGGCGTCGGTGGCAGAAAGGGCTACGTCAGCGGAAGACCAGATTGCGCCGCTGTTTTCAATACGCCCGTCGGCGGAGAGGGTGACCGTCCCGGCTTCCGCGCCGATATTGCCCGCGTTGCGCACGCCAACACCTTTTTCCGTCCCGATCAGACGGATTTTTCCGGCGTACATGCCGCCGACCTGGGAAACGTCCAGCGCCATGACGGGTTTTGCCGCACCGTTATCCGCGAGGGCGGTCACCTTTTCATGCGCCGCATCCACCGCGTTGCGCCCGGTGGTAACGCGTAAATCCTGCGCGTGAATCGCCGCATTCACCTGAACTGCCCGGGCGATGATATCGGTATGCGCCTGCCCGGAGGCGTCCAGCCCGTTGCCGTTCACGGTAATCTCACCGCGATCCACCTGATACCCGGTTATCCGGCCATCCTGCATCTGCACGGTGCCGGTCGTCAGCGTGGCGCGCCCGGCGTTGATAAAGCCGCAGCCGTCGCAGGTGATGCCCGACGGGCTGGCAATGACCACGTCGGCCTTTTGTCCAGCCACCTCAATGTAGCCGTTGAGCTGGCTCGGGTTGCGTGCGTTCACCTCGTTGAGGATGACTGTAGCTTCGCCTTTCGCCAGCCACGGGTTAGCGGTCACCATGCCGCCGAGTTCGGTGGCGGTATTTTTGTGGGAGTTGTTGAGGATGACCCCGCCCTGGCCGACGTCGAACTGGCTGTAGGTGTTGCGGGAAACGCCGCCTGCAGACGGGGTCTGGATATTCACCTGCGTTGTGCCGTTAGCGCTGCTGATGACGGTGGGCTGCTGCTTACCGGGCGCGGAGGCGTCCGCCACAATCCCGGCAGCCTGCACCGTCACTGCGCCAGAGGCCAGCCACAGCGCAAGGCTGAGCGCTCCGATGCGGCAGACAAGACGCTGAAGCGCGTGCCCGATCCCGGAGGAAGGCGACCCGCCCGAACAGCCGCGCGCCAGCTCGGAAACGACCATCAGCATGCCGCGGGCTTTATTAAAGACGATACGGTACAGACGTTTATTCATGGTGAAATCCTTTTTATTTTTATCCGTGCAGCGGGTGCGTGTGTTTCCAGTTCAGCAGCGCTTCGCGCGTGACCTGCCTGCCATAAAACGTTTTGATACGGCGGCCTTTCTCATTGCCGCGATGCCACAGAAAGCGCGCAACGTGGTGCGGAAAAATCTCCTCACGTACCAGGCGAAACAGGGCTTCCGCGTGCCCAAAAGGGGCAATAAAATCGCGAAACCACATCCGATCGCCGTTACACCAGTCCTCTTCCGGCAGGACGACCGTCTCCTGGGTGAGATAGCGGCGTTCGGCTTCTTCGCTCATCCATGCCCAGCTCAGGAAAAAGATCGGGCGTCCTTTCTCCTCTACCAGCACGTACTGCTGGCGTTTAATAATGGGCAAGAGCACCACGGGCAGGACGTGCAGCGGCGCGTCACGGTGGTTAAGGGAATGCATCCAGAGCCAGACCGACGCGCCCAGCACTTCGGCTTCACTCAGCGCGACGTTCTGGAGCAGCGGACAATGAACCGTCAAATCGCCATAGCGCATGCTCAGAAATCCATGTTGAGGTTGAAGCCGAAGGTTGCCGGGCTGGTTTTAAAACCGTCCGGGCGGGAGAACGGCACGCCCGCGAAGGCGTCGTATCCCACTTTCCAGAGCGCACCGCGCAGGCCCGCAGCGCCACCGGCCAGATGGTTACCCGTCAGGTACTCCGTGCCGTTGCCCGCGACCTCGCCGTAGTCGGCAGCCAGATAGAACTCAGTTCCGGCAAGCGGGGTCTGCCAGGAGAGATCGTTTCGAACCAGCCAGCCGCGATCGGCGTTTAGCGTGCGTTCGCCGTCAAAGCCGCGCACCGTCCAGCGCCCGCCGATGGCGAACTGATCCTGTGAAGTGAGCGGGGTGTTGCTGGTCTGACGCTGCCAGGCCACGTCGTAACGGAAGTGCTGTGCGCTGAGCGCAAACGGCAGGCTCAGGCGCGCGTTGGTGCGAAGAATTCGGCCCAGCGCGGTGGCTTCATCGAACGTCTCTTCGGGGGCTGGCTGGGCGCCAAACCAACGCGTGCCGCGCTGATAGCTGACGCCAGCATCAAGCGTGGCGGGGCCGATATAGTGGCGATGCTGAAGCCCGGCCTTCCAGGAGGAGACGTGGCGGCGCTGAACTTCCACCTCCGTGTCGTTGATGTAGTTTTTCGTTGTCCGGCTCTCCACGTCCCAGGTGAACGTGGTTTTTTGGGCGCTGCTGCGATGCAGAACCCGGCTGGCCTGTGCCACCAGACTCTGGCTTTTGCCGCTGTAACGAATGTCGCCGTTTAGCCCCGCCACGCTCTGGTGATAGTGGTAATCGCTGCCGGTAACGGAAAATGCCCACCAGCCCACGGGAACTGACCAGTGGGCGCTGAGGTTTTGGTTGCCTTTTTCCGGCCCCGTTTGCAGGTCATGGTTAATGGAAAACCAGAAGAGATCGCTCAGCGCCAGCGGATTATCCAGCGAAAGCGTTAGCCCACCCTGATAGCGACCCGTTGACGACGAGCCAGAATCATCAAGCGACAGGCCAAGCCGCCAGAATTTGCTCTGCTGGCGGGTAATCACGATATCGCTCTCACCCGGCTGTTCAGCCGGAACGATATCCATCTCAACCTGGACGGTGGGTAAACGCTGGAGGTTCTCCAGACCCTGCTCGATATCCCGCAGGTCCAGTAGGCTACCGTCATGTGCCGGAAACGCGCTGTAAAGCCATAACCCGCGGCTGCTGCTATCGGTCAATGTGACGTGGCGGATTTTCCCCGGGATAACGGCCAGCGCTAAATGGCCACTTTTTAAATCCTGAGCGGGAGCCAGCACGCGCGCGGTCGTCCAGCCGTGGGCGATCAGCCGGTTTTGCAGCAGGCTCATCACGCGGTTGATACCCCGGGCGCCCAGGCACTTCCCGACGGCCTGATTCGCCATGCGCTGCAGCGGCACCCAGTGTGGGAGCGCGTCCTGTCCCGTCAGAGTGACGTCGTGGATCGTAAAGCAGGGCGTTTCGGCGGCAAATTCGCCGCTTTCGTTACTGGCTGCCGGAGATTGCAGCCGGACGTCAGGCGCCTGGGGCGTCAGTTGGGTTTCCAGCGCCTGCTGACGCTGCTGTTGCAGGATAAACGGCTCATCACCCGGCGCGGCGCTGACGGCCGATGAAAGGCTGAGAACAGCACAGACAAAAAAGCCGGTGCGCGTCGTTGCGACCGGTCGAAATTCCCTTTCCAACACTTTCCCTTACAGAATGTAATGTTTTCTTGCAGGGGATCGTGACGAACTCGCCGCGAGTTTTCTACGCGTAGCGGCTAAATAAAATCTGAAAGTGGGGTTAAGTGCGGTATCGGACTAAAGTAGAGATGGCCGGCCGGGCAAGCTGATGCCGCCCGGCACGGTTACGGGAGATTACTCCCCTTCACCCGGGAACAGGAACGGGTTGATCGAGCTGCGGGCAAAGCCCTCCTGCTCCATTTTGGCATCCAGAATCAGCGAGGCGAGATCGTCGGCCACCGCTTCGACTTTCGGGTCCTTTTCCTGATACAGAATCTTCAGGTAAGTGCCGCAGTCGCCGCAGCTTTCGGCTTTCACTGCCGCATCTTCATTTTCCAGCGACCAGTAGTTGAGATCGCGGGTCTGCTCGCAGTTGCTGCACTTTATGCGCACCACGTGCCACTCGGTTTCACACAGGTTGCAGTGCAGGTAGCGCAGCCCCTGCGTGGTGCCGATCTGCACCATGCTCGATACCGGCATGGAGCCGCAGACCGGGCAGAACTGGCGCGCCTCGCCGTATTCGGCGCGGGCTTTGCCGGGGATCAGGCTGGCCATTTGCGCCCAGTAAAGCGACAGTGCCGCCCAGATAAACGGCGCCTTATCGCTGCTGACCAGCGAGAAATCGGAGGCAAACAGCGCGCTCGCCATCTCTTCCAGCTCCAGGTCAGAGGCTTTTTCCAGATTTTCGATCACCGCCAGCGCGGTGCCGCTCATCTCCGGCTTCAGCTCGGCAATCAGCGAATGCAGCAGCTTTTGCCAGTGCTTGTCGCGCGGCAGGACGTGAATGTCCAGCGGCGGCTTGCCCTGGGCGTTGGCTTCTTTGATGCGCGCGGTCAGGTCCATTTGCAGCGGGTGGTCATACAGCACCACTTCCTGCGCGTGGGCAACCAGCGCGGCAAAACGCAGAAAATCGCCCAGCGGGTTGTTCTCTGCCAGCTCGCGCAGGCGCTCTGCGCGGCGGTTGTAGAGGTTCTTGAGTCTGGGGAATAACAACGGCGGAATATAATCCGCCGTGCGTTTCTCGCTCGACCCCAGCTCATCTTGCGGGATTATGCGAATACTCATTCAGATGACTTTTCCTGTTTCTGGCGGACTTCACGGTACCAGCGCGGGTGATGTTTCTTCGCCCACGTGCTGGTGACCCAGCCTTCCACCATCGCGGTAATGGTGCCTTTCACCCAGAGGGCGGCGTAGATATGCACCATGATAACCACAATTAACGCTACTGCGGCAAATGAATGCAGCATCAGCGCGAATCGGATCACCGGGATTGAGAAAGCAGGCGCAAAGTACGGACGCCAGATGATCACGCCGCTCACCAGCAACAGGACCAGGAAGATAATCGCCGCCCAGAATACGCATTTCTGGCCGAAGTTATAACGCCCGGTGTCACCCACTTCCTCGTTGACGACGATCTTACGAATATTCTTCGCCCAAAAGATATCATCCCGATTGATTAGGTTATGGTGCCAGTAGCGGAAAAACATGATGATGAACGACGCGAACATGATGACGCCCACAAACGGGTGCAGAATGCGCGCCAGCTGTGGTGTCCCCATGATCTGCATCAGCCAGTTGAAGGATGGGAAGAAGAATCCCAGCCCGCTTATCGCCGCCAGCATGAAGCAGAAGGCGGTGACCCAGTGGTTGATGCGTTCCGGCGCGGTATAGCGCACGATGGTGTCACGTTTTCTCATTTGCGCACCTCGTCTTTCTCTTCATGCAGGTTGTCGTCTTCCTCTTCCGCGCGGTTCGGACCCACGCCGACGTAGTGGAAGATGCTCGCTGCAAAGGTTGCAGCAAAGCCCACCGCGGCCAGCGGTTTCCAGATGCCTTTCCAGAACTTCACGGTGGCGCTGATTTCCGGGTTCTCCGGCAGGCCGTGATACAGGTTCGGCTTGTCGGCGTGGTGCAGCACGTACATGACGTGCGTACCGCCAACCCCGGCCGGATCGTACAGGCCCGCGTTGTCATAACCACGGGTTTTCAGCTCGCCCACGCGCTCTGCCGCCAGCGTTTTCATATCCTCTTTAGAACCAAAGTGGATAGCGCCGGTTGGGCAGGTCTTCACGCATGCAGGCTCCTGGCCGACGGTAACGCGGTCCACGCACAGCGTGCATTTGTAGACGCGGTTGTCTTCCGGGTTCAGACGCGGTACGTCGAACGGACAGCCCGCGATGCAGTAGCCGCAGCCGATGCACTGTTCGGACTGGAAGTCGACGATGCCGTTGGCATACTGAATGATAGCCCCTTCTGACGGACATGCCTTCAGGCAGCCCGGATCCGCGCAGTGCATACAGCCGTCTTTGCGGATAAGCCATTCCAGCTTGTCGTTCTGCTCCACTTCCGAGAAACGCATCACCGTCCAGGACTTGGCGGTCAGGTCCGCCGGGTTGTCGTACACCCCGACGTTGTGACCCACTTCGTCACGCAGATCGTTCCACTCCGAGCAGGCCACCTGACAGGCTTTACAGCCGATGCAGGTGGTCACGTCGATAAGCTTCGCCACCTCCTGCTGGTGGTCCCGCGCCTGAGGCGCGGGCGTGAAACTATTTGTCGCGGAACGACGGATAATGTCTTGAGATTGATAAGCCATAGGTCGTCTCCGTTACACCTTTTCCACGTTCACGAGGAAGGCCTTAAACTCCGGCGTCTGCGTGTTTGCATCGCCGACGAACGGCGTCAGGGTGTTCGCAATGAACCCTTTCTTCGCCACGCCCTCATAGCCCCAGTGAATCGGAATACCGATGGTATCCACCTGCTGGCCGTGAACGTTCAGCGTGCGAATACGCTTGGTCACCACCGCCTTGGCTTTAATGTAGCCGCGGTTAGAGGAAACCTTCACGGTATCGCCGTGGGCGATGCCGAGCTTGTTCGCCAGCTTCTCGCCGATCTCCACAAACTGTTCCGGCTGCGCGATGGCGTTAAGCAGCGCGTGCTTGGTCCAGTAGTGGAAGTGCTCGGTCAGACGGTAGGTGGTGCCCACGTACGGGAACTTGTCCTTTTTACCCAGCGTTTCAAAGTCGCCCTTGAAGATACGGGCTGCTGGGTTAGAGACCACGTTCGGGTGCAGCGGGTTGGTACCCAGCGGCGTCTCAAACGGCTCGTAGTGTTCCGGGAACGGCCCTTCTGCCATCTTATCAATGGCAAACAGACGTCCCATCCCTTCAGGCTGCATGATAAACGGCCCAACGTCGCTGCCCGGTGCGGCAGTGCTGTAGTCCGGAATATCCACGCCACCCCATTTCGCGCCGTCCCACTTCAGCAGCTGACGCTTCGGATCCCACGGGTTGCCCTGTGGGTCAGCGGAGGCACGGTTATAGAGAATGCGGCGGTTGAGCGGCCACGCCCATGCCCAGCCCAGCGTATTGCCGAGGCCCGACGGATCGGCGTTATCGCGGTTGGCCATCTGGTTGCCTTTCGGCGTCCAGCTACCGGCAAAGATCC
The DNA here is from genome assembly GCF_047530215.1 of Enterobacter sp. 01-M-03-SI-ECC. Lineage (NCBI taxonomy): Bacteria > Pseudomonadati > Pseudomonadota > Gammaproteobacteria > Enterobacterales > Enterobacteriaceae > Enterobacter > Enterobacter sp. 01-M-03-SI-ECC. The sequence goes on from NZ_JBLKDA010000023.1 coordinate 15,256, forward strand.
AGCAGCCGCTTGACGTGGTACCGTCATCGCGCAGGTGCGCGAAGGTGCTGAGCTGATCGCCTTTCTTCGCCAGCACGGTGCCGGTGGCCGGGTCGATAACGTCCGCCAGCGCCTTACCGTTGCTCTCCATGGCCACTTCTTCCGGCGCAGGGTTTTCCGGCGTCGAGTAGTTCCAGGTCATGTTCAGAACCGGTTCCGGGTTCGCGCCGCCTTCTTCCGCATACATCTTACGCAGGCGCAAGAAGATACCGGCCAGGATCTCGCCGTCGTTCATGGCGATGCCCGGGGCGTCCGCGCCTTTCCAGTGCCACTGCAGCCAGCGTCCGGAGTTAACGATAGACCCGTTCTCTTCCGCGAAGCAGGTGGACGGCAGACGGAACACTTCGGTCTGAATCTTCGACGGATCGACGTCGTTCGATTCGCCGTGGTTCTGCCAGAAAGTTGAGGTCTCGGTATTGAGCGGGTCAATTGTCACCAGGAACTTCAGCTTCGACAGAGACTCAACAACCTTGTTCTTGTTCGGGAACGAGGCCACCGGGTTAAAGCCCTGGCACAGATAGCCGTTCACTTTGCCCTGGTGCATCATCTCGAAATACTGCAGAACGTCGTAGCCCTTGTCCCACTTCGGCAGCCAGTCAAAGCCCCAGCTGTTTTCCGCCGTCGCTTTGTCGCCGAAGAACGCTTTCATCATCGAGACGAAGAACTTCGGATAATTGCCCCAGTAGTTCACCTGGCCTTCCAGCAGCGGTTTAGGCGTGCTGGCCGTCAGGTAGGTTTGCAGGTCGGTCTGCTTCTCGCTTGGCAGGTTCATATAGCCCGGCAGGCTCTGAGACAGCAGGCCGAGGTCGGTCAGACCCTGAATGTTGGAGTGACCGCGCAGGGCGTTCACGCCGCCGCCTGCCATCCCCATGTTGCCGAGCAGCAGCTGAACCATCGCCATGGTACGGATGTTCTGCGCGCCGATGGAGTGCTGCGTCCAGCCGAGGGCGTAGAGGAACGACGCGGTTTTGTCTTTCGCGCTGGTTTCGGCGATCAGCTCGCACACCTTCAGGAAGTCCGCCTTCGGCGTACCGCAGATGTTTTCCACAACCTCCGGCGTGTAGCGGGAGACGTGCTCTTTCAGCAGGTTCCACACGCAGCGCGGGTGTTGCAGGGTGGTGTCGCGCTTCGCAAAGCCTTTCTCATCCAGCTCGTAGTTCCAGCTGGTTTTGTCGTATTTGCGTTTTTCGGCGTCGTAACCGCTGAACAGGCCATCTTCGAAGTGGTAATCCTCACGCACGATCAGGCTGGCGTTGGTATAGGCTTCGGTGTATTCGCGGTTATATTTTTCGTTGGTCATCAGGTACAGCAATACGCCTGACAGGAAAGTGATGTCAGTACCTGAACGAATAGGGGTGTAGAAATCCGCCACTGACGCCGTACGCGTAAAGCGGGGATCGATCACAATCAGTTTCGCACCGTTGTGGATTTTGGCTTCCATCGCCCAGCGGAACCCGACAGGGTGCGCTTCAGCGGCGTTACCGCCCATCACCACAATAAGGTTGGCGTTCTTGATGTCGACCCAGTGGTTGGTCATCGCACCGCGACCAAATGTTGGAGCAAGACTTGCTACCGTTGGTCCGTGTCAGACACGCGCCTGGTTGTCGACCGCGAGCATACCGAGTGCGCGCGTAAATTTCTGGGTTAAATAACCGGTTTCGTTGCTGGAGGCAGAGGCACACAGCATCCCGGTGGAGAGCCAGCGGTTGACCGTAACGCCGTCGGCGTTCTTCTCAACAAAGTTGGCATCGCGATCTTCTTTAATGTGTTTTGCGATGCGGTCGAACGCCTCTTCCCAGCTGATCTGCTGCCATTTGTCGGAGCCTGGCGCGCGGTATTCCGGGAATTTCAGGCGGCTTTCGGAGTGGATGAAGTCCACCAGACCGGCCCCTTTCGGGCACAATGCGCCGCGGTTAACCGGATGGTCCGGGTCACCTTCGATATGGAAAATAGACGCTTTGGCGTTTTTAGCACCGTCGCCGAGGCTATACATCAATAGCCCGCAACCGACAGAGCAGTACGTACAGGTATTACGGGTTTCACGGGTGCGCAGCAGCTTATACTGCCGCGTTTCCGCCAGCGCTACGCCGGGGGCAAAGCCCAGCGCCGCTGCCGTGGTGCCTGCCATACCGCCAGCGCAGATCTTAAAGAACTGCCTTCTGCTGACCTGCATGGGTCACTCCTTGTTTCGACATTGCTTACATATGTAGTTTTGACTTCGCGGTTGAGAATTGACCGCAAAGGAAAAAATTTGGGTTAATCCCTCAATTCCACGAGGGATATCATCAGAATACCACAATGTCGGTATAGCTGTTCTAATGGCGTTAATACAAAGTGAACGTATTATCACCATGTTGATTATAAAGTGTGATATCGATCACATTAACCGCTCGGCATGTTAAAGCGATGTAGCCGGTGTCAGGTTGCACCCCTGCTAAATGAGTAGGAGAATGGTTGTCGAAAAGTTGATCCATACTATGCGTAAAGCCTGTGGTTTATGCTGCAATAGCAGGCTCACCTCCGTGGTTGTTCAGGAATACCGCCGTGTCTAAACAAAACCGTGCTACCCATCCGTCGCCACTGCCTGCAGGCATTGTGGAACTGTCGGTACGCAGACCGCCCAACATTACCCGCGCCACGCCCGATTTTCTGGCGGAGGAAGTGCCCGTTGCGCTCGTTTACAACGGTATCTCGCACGTGGTGATGATGGCTTCGCCGAAGGATCTCGAACTGTTTGCCATCGGCTTTTCCCTCTCGGAAGGCATCATCGAGCGTCCGCAAGACATCTACGGTATAGACGTGGTCCAGGCCTGCAACGGTCTTGAAGTGCAAATCGAACTCTCCAGCCGTCGCTTTATGGGGCTGAAAGAGCGCCGCCGCGCGCTGGCCGGGCGCACCGGCTGCGGCGTCTGCGGCGTTGAGCAGCTCAATGATATCGGCAAACCCGTTGCGCCACTGCCGTTTACCCAGACCTTTAATCTGGCAAACCTCGACCCTGCGCTTGAGCATCTCAACGACGTGCAGCCCATCGGCCAGCTGAGCGGCTGCACGCACGCGGCGGCGTGGGTGTTACCGTCGGGAGAGATTGCCGGTGGGCATGAAGACGTGGGCCGCCACGTGGCGCTGGATAAGCTGCTCGGTCGCCGGGCGCGTGAAAGCGAGCTCTGGCAGCAGGGCGCGGCGCTCGTTTCCAGCCGGGCCAGCTACGAGATGGTGCAAAAATCGGCCATGTGCGGCGTGGAAATTTTGTTTGCAGTCTCGGCGGCGACCACGCTGGCGGTGGAGGTCGCGGAGCGTTGCAACCTGACTCTGGTGGGCTTCTGCAAGCCGGGTAGGGCGACAATTTATACCCATCCACAGCGATTGCATGTTGATCAATAATTTTGAATGATAATAGCAAATCCTTCCGCTTTTAGTTGTTCGCGATGAGGTCTAGTATTTATCTCATCAAGGCACGGTGCCTTACCTAAACAACTTAATGAAAGGGTTTATATCATGAAAAGCATCAAAACTTTTGTCGCTGTTATCGCTCTGGCTACTTCTTTCGGTTCTTTTGCTGCGCAGACCGTCACCGCAACCGCCTCTACCATTGATGGTGCAGAAGCGAAAATCGCGGCGCAGGCTCAGGAAGCAGGTGCGTCCTCTTACAAAATTACCCAGGCATTTACCGGTAACCGCGTACACATGACCGCTGAACTGAACAAATAAGCCAGCCGTCACACCGTCGAAAGAGCGCCCCCGGGGCGCTTTTTTAGTTTATGCCCGCCACGCGCAGCAGCGCGGTTACCACTGCCGCCGCCACGATCACCACAATTAACGGCATTTTCCGCCAGGCTAAAAACACCGCAAACGCCACGCCCAGCACGCGCGCCATGCCGGCGAAGTGTTCGCCTTCATAAAACGTGGTCGCCAGCGCCACGGAGAACAGCAATACCGTTGCCGCATCTGACAGCAGCGCCTGAGAGCGCTCTGACAATGCCAGCCTGCTGCCCAGCTTCGCCCCGCCAAGGCGCATTAGATAGGTTCCCGCAGACAAAATGGCGATGCCGAGAATAAAAAAGGTCATATTTTCCATTATTTTTTCCTCGCAGCGAGACCGAGTAAAGAGAGCAGCACCGGCAAACCCACCGGGGCGAACGGCACGGCGGCCAGAGATAATACGGCGCCGCTGCAGGCGCGGATGAGCGTGGTACGGTTTTTAAACGCGGGAACCACTAGCGCCAGAAGAATGGCGGGAAATACCGCGTCCAGCCCGATGGTTTCCGGATCCGGGAGCAGTTTACCGACCATCGCCCCCAGCAGAGCCCCCAGCGGCCAGATAATCGCCACGCCTAAGCCGCATAGCCAGTACGCGGCTTTGCGCTGTTCAGGCGTTTTTTGCGACAGGCCAAACACCACGCTTTCGTCGTTCATGATGTGGCAGCCCAACAGGCTCAGACCACGCTTGCCCACCAGTTCCCGCACCGTCACGCCAAACGGCACGTGCCGCGCGTTGACCAGCAACCCCGCCGCCGCGGCCGCCAGCGGGTTACCGCCGCTTGCCACAATGCCGATAAACATGAACTCGGACGCGCCCGCCAGCACGGTAATGGAGAGCACAAACGGTACCCAGACCGGAAAGCCGTAGGCCATCGCCAGGGAGCCGTAGGACATGCCGACCACGCCGACCGCGAGGCAGACCAGAATGATTGCTTTTATGGTGTCGCCTTTCAGGCAGGAGAGATGATGCTTCATACAATTTTAGCCATATCGAACGTGTTTCCATTATAATGAACGCAACAGAACTGTTTTTCAAGACGAACGATTCGTTCGATTTATAGAACAAAAAGGGCCGTTATATGACGCAGCCAATCAGCGTGATCGCCAAAAGCCTGGTGCGAGAACGCCTGCGAACCGGGCTTTCACTGGCGGAAATAGCTCGCCGTGCCGGGATCGCGAAATCGACGCTTTCACAGCTGGAATCCGGCAACGGTAACCCTAGCCTGGAAACGCTGTGGTCGCTCTGCGTGGCGCTGGATATTCCTTTTGCCCGCTTGTTTGAGCCGCAGCTGCCAACCACCCAGGTGATCCGCCGTGGTGAAGGGACGAAAGTGGTCGCCGGACAGGCAAACTATGAAGCCATATTGCTGGCGGCGTGTCCACCCGGCGCCCGGCGCGACATCTATCTGCTGCTCACCCAGCCGGGGGCAGACCGTATCTCCCAGCCGCACCCGCCGGGGTCAGTTGAACACATCATTGTGACGCAGGGACGTGCGATGGTCGGTTTGACCGACGCAGCGGAAGAGCTGGGGCCGGGAGATTACATCTGTTATCCCGCCGATCGGCCGCATATCTTTAAGGCGCTGGAGCCAGACACGCACGCGCTGCTGGTGGCGGAACAAAATTAACGTAGATACGGAAAATCATGTCGCTTAAAGCCATTGCCAAAGAGCTGGGCCTCTCCATTACCACCGTCAGCCGCGCCCTCAACGGCTATGACGACGTCTCTGCTGAAACGCGCGCCCGCGTGGAAGCTGAGGCTCAGCGCCGTGGTTACCGACCGAACACCTTCGCCCGCCGCCTGAAGATGGGCAAAATAGACGCCGTCGGGCTGGTGTTTCCCGTCCATCCTGTTCCGCTCAATAACAGCGTATTTATGGACATGGTCGGCGAAATTAGCCACGAACTGGCGCGACATGAGATCGACCTGCTGCTCATCGCCGACGACGATCTGGCGGATAAGCACAGCTATATGCGCATGGTGCAAAGCCGGCGCGTGGACGCGCTGATTGTGGCGCATACGCTGGATCGCGATCCGCGTCTTGAGCAGCTGCAGGCCGCCGGGTTCCCTTTCCTGGCGCTCGGGCGCAGCCAGCTGCCGCAGCCGTACGCGTGGTTTGATTTCGACAACTATGCCGGTACGTACAAGGCTACCCGCTGGCTGATTGAGAAAGGTCATCAGCGCATCGCGCTGCTCGGCGAAAGCAACAATCAGGCATTTATCACCCAGCGTCGTCAGGGCTATCTGGACGCCCTGCGGGAAGCCGGGCTTTCCAGCGAATGGCTGCGCGCTATGCCGCCGTCGCGCCGCGTGGGGTATGCCACCACGAAAGAGCTGCTTGCCCTGCCGCAGCCGCCCACGGCCATCATTACTGACTGCAACACCCACGGCGACGGGGCGGCGATGGCGCTCGCGCAGCTGGGGCGTTTATCCGGCGACAACGCCGTGTCGCTGGTGGTCTACGACGGCCTGCCGCAGGACAGTATCGTCGATATCGACGTGGCATCGGTGATCCAGTCCACCCGTCAGGGCGTCGGAAAACAGATTGCCGACATGGTGCGCCAGCTGATTAACGGCGACGATATTGCGCAGCTTCAGGTGCTATGGCAGCCGGAATTCTCCCCCGGGCAGACGGCCTGAATATCTCCATTTTCTAAACCCGATCACAAATCCGAAACGTTTTGGTTTGTATCCGAAACGTTTCGGATCAAAACTCAAGGCATCCCATGACAGGAGATGTCTGATGCAAGATTCTATATTACGACTTGAAAGCGCGACGGTGGATGTGGTGATAAAAACGCGCCCGTTCGCCGAAATTATTTACTGGGGGCCGCATCTTCAGCACTTTTCGCCGCAGAATGCTGAAACCCTTTCCCGGCCCGTTGCTAACGGCAGGCTGGACGTTGACTCCCCGGTTACGCTAATGGCTGAGCTCGGGCACGGCCTGTTTGGCTCGCCGGGTATCGAGGGGCATCGACAGGGGCTGGACGGCTCCCCGGTGTTCACAACCACGCAGGTACAGCAGGAACCCAACACCCTGACAATTACCGCTGAAGATAACTACGCGGGCCTTCGTCTGACCAGCGAGCTGGCGCTGGACGCCAGCGGCGTGCTGGTGGTGCGTCACGGCTTAACGAACCTGAAAGCAATCCCCTGGCAGGTTGACCGCTTTGCCGTTACGCTGCCGGTGGCCGAGCGCGCCCGGGAGGTGATGGCCTTCCACGGACGCTGGATCAGAGAGTTCCAGCCGCACCGCATAAACCTTGAACACGACAGCTTTGTAATTGAAAACCGCCGGGGTAAAACCTCCCACGAACACTTCCCTGCACTGATAGCCGGTACGTCGTCGTTCAGCGAAATGCAGGGCGACGTCTGGGGCGTGCATCTGGGCTGGAGCGGGAACCACCGCCTGCGCGCGGAGGCGAAAACCGACGGTCGCCGTTATATTCAGGCCGAAGCGCTCTACCTGCCGGGGGAAATGACCATTGAAGAGGGAGATACCCTCTGGACGCCGCGCCTCTATGCCAGCTACTCCGCGCGGGGCCTGAACGGCATGAGCCAGCAGTTCCACCGCTACCTGCGCGACAACGTCATCCGCTTCCCGGAAAGCAAGCCGCGTCCGGTGCACCTCAATACCTGGGAGGGGATCTATTTCAACCACGATCCGGACTACATCACGCGCATGGCCGACGAGGCCGCCGCGCTGGGCGTGGAGCGCTTTATTATTGACGACGGCTGGTTCAAGGGCCGCAACGACGACCATGCCGCGCTGGGCGACTGGTACCTGGATGAGAAAAAATACCCGAACGGCCTGAAGCCGGTGATTGATCGCGTCAAACGTCTCGGCATGGAGTTTGGCATCTGGGTTGAGCCGGAGATGATCAACCCGGATTCCGATCTGTATCGCGCCCATCCCGACTGGGTGCTGGCGCTGCCGGGCTACGCCCAGGCGACCGGGCGTCATCAGCTGGTGCTCAACCTCAACATCCCGCAGGCCTTTGATTATCTGGTGGAACGCATGAGCTGGCTGCTCGGCGAGCATGCGATCGACTACGTGAAGTGGGACATGAACCGCGAGCTGGTGCAGCCGGGACACAACGGTAAAGCCGCCGCGGACGCCCAGACCCGTCAGTTTTACCGGCTGCTGGACGTGCTGGGCGAGCGCTTCCCGCACGTTGAGTTCGAATCCTGCTCTTCCGGCGGCGGGCGCATTGATTACGAAGTGCTCACCCGCAGCCACCGCTTCTGGGCGTCCGACAATAACGACGCGCTGGAGCGCAGCACCATCCAGCGCGGCATGAGCTATTTCTTCCCGCCGGAGGTGATGGGGGCGCACATCGGTCATCATAAATGCCACGCCACCTTCCGCCAGCACAGCATTGAATTCCGCGGCCTGACGGCGCTGTTTGGCCATATGGGGCTGGAGCTGGATCCGCTCACCGTTGATGAGAAGGAGCGCGAGGGGTATCGGCATTACGCCGCGCTGCACAAGCGGTGGCGCGAGGTGATCCACCGCGGTACCCAGTGGCGCGTTGATATGCCGGACGCCACCACGCTGGTGCAGGGGGTGGTGAGCGAAGATAAGGCGCAGGGGCTGTTTCTGGTCAGCCAGCTCGCGATGCCGGACTACAGCCTGATGATGCCGCTGCGCATGGCGGGGCTGGAGGCCAGCGCGCAGTACCGCGTCGCGCTGCTCGATCACCCGAATATTCAGGTAACGGGCGAAGGCGGGCACACCATGCGCAAGCTGCCGGCGTGGATGGAAACACCGCAAACGGTGAGCGGGGAGTGGCTGATGCAGGCGGGTATTGCGCTGCCGATTCTGGACCCTGAAACCGCCATTTTGATTGGCGTGGAACGCGTGTAAAGGTGATGGGCCGGGAAACTGGCCCTCCGTTGAGGATAAAAATAATGAACACAACAACCTGTACCCACAAAGACAACCCCAATTTCTGGATCTTCGGGCTGTTCTTCTTTCTCTACTTCTTCATCATGGCCACCTGCTTTCCGTTCCTGCCGATCTGGCTGTCGGACATCATCGGCCTGAATAAAACCCATACCGGGATTGTTTTCTCCTGCATCTCGCTGTCGGCAATCGCGTTCCAGCCGGTGCTGGGCGTGATTTCGGACAAGCTGGGGCTGAAAAAGCACCTGTTGTGGATTATCTCGGTGCTGCTGTTCCTGTTCGCACCGTTCTTTCTGTACGTCTTCGCGCCGCTGCTGAAGACCAGTATCTGGCTGGGGGCGCTGAGCGGCGGGTTATATATCGGCTTTGTCTTCTCGGCGGGATCGGGAGCAATCGAGGCCTACATTGAACGCGTGAGCCGCAACAGCTTCTTCGAATACGGCAAGGCGCGCATGTTTGGCTGTCTCGGCTGGGGCTTGTGCGCGTCGACGGGCGGCATCCTGTTCGGCATCGATCCGTCGTACGTTTTCTGGATGGGGTCGGCGGCCGCACTGCTGCTGATGCTGCTGCTGGTGGTCGCGAAGCCGAAGCCCAACCAGACGGCGCAGGTAATGAACGCCCTGGGGGCCAACCAGCCGCAGATCACGGCCAGAACCGTCTTTAACCTGTTCCGCCAGCGCAGAATGTGGATGTTCATTCTGTACGTGATTGGCGTCGCCTGCGTGTACGACGTTTTCGATCAGCAGTTTGCCACCTTCTTCAAAACGTTCTTCGCCACGCCGCAGGAAGGCACTCGCGCCTTTGGTTTCGCGACGACGGCGGGTGAAATCTGTAACGCTATCATCATGTTCTGCTCGCCGTGGATCATTAACCGCATCGGCGCGAAGAATACGCTGCTGATCGCCGGAGTGATTATGGCGACGCGCATAATCGGCTCGTCGTTTGCCACTACCGCCGTGGAGGTCATTGCCCTGAAGATGCTGCACGCGCTGGAGGTCCCGTTCCTGCTGGTGGGCGCCTTTAAGTACATCACCGGGGTGTTTGATACCCGTCTGTCGGCGACGATCTATTTGATTGGCTTCCAGTTCGCGAAACAGTCGGCGGCGATTTTCCTTTCTGCCTTTGCCGGGAATATGTATGACCGGATCGGCTTCCAGGAGACGTACCTGATGCTGGGCTGTTTCGTACTGGCAATTACGGCGGTGTCGGCGTTTACGCTGAGCAGCAGGCGTGAGATGGCGGCAGGCAATAAGGCGGTAGAAGTCCATTAACGTCCTGAACCTGTTCACCATTTTAGCGTTGGTCAGAAAATGAATAACCTTATAAAAACTACGGCATTGATAATCATTTTCAATATCATTTAATTAACTATAATGAACCAACTGCTTACGCGGCATTAACAGCTGTGCCGCCCGACAATAATGGAGAGGATTATGAGTTATACACTGCCATCCCTGCCGTATGCCTACGACGCACTGGAACCGCATTTCGACAAGCAGACGATGGAAATCCATCATACTAAACACCACCAGACCTACGTGAACAACGCGAACGCCGCGCTGGAAAGCCTGCCTGAGTTCGCTAACCTGTCTGCTGAAGAGCTGATCACCAAGCTGGACCAGCTGCCTGCGGATAAAAAAACCGTTCTGCGCAACAATGCGGGCGGTCACGCTAACCACAGCCTGTTCTGGAAAGGCCTGAAAACCGGTACCACCCTGCAGGGCGACCTGAAAGCGGCTATCGAGCGCGATTTCGGTTCCGTTGACAACTTCAAAGCGGAATTCGAAAAAGCCGCTGCTACCCGTTTCGGCTCCGGCTGGGCGTGGCTGGTTCTGAAAGGTGACAAGCTGGCGGTGGTGTCTACCGCTAACCAGGACTCCCCGCTGATGGGTGAAGCGATTTCTGGCGCATCCGGTTTCCCAATCCTGGGTCTGGACGTGTGGGAGCACGCTTACTACCTGAAATTCCAGAACCGTCGCCCGGACTACATCAAAGCCTTCTGGGACGTGGTGAACTGGGACGAAGCAGCAGCGCGTTTCGCCGCTAAAAAATAAGGTTGCATTGACGCCTGTGAGAAGCGAGTCTGATGACTCGCTTTTTTTGTATCTGCATAATGGAGGCAGCGATGCATTACCCGGTGAATGTATTTACAGGCAAGGTCAGGGAGTACGACGGCAGCCGCCCGAGCGCCATCGCCAAAATTCAGGTCGACGGCGAGCTGACGTTAACCGAGCTTGGGCTGGCGGGCGACGAGCAGGCCGAAAAGAAAATCCACGGCGGGCCGGAGCGCGCGCTGTGCCACTATCCGCGCGAGCACTATCAGCACTGGAAAGCGGAGTTCCCGGAGCAGGCGGATCTCTTCGTAGCCCCCGCGTTTGGTGAGAATCTCTCCACTGAAGGGCTCACCGAAAAGAACGTATTTATCGGTGATATCTACCGCTGGGGCGATGCCCTGATTCAGGTGACGCAGCCGCGCTCGCCGTGCTTCAAGCTCAACTTCCATTTCGGCATTCATGACATGTCGGCCCAGATGCAAAGCGCGGGCAAAACCGGCTGGCTGTATCGCGTGGTACAGGCAGGGCAGGTTTCAGCGGACGCGCCGCTCGAGCTGGCGTCACGCCTGAGCGAGGTATCTGTGTATGACGCCTGCGCCATCGCCTGGCATATGCCGTTTGATGACGAGCAGTATCACCGCCTGCTGTCGGCGGCCGGGCTCTCGACAAGCTGGACCAGAACGATGCAGAAGCGGCGTTTAAGCGGCAAGATCGAGGATAATTCGCGGAGATTGTGGGGAAAATAGTCTTCCGTGGACAGTAGGCCGGGTAAGGCGAAGCCGCCACCCGGCTTTTTTATTGGCATCTGAGCGTGAATTTGCCCGGTGGCGCTGCGCTTACCGGGCCTACAATCACTGGTGTGTTACGAACGCTTATACAGCGGCAGCCACAGCGTTAACCGCAACCCGCCCAGCGGGCTGTCGTCGGCTTTCACCCAGCCGCGGTGCTGCTGCATGGCGGTTTCAACAATCGCCAGACCCAGCCCCGTGCCGCCAGATTCCCGGTCGCGCGCCTCGTCGGTGCGGTAGAACGGACGGAAAATCTGCTCGCGGTCTTCCGGGCTGACGCCAGGGCCGTCGTCATCGACAATGACGGTGATCCCGTCTTTATCCACCGAGAACGCCACCTCAATCTTCGTGTGCGAGTAGCGCAGGGCGTTACGCACGATGTTCTCCAGCGCGCTTTCCAGCGCGTTAGGGTTTCCGTACAGCGGCCACGGGCCCGGCGGGAAGTTGACGGTAAAGGATTTACCCATCTGTTCCGCTTCGAACGCCGCGTTGTCCAGCACTTCATGCCACAGGTGATTGGCTTTCACCGTTTCGCTGACCAGCGCGTTTTTCTGCTGATTACGCGACATGACCAGCAGGTCGTTGATCATGCTGTCCAGCCGGTGAGCTTCCGTTTCAATGCGCTCCAGCTCTTTGCTCTCACCGCTGCGGCGGCGCAGCAGGGCGGTGCCGAGCTGCAAGCGCGTAAGCGGGGTACGCAGCTCGTGCGAGATATCCGACAGCAGACGCTGCTGTGCGGTCATCATGCGATCGAGAGCGCTGACCATCTGGTTAAAACTGGTCCCGGCGGCAAGAAACTCCTGCGGTCCGGCTTCCAGTTCAGGGTGCTGTCGCAGGTTACCCTGCGCCACCTCATCGGCAGCATTTTTCAGCTTACGGGCCGGTTTTGCCAGGCTCCACGCCAGCCATAACAGCAGCGGCGAGCTGACCAGCATGGTGACAATCAGCAGCAGGAGAGGGCGGTCAAACAGCAGGTTGATAAAATCGGACTGGGAACTGCTCGCCGGACGTATCAGGTAGAGCTGATAGTTATCCTCGCCGTCTCGGACGGAGAAAGGCCCCACCATCTCTACGCGGCCATATTTCTTCTTCTGGGGATGATCGGCGTTATCCGCCTGGCCAATGAAGTTACGGATAATCTGCATTTCATTGCGATCGGCCCCAATGACGCGGCCTTCGCTGGTCACCAGCAGCAGGCGTTGTCCGGGCGGCGCCCACTTGTCGATAGCGCGAAACAGCCTGCGCCACCACATCAAATCGTTTGGCGGATCGTTTGCCAGCTCGGCTTCCACGTGCTGCTCGATCATCACGCCCTGACGTTGCTCGCTGTCGAGAAGCTCCGTCATCTGGCGTGAGTCGAGTTTTGGCAACATCAGTACGAGCATTAAAACCAGTGCCAGCGTCAGCCAGAAGATGGCGAAGATGCGGGCGGTTAAGCTTCCTATCATGAAGCGGAAACCATCAGATAGCCGCGACCACGCAGGGTTTTAAACCATGGGTGACCGTCTTTACGCTCCGGCAGCTTACGGCGCAGGTTAGAGATGTGCATGTCGATGGCGCGGTCAAACGGGGTGAGGCGCTTGCCCAGCACTTCCTGGCTCAAATGTTCACGCGATACCACCTGGCCCAGATGCTGTGCCAGGAGATACAGCAGGGTGAACTCCGTGCCGGTCAGTTCCAGCGTCTGGCCATCAAAGCTCGCTTCCTGACGGCCCGGGTTCAGGCTCAGGGAGTCGACTTCAAGGGTAGGTGAGCTGTTGTCGCTATTTTGCTGCTGCTCGCTCCAGTGGGAACGACGCAGGATCGCGCGAATACGGGCCACCAGTTCACGGTCGTTAAACGGCTTCGGTAAATAGTCATCCGCGCCCAGCTCAAGGCCGAGTACGCGGTCGAGTTCGCTGCCGCGGGCGGTCAGCATGATAACGGGCGTCTGGTGTGTCTGGCGAAGCTCTTTCAACGTATCAATGCCGTTTTTCTTCGGCATCATCACGTCGAGCAAAAGTAAATCGATGCTGTCGTCAAGGAGACTCAGCGCCTGCTCGCCATCGTGGGCAACCAGGACGTTGAAACCTTCCATGTCGAGCAACTCCTTCAAAAGGGATGTGAGCTCTCGGTCATCATCAACTAACAGGATTTTATTCATTGTTTAAATACCTCCGAGGCAGAAATTACGACATCAAGGCTGTCTAATCCATGACTTTACGTTGTTTTACACCCCCTGACGCATGTTTGCAGCCTGAATCGTAGACTGTCTCTCGTTGAATCGCGACACGAAAGATTTTGGGAGCAAGTGATGCGCAAAGTTACCGCTGCCGTCATGGCCTCAACGCTGGCGTTCAGTGCGTTTAGCCAGGCTGCTGTAGCTATCAACGGCGATAACGGTCCCTCACCAGAGGGCGCAACGCAGCTCAGTAGCCAAAGCCATATGTTTGACGGCATAAGTTTAACCGAACATCAGCGTCAACAGATGCGAGATCTGATGCAGAGGGCACGACACGACCAGCCCCCTGTTAATGTTAGCGAAATGGAGACAATGCATCGCCTTGTCACCGCAGAAAATTTTGACGAAAGCGCTGTACGCGCTCAGGCCGAAAAAATGGCACAGGAGCAGGTTGCCCGCCAGGTCGAGATGGCGAAGGTCCGCAACCAGATGTTCCACCTGCTAACGCCGGAGCAGCAAGCGGTTTTGAACACCAGACATCAGCAGCGCATGGACCAGCTGCGTGAGGTTGCACGGATGCAGCGAAGCTCAGAAGCGACGTTTTTCAGTAGCAATAGCAGTACCCGTAGTAACCAGTAACCCTGTTTTCCTTGCCATAGACACCATCCCTGTCTTCCCCCACATGATGTGGGGTTTTTTTTTGCCTGCCATTCTGATTTGTTAACCGTTTATTCATCCTTCGACTCCTCATGCTTCCGTTATAATAGCGGCATGACATGACAGGAGCGTTTATGAATCAATCCTATGGAAGACTGGTAAGCCGGGCCGCAATGGCCGCGACGGTAATGGCGTCGTGTTTGCTGGTCATCAAGGTTTTCGCATGGTGGTATACCGGATCGGTGAGTATTCTGGCGGCGCTGGTGGACTCGCTGGTGGACATTGCCGCCTCGTTGACCAACCTGCTGGTCGTGCGTTACTCGCTGCAGCCGGCGGATGAAGAGCACACGTTTGGGCACGGTAAAGCGGAGTCGCTGGCCGCGCTGGCGCAAAGTATGTTCATTTCTGGTTCTGCGCTTTTCCTGTTTCTCACCGGTATTCAGCACCTCGTTTCGCCGACCCCGATGAACGATCCCGGCGTCGGCGTAATTGTGACGGTGGTGGCACTTATTTGCACACTTGTTCTGGTAACGTTCCAGCGCTGGGTTGTTCGCAAAACGCAAAGCCAGGCCGTACGGGCGGATATGCTTCATTATCAATCTGATGTTATGATGAATGGGGCTATTCTTATTGCGCTCGGTATGGCCTGGTATGGCTGGCATCGCGCCGATGCGTTGTTTGCGTTAGGGATTGGTATCTATATTTTATATAGCGCCCTGCGGATGGGGTATGAAGCGGTGCAATCACTGCTTGACCGCGCCCTCCCGGACTCAGAACGTAATGAAATTTTTTCTATTGTGACCGCCTGGCCCGGCGTCAGCGGTGCGCACGATCTTCGAACGCGGCAGTCAGGGCCGACCCGCTTTATTCAGATTCACATTGAAATGGAAGACAACCTGCCACTGGTACAGGCTCACGTGATTGCTGAGCAGGTCGAGCAGGCGATTTTGCAGCGTTTTCCTGGTTCTGACGTCATCATTCACCAGGATCCCTGCTCGGTTGTACCCGGACAGGTTGGACTTTCGTAATTGGTTGTAAAAAAGTGAGCCAGGCCAGCATTTTGTGTATAAATTACCGCCATTTGGCCTGACCTGAATCAATTCAGCCAGAAGGGATTGATATACTATTTGCAGTATTCGTTGGTCGATAAGTTTCTTCCGGCAACAGATTTCAATTTTGCATTCCTAAGTTCAGAGGTAGTCATGATTAAGAAAATCGGTGTGTTGACAAGCGGCGGTGATGCGCCGGGCATGAACGCGGCAATTCGCGGTGTTGTCCGCGCAGCGCTGACGGAAGGTCTGGAAGTTTTTGGTATCTATGATGGTTACCTGGGTCTGTATGAAGACCGTATGGTTCAGCTCGACCGTTACAGCGTGTCTGACATGATTAACCGTGGCGGTACCTTCCTTGGGTCTGCACGCTTCCCGGAATTCCGTGACGAACGCATCCGTGAAGTGGCTATCGAGAACATGAAGAAACGCGGTCTGGACGCCCTGGTAGTTATCGGCGGTGACGGCTCGTACATGGGTGCAAAACGTCTGACCGAAATGGGCTTCCCGTGCATCGGTCTGCCGGGCACTATCGACAACGACATTAAAGGCACTGACTACACCATCGGCTTCTTTACTGCACTGGGAACCGTTGTTGAAGCCATTGACCGCCTGCGTGACACCTCGTCTTCTCACCAGCGTATCTCTATCGTTGAAGTGATGGGCCGTTACTGCGGTGACCTGACGCTGGCGGCAGCGATTGCGGGCGGTTGCGAATTTATCGTGGTACCAGAAGTTGAATTTAGCCGTGAAGATCTGGTGGCCGAAATCAAAGCGGGCATCGCGAAAGGTAAAAAACACGCGATCGTGGCGATTACCGAGCACATCTGTGACGTTGACGAGCTGGCGAAGTACATTGAAGCCGAAACCAAACGCGAAACCCGCGCGACCGTACTGGGTCACATCCAGCGCGGCGGTTCCCCTGGTCCTTACGACCGTATCCTGGCGTCCCGCATGGGCGCGTACGCTATCGATCTGCTGCTGCAGGGCCACGGCGGCCGCTGCGTCGGTATTCAGAACGAAAAACTGGTTCACCATGACATCATCGACGCGATTGAAAACATGAAGCGTCCGTTCAAGGGTGACTGGCTGGACTGCGCGAAAAAACTGTACTGATCGGCTGTGTTGCCTGGTGGCGCTGCGCTTACCGGGCCTACAAAAGCACGATTCGTAGGCCGGGTAAGGCGTAGCCGCCACCCGGCTTTTTAATGCGCGCACGCTTTTTATTCCACTACGTTATAGCCAATCTTTTTTTATTCTTTAATCATCGATTCTGTTTCTGGCACGCTGCATTCATCAAAACACTACATAAGAGAGCTGGGCGATGAATAAATGGGGCGTGGGTTTTACATTATTGCTGGCATCGACCAGCGTTCTGGCTAAGGATATCCAGTTACTGAACGTGTCATACGACCCGACGCGTGAACTGTACGAGCAATACAACAAGGCGTTTGCGGCGCACTGGAAGCAGGAAACCGGCGATAACGTGGTGGTTCGCCAGTCTCACGGCGGCTCCGGTAAGCAGGCGACCTCCGTCATCAACGGTATTGAAGCCGACGTGGTGACCCTGGCGCTGGCCTACGATGTCGACGCCATCGCCGAGCGTGGCCGCATCGATAAAAACTGGATCAAACGCCTGCCGGATAACTCCGCGCCATACACCTCGACCATCGTCTTCCTGGTGCGTAAAGGGAACCCGAAACAGATTAAAGACTGGAACGACCTGGTCAAACCGGGCGTGTCTGTGATTACCCCTAACCCGAAAAGCTCCGGCGGCGCTCGCTGGAACTATCTGGGCGCGTGGGGCTATGCGCTGCACCACAACAACGGTGACCAGGCCAAAGCTCAGGAATTCGTGAAAGCCCTGTATAAGAACGTTGAAGTACTGGACTCCGGCGCGCGCGGTGCAACCAACACCTTCGTCGAGCGCGGCATTGGTGACGTGCTGATCGCCTGGGAAAACGAAGCCCTGCTGGCGACCCACGAGCTGGGTAAAGACAAATTCGAGATCGTGACCCCAAGCGAATCCATCCTCGCAGAGCCGACCGTTTCCGTGGTCGACAAAGTGGTAGAGAAGAAAGACACCAAAGCGGTAGCGGATGCTTACCTGAAGTATCTCTACTCGCCAGAAGGCCAGGAAATTGCGGCGAAAAACTTCTATCGTCCACGCGATGCGGCTGTCGCGAAGAAATACGAAGGGGAATTCCCGAAACTGAAGCTTTTCACCATTGATGATGTGTTCGGCGGCTGGACGAAAGCGCAGAAAGAGCACTTCTCTAATGGCGGCACCTTCGACCAGATTAGCCAGCGCTAATCCTTAGCCTGCGACACGATGACCCGGCGTGAGAAATCCGCCGGGTTTTTTATTTGGTCATCATTTTGCGTTACTCTTTTGCCTCTATTGAAAACAGGGAACGCGTTGTGAAAAAAATTATCGTATTGATCCTTATTGTCATCGCCCTTGCCGCGGGCGGCGTGTACTGGATGAAGGCGGGTAATCCGAATGCGTTGCGTCATATCGTTCTCGACCAGTGCGTGCCGAACCAGATCCAGAATCGTAACCCGGCGCCGTGTGCGCAGGTGAAAACGGATGCAGGGTATGTGGTATTTAAGGATCGCAACGGCCCGCTGCAATACCTGCTGATGCCAACATACCGCATCAACGGCACCGAGAGCCCGCTGCTGACCGAAGCGCACACGCCGAACTTTTTCTGGCTGGCCTGGCAGTCGCGCAGCTTTATGACCCTGAAGCGGGGATCCGAGGTGCCTGACAGCGCCATTTCGCTAACGATTAACTCGCCGACAGGGCGCACGCAGAACCATTTTCATATTCATATTTCCTGTCTGCGTCCGGACGTGCGCGAGAAGCTCAACGCGGCGCAGGGAGAAATCAGCACCCAGTGGCTGCCTCTTCCCGGAGGGCTGGAAGGGCATGAGTATCTTGCCCGTCGGGTGACGGAGAATGAACTGGTTCAGCGCAGCCCGTTTATGATGCTGACAGAAGAGCTGCCGGAAGCGCGCGACCATATGGGGCGCTTCGCGCTGGCGATGGCGCAGCAGTCGGATGGTTCGTTTGTATTGCTGGCGACCGAGCGTAACCTGCTCACCCTTAACCGCGCGTCGGCTGAGGAACTGCAGGATCATCAATGCGCTATCCTGAACTGACCCCACCATAAATAGCGTTTACTCGCCATGCCTGTCACCGTAGACTTGCTGAAAAATTCTACAGGAGACAGGTATGTCGCTCTGGTTAACGCATCCTCTACTGCTGCCCTCCCTGATTGTTGGCGTCACCATCGTGCTGTGGGCGACGTCGCTATTACCGGAATTCATCACCGCGCTGCTGTTCTTTACGGCGGCGATGACAGCCAGAATCGCCCCGCCGGAGGTGATTTTTGGCGGTTTTGCCTCGTCGGCCTTCTGGCTGGTCTTCAGCGGGTTCGTGCTCGGCGTGGCGATCCGCAAAACCGGCCTGGCGGACAGGGCCGCCCGGGCGCTGTCGGCAAAGCTGACCGACTCCTGGGTGTTAATGGTAGCGAGCGTGGTGCTGCTGAGCTACGCGCTGGCGTTTGTGATGCCGTCGAACATGGGACGTATTGCGCTGCTGATGCCGATTGTCGCGGCGATGGCGAAACGCGCCGGCATCGCCGACGGCTCCCGCGCCTGGTTTGGCCTGGCGCTGGCGGTGGGGTTCGGGACCTTCCAGCTTTCGGCGACGATTCTGCCCGCTAACGTCCCTAACCTGGTGATGAGCGGCGCGGCGGAAGGCTCGTACGGCATCCACCTCAACTATGTCCCGTATCTGCTGCTGCATACGCCGGTGCTGGGCATTCTGAAAGGCCTGATCCTGATTGGCCTCATCTGCTGGCTATTTCCCGGCAGCCCGAAGCCGCCGAAGGAACAGGCGCCGTCTGAGCCCATGGGGCGGGACGAGAAGCGCCTCGCCTGGCTGCTGGCGGTGGTGCTGGGCATGTGGGTGACGGAGAGCTGGCACGGCGTGGGGCCCGCGTGGACGGGGCTGGCGGCGTCGGTCATCGTTATGCTGCCGCGTATCGGTTTTATCACCGGGGAAGAGTTTTCCGCCGGGGTAAATATGCGTACCTGTATCTATGTGGCAGGCATTCTTGGGCTAGCGATCGTTGTGACGCAAACCGGCATCGGAACGGCGGTGGGCGAGGCGCTGCTGCGCATTATGCCGCTGGATGCAGAGAGACCCTTCACCAGTTTCCTGGCGCTGACCGGCATTACCACCGCGCTTAACTTCATTATGACCGCCAACGGCGTTCCGGCGCTGTACACCACCCTGGCGCAGAGTTTTTCGGATGCGACCGGCTTCCCGCTGCTGTCGGTGATCATGATTCAAGTGCTGGGCTATTCCACGCCGCTGCTGCCGTATCAGGCATCGCCGATTGTGGTGGCTATGGGCTTAGGAAAGGTGCCTGCAAAGGCGGGGATGGTGCTCTGTCTGGCGCTGGCGATTGCAACCTATCTGGTGCTGCTGCCGCTGGATTATCTGTGGTTTAGCGTGCTGGGACGGCTGTAAAAAAGCCCGGAAGCGCTGGCGCTTACCGGGCCTACAGAACCGCAGGGCGGGTTAGCGAAGCGCCACCCGCCACAAAACATAAGGGCAATTACGCCTGTTTAGCCGCTTCTGCCGCTTTAACGATCACCGCGAAAGCGTCCGCTTTCAGGGATGCACCGCCAACCAGCGCGCCATCGATGTCTGGCTGAGTAAACAGCTCCGCAGCGTTGGAAGCGTTAACGGAACCGCCGTACTGGATGATCACTTGCTCAGCGACTTTCGCGTCGGCTTTCGCAATGTGGTCACGGATGAATTTGTGAACCGCCTGAGCCTGCGCAGGAGTTGCAGATTTGCCGGTACCGATCGCCCAGACTGGCTCGTAAGCGATAACCGCGCCTTCGAACGCTGCCGCGCCCTGGGTTTTCAGCACCGCGTCGATCTGACGTGCGCACACTTCTTCAGTTTTGCCCGCTTCGTTTTCCGCTTCGGTTTCACCGATGCACAGAACCGGGATCAGACCCTGCTCTTTCAGCACGGCAAATTTCTTCGCGATGAACTCGTCGGATTCTTTGTGGTAGGTGCGACGCTCGGAGTGGCCGATGATGATGTATTTCGCGCCGATATCTTTCAGCATTTCAGCGGAAGTTTCACCGGTGAACGCGCCAGACAGGTTAACGTCAACGTTCTGCGCGCCCAGAATGATGTGGCTACCGTCAGCAGCACGTTTAGCCAGATCCAGATACATATCCGGCGGAGCGATAGCAACCGCGCAGCCCGTCACGCCAGCCAGCTCTTTACGCAGGTTCGCAACCAGTTCGTTTACCATGTGGCGGCTGCCGTTCAGTTTCCAGTTACCCATCACTAAAGGATGTCGCATTTCAATTCTCCACGCTCAATAAGCGAATTAAGGAATATGGCCACCCTGTCGGGCAGCATGGTCTGTGAATCAGTATAGAGATTTTCCCTCGAAAGGCTTTGCTTTTCGTCATTAATTCGCCCCGCCGAGGGTGTCAGAGAGTGCCAGCTTAATCGGTTCAACAGCGAAGGTCAGTCCTTTTTCGCCGTTGTCCGCCACCACATAGCGGATTGCGCCTTCTGTCGTGGCGTAGTACCGCTTGTTTTTACCGGCGGTCAGCAGCTTTTGCAGCTTTTGCTGGCTTTGCTTTTTCGTCAGCGCGGGCGTAAACGCCTGCAAAACCGCGCTCATGTATTCCAGCGCCTTCGCTTTTGCGGCTTTCTGCTCTGGCCCCTGAATCGGCAGCCAGGTGATTTGCATACTCTTGATTTTTAACGTTCCGCGCTCCAGCGCCGTGGACGCGTATAAATTTTCGTTAATCTTGCTTGCCGCGCGGGTCAGCGTCGGCGTGTCGCGGGAGCCGTCAATGGCGCGAAACTCATCCAGCGGCAGGGTGGGGTTAGCCTGATTAAAGGCTTCACGAAACTGGCTGATGGACTGGTCGAACGACGGCGCGCCCGCCAGCAGATACGGTGCGGTGGTCGGGGCAGCGGTTTCGGCGGCGTGCAGGGGATAACCGACGCCGAGCAGCGCTAAACACAGGAAGAGAGAACGTGCCGAACTTTTCATCAACATTGCCCCTGGCCGTAAGTGCTCATGATTAAAACGATATCTGGGCGGCTTGTCAAAAGGTCACAACTCCAGGGTAAAATGCGGGCTATACGATAATAAGGAACCTTACATGACCATACAGCAGTGGCTGTTTTCGTTCAAAGGGCGTATTGGACGCCGTGATTTCTGGATCTGGATAGTGACGTGGGTTGTCGCCATGCTGCTTCTGTTTTTTGTGGCGTACAATGCCTGGCTGAGCACGCAGACGGCGGCGTTTGCGCTGGTCTGTTTACTGTGGCCAACGGCGGCTGTCGTTGTGAAAAGGCTGCACGATCGCGGCCGTTCCGGCGCGTGGGCATTTCTGATTATTCTGGCGTGGATGCTGGTGGCGGGAAACTGGGCGATGCTGCCGTCCATCCTGCCGTGGGTCGTGGGCAGGCTGCTGCCGTCGGTCATCTTCGTCATGATGATTGTCGATCTGGGCGCGTTTATCGGCACCCAGAGCGAAAACAAATACGGTAAAGACACCCGTGAGGTGAAATACCGCTGATCACCAGTAGTGTTCGGCGGTCATATGGCCCGGTCGGCGACGAAGGTGCTTCGTCATCTGCCGGGTGTCCTTCAGAAGCTGCTGCGTGTCCCGAACCATCTGCGGGTTACCGCACAGCATGACGTGGCTGGTTTCAGCCGTCATCGGCAAGCCTACTGCCTCTTCCAGCGCGCCGCTCTCAATTAACGCCGGCACGCGACCGGTTAGCGTACCTGCAACGGTTTCGCGGCTCACCACCGTCTGAATCTTTAACTTTCCGCCATAACGCTGTTCCAGCGCCTGCATCTGCGGCAGGTAGCTGAGGTCTGCGGCGTAGCGCGCGGCGTGAACCAGCACGATGTTTTTAAAGCGCTCAAGGTCTTTGCCATATTGCAAAATGGAGAGGTACGGACCAATGGCCGTGCCGGTCGCCAGCATCCAGAGCGTGTCGCAGTCTGGGACCTCTTCGAGCACAAAGAAACCCGCCGCTTCGCTGACAATTTGCACATCGTCGCCGGGCTTAAGGGCGGCGAGGCGCGGGCTGAGCTTACCGTCCGGGACGGTAACGAGATAGAACTCGAGATCAGGGTTATCCGGCGCGTTAACGTAAGAGTAGGCGCGCTGCACGCGTTCGCCGTCGACATCCAGCCCCAGCTTCGCAAACTGCCCGGCCTTAAACGGATGGACGGGAGCATGCAGGGTGAGACTAAATAGCGCATCGGTCCAGAACTCTATCTTTTTGACTTTACCTGTTACCCAGTCCGCCATGATCTTCTCCTGTGCTGTTTCTCTGTTCTATCTTCTGTTCTTGTGGAGATAATTTCCAGCCCGTCAGGGCCGGAAAGCTCTATCGATCAAACGGTTTAGAGAATGTGCGCCTGCACGTCCGGATCTTTGCGGTCGAGATAGTGGATGGACTGAATGCGGCGAATGGTGCGCGACTTGCCGCGGATCAGCAGCGTTTCGGTGGTCGCCATATTGCCCTTGCGGGTGATGCCGTCCAGCAGATCGCCTTTGGTGATGCCGGTCGCCGAGAAGACCACGTTGTCGCTGCGGGCCATTTCGTTCAGCGCGAGAACCTTATTGGCCTCGATGCCCATCGCTTCGCAGCGTGCCAGCTCGTTTTCCCCAATACGGCGGTTCTCTTCGCTGTCGCCTTTCACCTCATGCCGGGGCAGCAGACGCGCCTGCATATCGCCGTCCAGCGCGCGGATCACCGCCGCAGAGACCACACCTTCCGGCGCGCCGCCGATGCCGTAAAGCACGTCCACTTCGCTGTCCGGCATGCAGGTCAGGATCGAGGCGGCAACGTCGCCATCCGGAATAGCAAACACCCGCACGCCGAGCTTTTGCATCTGCGCGATGGTGGCGTCGTGGCGCGGTTTTGCCAGAATGGTTACGGTGAGTTCGCTAAGTGGTTTGCCCAGGGCTTTGGCGACGTTGTGCAGGTTCTCTTCCAGCGGCAGGCTGAGGTCGATAGCGCCCTTCGCGCCGGGACCGACAATCAGTTTTTCCATGTACATATCCGGCGCATTAAGGAAGCAGCCTTTGTCGCCGACGGCCAGCACTGCCAGGGCGTTGGCCTGACCCATCGCCGTCATGCGCGTGCCTTCAATCGGGTCCACGGCGATATCCACCGCATCGCCTTTGCCGGTACCGACTTTTTCACCGATATAGAGCATTGGCGCTTCGTCGATCTCGCCTTCGCCGATCACGATGGTGCCGTCGATGTTGACCTGGTTAAGCACAATGCGCATGGCATGGACGGCCGCGCCGTCTGCGGTATTTTTGTCACCGCGACCCAGCCATTTATAGCCTGCGAGGGCGGCCGCTTCGGTGACGCGGGAAAACTCGATAGAAAGTTCACGTTTCATGAGGTACTCGTGCAATCAAAAGGAATTGCACGAAGTTTATCACAGAGTGGGTAAGGTGCGGTCTGTACTCCCCTCACCTTAACCCTCTCCCCAAAGGGGCGAGGGGACTAAAAACACCCTCTCCCCTTTGGGGAGAGGGCCGGGGTGAGGGGGACTTACTCGTCGTGCTCTTCCCACGCCAGGGCGCGTTTCACCGCTTTTTTCCAGCCGCTGTAGCGGACGTTACGCTCGGTGGTTTCGATGCCCGGGCGGAATTCGCGTTCGATTACCGCTTTTTCCTGCAGCTCGTCGAGATTCTGCCAGAAGCCTACCGCCAGACCGGCAAGGTACGCCGCGCCCAGCGCCGTGACTTCACGCACTTCAGGACGCTCAACGCGGGTGCCCAGAATGTCGGACTGGAACTGCATCAGGAAGTTATTCGCCACCGCGCCGCCGTCCACGCGCAGGGCGTGCAGACGAATGCCGGAGTCCGCCTGCATCGCTTCCAGCACGTCGCGCGTCTGGTAGGCGATGGATTCCAGGGTGGCGCGAATAATGTGGTTCGAGTTGACGCCGCGCGTCAGGCCGAAAATCGCGCCGCGTGCATACGGATCCCAGTACGGTGCACCCAGGCCGGTGAACGCCGGCACCACGTACACGCCGTTAGTATCCTTCACTTTGGTCGCGAAATATTCGGAGTCGAAGGCATCGCTGATCAGCTTCATCTCGTCGCGCAGCCACTGGATGGACGCGCCGGCCATGAACACCGCACCTTCCAGGGCGTAGTTCACTTCGCCGCGCGGACCGCAGGCGATGGTGGTCAGCAGGCCGTTTTCTGATTTCACCGCTTTCTCGCCGGTGTTCATCAGCATAAAGCAGCCGGTGCCGTAGGTGTTCTTCGCCATCCCTTCCTTGACGCACAGCTGGCCGAAGAGGGCCGCCTGCTGGTCACCGGCGATACCGGCGATAGGAATACGGGTGCCGCCTTTACCGCCGATGTTGGTCTGGCCGTACACTTCTGAAGACTTACGCACTTCAGGCAGCATCGCGCGCGGAATGTCCAGCGCGTCCAGCATCTTGTCATCCCACTCCAGGGTGTTGATGTTGAACAGCATGGTACGCGAGGCGTTAGTGTAGTCGGTGACGTGAACGCGTCCCTGGGTCATCTTCCAGATAAGCCAGGTATCGACGGTACCGAACAGCAGCTCGCCGCGTTTAGCACGCTCGCGTGACCCTTCCACGTGGTCGAGGATCCACTTCACTTTTGTGCCGGAGAAGTACGGGTCGACCACCAGGCCTGTTGCGCTACGGATATAATCTTCCATACCCTCGCGCTTCAGTTTTTCGCAAATTTCTGAGGTACGACGACACTGCCAGACGATAGCGTTGTAAATAGGCTTACCGGTTTCGCGCTCCCAGACAACGGTGGTCTCACGCTGGTTGGTGATACCAATCGCGGCAATCTCGTCGGAACTGATATCGGCTTTCGCCAGCACTTCCACCAGCGTGGAGCTTTGTGATGCCCAAATTTCCATCGGGTCGTGTTCTACCCAGCCTGGACGGGGATAAATTTGCTCAAATTCGCGCTGTGACACGCTGACGATATTCGCGTCATGATCCATTACGACAGCGCGGGAGCTGGTAGTGCCCTGGTCGAGCGCAACGATATATTTTTTTTCGGTCATGGTATGTGTCCCGTAGTCAGATTACAGCGAAGCTTTTTGTTGTGCGGTAGAAGTCGTTTCCTTCTCCTCTTCCACACAGGTGTCGCACGGTAGGTGGCGACCAATCAATTTGCGGTAGCTAAATGCACCCAGCGCAGCCCCGACAACCGGCGCAAACAGCGGTACCAGGAAGTAAGGAATGTCTTTGCCTCCGGTGAAGGCAACGTCGCCCCAGCCTGCGATAAACGCGAAGGCTTTTGGTCCAATATCACGTGCCGGGTTCATCGCAAACCCGGTCAGCGGGCCCATGGAGGCGCCGATCACCGCAATCAGCAAACCAATCAGCAGGGGGGCCAGCGGGCCGCGCGGAATGCCGTTTCCGTCGTCGGTCAGCGCCAGGATAACGCCCATCAGAATAGCGGTAATCACCATTTCAACTGCGAACGCCTGCACAAAATTGATATGTGGGTTAGGGTAGGTTGAGAAGATGCCTGCCAGATCCAGACTTTCGACGCTGCCGCGTACCATATGATGCGTCTGTTCGAAGTCGATGAAAAGATTGTAATAAAGCCCGTAAACTAACGCCGCTGCGCAAAACGCGCCGGCAAACTGAGAAAGAATGAAAGGAACAACTTTGCGTCCGTCGAAGCACGCGAACAGCCACAGTGCGATAGTCACCGCCGGGTTAAGATGTGCGCCAGACACCCCTGCAGTCAGGTAGATGGCCATCGCCACGCCCAGACCCCAGATGATACTGATTTCCCACTGACCAAAACTGGCACCCGCCACTTTCAGTGCAGCAACACAGCCCACTCCGAAGAATATCAACAACCCGGTACCAAGGAACTCGGCAATGCACTGGCCTTTTAAGGTTGATGTCTGACTCATAATCGGAATCCTGAAGAAATTGATGTTTATTGTTAGCATGGCCGCCCGTGACAGCCACGATGCCCTGTAGACATAGTGTTAATTTATCGTTAACGAGCAAAAACGAGAAATATCGAAATCAAAATGTGTGGTCTGCGTCAATAAAATGAGCGTTTTCGCGCCATAAAGCACATTTTTGCATCAGTACAAGAATGTGAGCTGAATCATTTCATTAACGAATCAGTTAACAATTTAGGGGTATATGACGCGAACACACCAGGACCAGACCTAAAAGTGTTGCAAACCGCGATCTGCGCGGTGTGTCGCTGGACACAGAGCGCCGCGCTCCATACAATCGACGGTATATGTCGTGCGCGTTTATGTTAAAGCGTCGCCTTGCAATTCAGGAGAGGTAGCATCATGTCTTTAGAAGTGTTTGAGAAACTGGAATCGAAAGTACAGCAGGCGATTGACACCATCACCCTGCTGCAGATGGAAATTGAAGAGCTGAAAGAGAAGAACAACAGCCTGGCTCAGGAAGTTCAGAACGCTCAGCACGGCCGCGAAGAACTGGAGCGCGAAAACAATCAGCTGCGCGAACAGCAGAACGGCTGGCAGGATCGCCTGCAGGCGCTGCTGGGCCGTATGGAAGAAGTCTGATTCCCTTAGGGATTACTGAACAGGCCGGGTAAGGCGAAGCCGCCACCCGGCTTTTTTTATGCCAGTAATAAAAAAGGCCGCCAACGGCGGCCTTCCGGTTAAAGGTTGCTTTACGGTTGTGAATACACCTTTCCCAGGACCGATGCCCATTTGCGAGATGGCGGAAAGGGACGCAGCATCATAGTTAACATCAGCCTCGCCGTTTAGACGTGCAAATAAAATTAAGATTTTATAAAGGGTCTAAGGGATTGCCTGCCGCTTATTGAGGGGTATGATAAACGTCCCTGGTGTGGAGCTGTAAATCCTCCCAACGGACCGCGAATCCCGAGGGACAAAAAAACCGCCACATTGCTGTTGGCGGTTTTTTTATGGTCCACGCTGACGGTTTTATTACTCGATATCCAGCGGATCTTCCGAAAGGATAATGCCGGTATTATCGGCGTAGAGATGGTCGCCGGAGAAGAAGGTCACGCCGCCGAAATTGACGCGCACGTCGCTTTCGCCGATGCCGTCACCCGCCGCCCCTACCGGTATGGCCGCGATGGCCTGAATCCCGATATCGAGGTCTTCCAGATCGTCCACCTGGCGCACGGAACCGTACACCACAAGGCCTTCCCACTCGTTTTGCACGGCAATGCCGGCCAGCTCTGCATCAATTAATGCACGGCGCACGGAGCCGCCGCCGTCAACGACCAGAACGCGGCCTCGGCCATTCTGTTCGAGCAGATCGTACAGCAACCCGTTGTCCTCGAAACATTTCACCGTGACGATTTGACCGCCAAACGACGACCGCCCACCAAAGTTGGAAAACAGCGGTTCAACGACGTTGACATCTTCCTGGTAGATGTCACAAAGCTCGGAGGTATCGTATTTCATAGGTTTAACGCTCAGTTGCTGCGAATGTGTTCAGTATATCGTGCGAAATGCGTTGTTGGCAAAATCATCAATTGTTAATTGATATTTGTCAGCTAATGAAGCGTCTGGCTTAAGACAATCCCGATGACGAACAACAGGTTAGTCAGCAGCGCGCCTTTTACCGTGCGCTCCAGCATCGGCGGCATAGCAGCCGGGCTGAGTTCACGCATCACAAAGCGGGCCTGCTTTATCAGCAGCGGCGCGGCAAGTACAAATAGCCAGCCCCACAGGCTGTGCAGGGAAATCAGGTTAAACAGCGCCAGACACACCAGCGCGCCCATGAGCAGGCAGGCATGGTAGCGGCGCGCATTCACCGGCCCCAGACGCACCGCCAGGGTGTTTTTACCGTTCTCGCGATCGCTGTCGATGTCGCGCAGGTTGTTGATGTTAAGCACCGCCGTCGCCAGCAGACCGCAGGCGGTCGCGGGCAGGAACAGGGCAGGGATCACCGTATGCGCCTGCAGGTACCAGCTCCCCATCACGCTCAGCCAGCCGAAGAACACCAGCACGGAGATATCCCCGAGCCCAATATACCCGTAGGGACGCGTGCCGACGGTGTAGGTAATGGCCGCGATAATGGCCAATAAGCCCAGCACCAGGAAGCCAATAAAATCGCTGGGGGTCTTAGACGCCACCGTCACCAGCGCCAGGCCGGATACGCAGATCAGCACCACGGTGATAATCAGCGCGCGTTTCATCTGCGCCTGCGTTATCACCCCTTTCTGCATTCCGCGCAGGGGACCAATGCGGTCCGGCTTGTCGCTGCCCTTTACCGCATCGCCGTAGTCGTTGGCGAGGTTGGAGAGGATTTGCAGCAGGCCGGCGGTAATCAGTGCCAGCGCGGCGACCAGCGGGTCAAAATACCCCTGCCACCAGGCAAGGGCCGTGCCGACGATAATCGCGGCAAAGGCCAGAGGAAGTGTTTTAGGGCGCAGACTTTCGAGCCACGCCTGAGTACGGCTGATGTCAGTCATAAGTAGTTAGCCAATAAAAATGGGGGCATTAGCCCCCATTAAACGTGATGAGAATCCAGTAACCGCGATTATAGGATAAAACGGCTCAGATCTTCATCTGCCACTAACGCATCCAGATGTTTACTCACATATTCTGCGTCAATGGTAACGGTTTGACCGTTCAGGTCGCTCGCGTCGTAAGAGATATCCTCCACCAGGCGTTCCAGCACGGTATGCAGACGACGCGCACCGATGTTCTCGGTGGTTTCGTTCACCTGCCATGCGGCCTGAGCAATCCGTTTGATACCGTCTTCGGTGAACTCGAGGTTCACGCCTTCGGTTGCCATCAGCGCTTTGTACTGTACGGTCGCAGAGGCGTTTGGCTCGGTCAGGATACGTTCGAAATCTTCGGTGGTCAGCGCCTGCAGCTCAACGCGGATCGGCAGACGGCCCTGCAGTTCCGGGATCAGATCCGACGGGCTGGCAACCTGGAACGCACCTGAAGCGATAAACAGGATGTGGTCCGTTTTCACCATGCCGTGCTTGGTGGAGACGGTGCAGCCTTCAACCAGCGGCAGCAGGTCGCGCTGTACGCCTTCGCGGGACACGTCCGGGCCGGAGCTGTTGCCGCCGCGCTTACAGATTTTGTCGATTTCGTCGATAAATACGATGCCGTGCTGCTCAACCGCGTCGATAGCGTCCTGCTTCAGCTCTTCCGGGTTCACCAGCTTCGCCGCTTCTTCTTCAATCAGCTGCTTCATCGCGTCTTTGATTTTCAGCTTACGCGCTTTTTGCTTCTGGCCGCCCAGGTTCTGGAACATGGACTGCAGCTGGCTGGTCATCTCTTCCATGCCAGGAGGCGCCATGATCTCCACGCCCATTGGCGCGGCAGCGAGATCGATCTCAATCTCTTTGTCGTCCAGCTGGCCTTCACGCAGCTTTTTGCGGAACGCCTGACGCGCGGCGGACGGTTCCGCCTGCTGCTCTGCCTGGCCCCAGTTGTTTTTTGCCGGTGGGATCAGCACGTCGAGAATGCGCTCTTCGGCCATCTCTTCCGCGCGATAGCGGTTTTTCTCGATCGCCTGGACGCGCACCATCTTGATCGCCGAGTCGGTCAGATCGCGGATGATGGAGTCCACTTCTTTACCCACATAGCCCACTTCGGTGAACTTGGTGGCTTCAACTTTGATGAACGGCGCGTTGGCCAGCTTCGCCAGACGACGGGCGATTTCGGTTTTACCGACGCCGGTCGGGCCGATCATCAGAATGTTTTTCGGCGTCACTTCGTGGCGCAGCTCTTCGTCGAGCTGCATACGGCGCCAGCGGTTACGCAGCGCAATCGCCACGGAACGCTTGGCGTTATCCTGGCCGATAATGTGTTTGTTCAGTTCGCTGACAATTTCGCGTGGGGTCATTTCAGACATGGGAGATCCTTACGCTTTGGAATTCAATTCTTCGATGGTGTGGTTGTGGTTGGTATAGATGCAGATATCACCTGCAATATCCAACGCCTTCACCGCGATATCGCGCGCGTTCATGTCGGTATTTTCCAACAGCGCGCGGGCTGCAGCCTGGGCATAAGGGCCGCCAGAGCCGATGGCAATCAGGTCATTTTCCGGCTGAATAACGTCACCGTTACCGGTGATGATAAGCGAAGCGGTTTCATCGGCTACGGCCAGCAGCGCTTCGAGCTTGCGTAGCATGCGGTCGGTACGCCAGTCTTTTGCCAGCTCTACGGCCGCTTTCACCAGATGGCCCTGGTGCATTTCCAGTTTGCGTTCAAACAGTTCAAACAGCGTGAAGGCGTCCGCCGTGCCGCCTGCAAAACCGGCGATCACTTTGTCGTTGTAGAGACGGCGCACTTTCTTCACGTTGCCTTTCATGACGGTATTACCCAGCGTGGCCTGGCCATCACCGGCGATTACCACTTGGCCGTTACGGCGTACACTTACTATTGTTGTCACGAGCAGACCCCCTGGTTACAGAATCGGGAAACAGAAGCCCTGAGCCTGTGCTCAGGGCTGAATTAAATGATAGATGGGGGAGATTTTGGGGGTTTCAACCCCCGGAGGCGAGTCGAATGCAGTTTGTGTGGCCGGCGACTTTCAGGCGTGAAAGGGTGCCATCGGCATTTTCTTTGCCTTTGACCGGGCCAATCACCACGCGATTCCAGCCGTTATTGGTGGTAATACGCGAATCAAACCCTTCAAAGGCCAGCTGTGCGCGTACCGTTTCCGCCTGTTCGGCACCTTTGAACGAACCGCACTGCACCATCCAGCGGCGTTCGTCTTTTTTCTCCGACGTCTGCTTCGGCGCTTCGGTCTCTTTGGTGACCGGCGCGGCCTGCTGCGTTTTCGGCTGCTGCGCGGTGGTATGCGCTGGCGTCTGGAGCAGATCCTGATACGGCTGAGCCGCCTGTTTCTGCGGCTGCGCTTTCGGCTGCTGTTGGACAGGCTGAGACTGCACCGTACGCGTCGGCTGCTGGTATGGCTGTTCCGTTACCCGCGGCTGTGCTTTCGGCTGCTGCACCGGCTGAGTTTGCGCCCACTGCTGCTGTTGCTGTTGCTGTTGCTGAATCTGCTGTTGCGCCTGGCGTCGCTGCAGCGTTTGCTGGCGCTGTGCTGGCGTCTGCTCATTCCACGGCACTTCGTTCAGCTGCGTTGGCTGCTGGCGCATATCGGCCTGCATTTGTGCCAGCAGCTGACGCTGTTCATCCGTCAGCTGATTCGCATTCTGCACTTCACCACCTGCAGAAGGTTCGGTTGGCGCACGCACCCCAGGCTGGCGGCTTTCCAGCTCTTTGATGTAGCGCCAGCGCTCTTCAGGCTTAGGTGGAAGGCCATTCCCGGCAACCTTGCTGGCCTGAAGCGCCTCAGACTCTTCTTTTTTATGGTGCGTGATAAAGTACAGGCCACCAATAAAGGCGACGACTACAGCCGCAGCAATAGCGACCATTGCTGGCGATACAGCAGGCAGGTTACGTTGCTTTTTCCTTGAGCTACTCTTTTTGCGTCGCGAAGGTGCCGGCTGGCCGCGACGTACATAATCTCGTTGTGCCACTATCGTTTCGCTGTATTTATTCGTTCGTCAGTCCGCCATGTTACTTAAGCGGCGGGGCTTTGACCAGATAAGGGTATCCGAAAGACGTTTACTTTAAGTCAATGCCTGAGTCGTGCCGCGGACAATCAGCTCGCAGTCCAGCAACCGCGAGCCGCTGCTAACTGTTTGACCATGAAGCTGATCCAGCAGAAGCAGCATCGCTTCACGACCGATTTGATAGCGCGGCTGAGCGACCGTAGAGAGCGGCGGATCGCAAAATTCTGAAAGCGAAATATTGTCGAATCCGATGATAGACAGATCTTTCGGTACCCGCAGGCCGCGGCGTTTGGCGTAGGATAAGGCGCCCAGCGCCATCACGTCGCTGTGACAAAATACGGCGGTTGGCGGTTCAGGCAGGTCCAGAAGTTTCTCCAGCGCTTGCCCGCCCGCGGCGAAGGTGAAGTCACCGCGCGCAATGTAGTGCGGATCGACGGTGACGCCGGTACGGCGCAGCGCCTGAACGTAGCCCTGGAGGCGGTAGTGGCACAGAGGCATCTCCTCCGGCCCGGCAATGCAGCCAATGCGCTTATGCCCCAGCTCCTGGAGATAGTTTACGGCGTTGAATGCGGCGGTGAGGTTATCAATGTGGACCGTCGGCAGCTCCAGCTCTGGCGCAAACTCGTTGGCCATGACCATCGGGGGTAGATTGCGCTGCTCTTCAATGCTGGCATCAAACGGCAGGCGAGAGCCAAGCAGCAGCATGCCGTCGATCTGCTTGGTGATAATGAGGTCGATGAAGGTTTTTTCCTGCTGGTTCTGGTGGGCGCAGTCGCCAATCAGCACCAGGTATCCCTGTTCCGCCGCCGTGACTTCAATACCGCGGATGATCTCGCTAAAGAAGGGGTCACAGATGTCCGGCACAATCACCAGGATGGTGCGCGACTCGTTGCGTTTGACGTTACGCCCCATCGCCTGCGGGAAATAGCCCACTTCAAGCGCCGCCTGCTCTACGCGGTTACGGGTCGCCTGAGAGACTTTATCCGGGTTCATTAATGCGCGGGATACGGTTGCCGTAGAGACCTGTGCTTTCTGTGCAACGTCTTTCATGGTCGCAGTCGCAACCTCTTTCCTGGACTTCAACGTCTTCTCCTCGCCTGAACACCGAACTTCTGACGTCACCATTTTTACAGATAGTGAATGGAATCGGTTACAGAATTTTCATAAAAAGTGTGAGGAGCGTTAAATTTTTCGATCCAGCTTCAGCCTTCGATGGGATCGACGTCCAGTACCCACTTCACTTTTCGCGCTTCAGGCAGGGTGTTGATGAGCGCCAGCGTGCCGCTGACGATGTGCTGCAGGCGAACCCGTGACGGATGCTGAAGTAAGATTTGCCAGCGGAAACGCCCGCCGCGCTTCGGCGCAAGGGCGGGCACCGGGCCCAGGATCCACAGCTGATTATCTACCAGCGGGCTGGCCTGCAGAAGGTTTCGCAGCTGCTGCAGGAAAAGCGGGGCCTGCTGGTTGTTGTGATCTTCCGCGCGGATGATGACGTGGCTGGTCCACGGCGGCAGCTGCAGGGTCTGGCGTTCGGCCAGCGCCTGCTCGGCAAAGGCGTCATAGCCTTTGTGCAGCAGGGTTTGCAGCAGCGGGTGCTCGGGGTGGTGCGTTTGTAACACCACTTCACCCTGTTTGCCGGCGCGACCGGCACGCCCTGCCACCTGGGTGTAAAGCTGGGCGAAGCGCTCGGCCGAGCGGAAATCTGCCGAGAACAGCGCGCCGTCCACGTCCAGCAGGGCGACCAGCGTCACGTCCGGGAAGTGGTGGCCTTTGGCCAGCATCTGAGTACCAATCAGGATGCGCGCGCCACCGCGATGCACTTCCGCCAGCTGCTGTTCGAGCGCGCCTTTGCGGCTGGTGGTGTCCCGATCGATACGCGAAATTGGCACGTCCGGGAAGAAGGGACCCAGCGCCTGTTCAAGCTGTTCGGTTCCCAGCCCCACCGGCACGATATGCGTAGAACCACATGACGGGCACTGGCGCGGCACCGGCCGCTGGCTGTCGCAGTGGTGGCAGCGCAGATGACGCTGGGCCTGGTGGAAGGTGTAGTAGTGGTCGCAGCGCGGGCACTCGGCGATCCAGCCGCAGTCGTGGCACAGCAGGGCGGGGGCAAATCCGCGCCGGTTGAGGAACAGAATGACCTGATTCCCCGCCTGCAAATGCTGGCGCATACGGGTAATCAATGCGGGTGCCAGCCCCGCCTGCACCTGCTGGCCTTTCAGATCCAGCACGTGCTGAACGGCCGGACGGGCATTCCCCGCGCGGCGCGTCAGGCGCAGCATGTGGTATTTACGCTGGCGCACGTTGTGCAGCGTTTCGAGGGCAGGCGTGGCGGAGCCGAGAATAATCGGAATCTGCTCACTGTGCGCGCGGTAGACCGCCAGATCGCGGGCGTGATAGCGCCACCCTTCCTGCTGTTTATAGGAGCTGTCATGCTCTTCGTCGATCACGATCACGCCAAGATTTTTAAACGGCGTGAACAGCGACGAGCGGGTGCCGATCACGATCGCCGCTTCGCCGTTTTTCGCTTTCAGCCACGCGCTGAGGCGTTCGCTGTCGTTCAGGCCGGAGTGCAGCACCTCAACCGGCGCGTTAAAGCGTTCGCGGAATCGGGCGATGGTTTGCGGCGTCAGGCCAATTTCGGGCACCATCACCAGCGCCTGTTTACCCTGCGCGAGCACGTTTTCCAGCACGCTCAGGTAAACTTCCGTCTTGCCGGAGCCGGTGACCCCGGCCAGCAGCCAGGCAGAAAAATGGTCGGAGGCGCTATGAATCGCACCCACGGCGGTGGCCTGCTCGGTGTTCAGACGCAGCCGATCCCCTGAAACGGAGAAATTTTCCCGCCAGTCGTAAAG
The DNA here is from genome assembly GCF_047530215.1 of Enterobacter sp. 01-M-03-SI-ECC. Taxonomy (NCBI): domain Bacteria; kingdom Pseudomonadati; phylum Pseudomonadota; class Gammaproteobacteria; order Enterobacterales; family Enterobacteriaceae; genus Enterobacter; species Enterobacter sp. 01-M-03-SI-ECC. The sequence continues at coordinate 50,151 of NZ_JBLKDA010000023.1, forward strand.
GGAAGGCGCTTTGCTGGCCAGCTCGCTCAGCCCTTTCTTTCTTAATGCCTGTAGCGCCGTTTCGCTGACCTCAAGCTCGTCGACCTGATGCCGCCAGATTTTCCCCTGGCGCAGCGCCGCCAGCGCCTGCTGCTGTTTTTGCGAGCGCTTGAGGCTGTTAATATCGACCGCCTGACCCTGCTCGGTCGCAAACCAGTACCACATCGGCGCGTGGCTGGCGCTCTTGCCCTGGCGCAGCATGATCGGCAGCGCGTGGAACAGGACGTCGCCAATGGGGTGATGATAATAATCCGCCGCCCACAGCAGCAGTCGCCAGGTGCTGGTGGAGTAAACCGGCTCGCTGTCCAGCACCTCAACGACCGATTTCAGTTCGTTAAGCGGCAGCTCGCTTTTATCGCTGACGGACACCACGATTCCCACGCGCTGCTGTTTGCCAAACGGCACGGTCACGCGACAGCCCGCTTTGACGCTCATGCTGTCAGGCAGCAGATAGTCAAAGGTGCGGGGAAGCGGAACGGGCAGGGCAACGTGAGCGACGGGCATCGAATCTTCCTGACTTGAAAAGTGGCGCGTTAGTATACACATTAGTGAAAGCGGCGTGCGGATCAGTTTGCATACACTGGTTAAATTCTGTATGATTCGCCGCCTTTGGTGTAGATTATGCCAGAGAAATTACATTCAACATCGCGTGGTGTCTGGCGTTAGGGCTGGAAGAGCGACGCGGCCTTAACTGAGGTTCTCCCATGAAAAAAGATATTCACCCGAAATACGAAATGATTACTGCAAACTGTTCTTGCGGTAACTCTATCCAGATCCGCTCTACCGTGGGTCACGATCTGAACCTGGACGTGTGCGGTAAATGCCACCCGTTCTACACTGGTAAGCAGCGTGATGTTGCAACCGGTGGCCGTGTTGACCGCTTCAACAAGCGTTTCAGCATCCCGGGCGCTAAATAAGTTTCCCGAAAAAAAGGCACCGCAAGGTGCCTTTTTTGTATCCGCTTCTCAGTATTCCCACGTATCCGGGTCAATACCCAGTTCACGCATGATCACCTTCGCCTCTTCCGGGATTTCATCACTACGCTCTTTGCGCAGATCGTCATCGTTCGGCAACGGTTGACCGGTAAACGCATGCAGAAACGCTTCGCACAGCAGTTCGCTGTTGGTTGCGTGGCGCAGGTTGTTCACCTGACGACGCGTACGTTCATCGGTGAGGATCTTCAACACCTTCAGAGGAATGGAAACCGTAATTTTCTTTACTTGCTCACTCTTCTTACCGTGCTCAGCGTATGGGCTGATATATTCGCCGCTCCATTCAGCCATGAGATACCTTTAATCCTCTCAGTCATTTATCTAAAGGTGCAAAACCTGTAACCACCCGTTTTGAACCGCAATCTTGCCTAGTTTACCGTAGAGACGATACCGTGGCACGGATATTGCCGCTGCAGCGTGCACTAAAGCATATAATTTTAACGGCTATTTGCGCATTGCTCAATCTATACGCAAAGAAGTTTAGATGTCCAGATGTATTGACGTCCATACTTTCAGTGTTTACTCTGGTGCCTGACTTTTCACCTCATTCGCCAGGAAGCCCTCACCATGACGCGTAAACAGGCCACTATCGCAGTGCGTAGCGGATTAAATGATGACGAGCAGTACGGCTGCGTTGTCCCGCCGATTCATCTTTCCAGTACCTACAATTTCACCGGATTTAATGAACCCCGCGCGCACGACTACTCGCGTCGTGGCAACCCTACGCGTGACGTGACCCAGCGTGCGCTGGCCGAACTGGAAGGTGGCGCAGGCGCCGTATTAACCAATACCGGGATGTCCGCCATTCACCTGGTGACTACCGTGTTCCTGAAGCCTGGCGATCTGCTGGTCGCGCCGCACGACTGCTACGGCGGCAGCTATCGTCTGTTTGATAGCCTGGCGAAACGCGGCTGCTATCGCGTGCTGTTTGTCGATCAAAACGACGAACAGGCGCTGAAGCAGGCGCTGGCAGAGAAGCCGAAGCTGGTTCTGGTGGAAAGTCCAAGCAATCCATTGTTGCGCGTTGTCGATATTGCGAAAATTTGTCAGCTCGCAAGGGATGCGGGAGCGATAAGTGTAGTGGATAATACGTTCCTCAGTCCGGCCCTTCAGAACCCACTCGCACTGGGTGCCGATCTGGTATTGCATTCATGCACTAAATATCTGAACGGCCATTCTGACGTGGTAGCGGGCGTGGTGATTGCTAAAGATCCGGAAGTTGTCACCGAACTGGCATGGTGGGCCAATAACATTGGCGTCACCGCGGGAGCCTTCGACAGCTATCTGCTGCTGCGCGGCATCCGCACGCTGTCGCCGCGCATGGACGTGGCGCAGCGCAATGCCCAGGCGATTGTCGACTTCCTGAAAACCCAGCCGCTGGTGAAAAAGCTGTATCACCCGTCGCTGCCGGAAAACCAGGGGCACGAGATTGCCGCGCGCCAGCAGAAAGGGTTTGGCGCGATGTTAAGTTTTGAACTGGACGGTGACGAGCAAACGCTGCGTCGCTTCCTGAGCGGGCTGTCATTGTTTACGCTGGCGGAATCCTTAGGTGGGGTTGAAAGCTTGATCTCCCACGCCGCGACCATGACGCACGCAGGAATGGCACCCGAAGCACGTGCCGCCGCCGGGATTTCTGAGACGCTGCTGCGGATCTCAACCGGTATTGAAGATTCTGAAGATTTAATTGCCGATCTGGAAAATGGCTTCCGGGTCGCAGCCAAGGGGTAATCATGAGTGTGATAGCGCAGGCAGGGGCGAAGGGTCGTCAGCTGCACAAGTTTGGTGGTAGTAGTCTTGCTGATGTGAAATGTTACCTGCGTGTCGCAGGGATCATGACGGAGTATTCACAGCCGGGTGACATGATGGTTGTCTCGGCGGCGGGCAGCACCACCAACCAGTTGATTAGCTGGCTGAAACTGAGCCAGACCGATCGCCTCTCTGCGCATCAGGTGCAACAGTCCTTACGTCGTTACCAGAGCGAGCTGATTGCCGGCCTGCTGCCTGCAGACGTGGCGGACGGGCTGATCAGCGCCTTCACGCATGACCTTGAGCGTCTGGCGGCCCTGCTGGACAGCGGTATTACCGATGCGGTGTATGCCGAAGTGGTGGGCCACGGTGAAGTGTGGTCCGCACGCCTGATGGCGGCCGTGCTGCAACACCTGGGCGTGGACGCCGCCTGGCTCGACGCCCGTGATTTCCTGCGTGCCGAACGCGCCGCGCAGCCGCAGGTTGATGAAGGCTTGTCCTACCCGCTGCTGCAACAGCTGCTGGTGCAGCATCCGGGTAAACGTATTGTCGTCACCGGCTTTATCAGCCGCAGCAACGCGGGTGAAACCGTGCTGCTGGGTCGTAACGGTTCGGACTACTCGGCAACGCAAATCGGTGCGCTGGCGGGCGTGTCACGCGTCACCATCTGGAGCGACGTGGCCGGTGTGTACAGCGCGGACCCGCGTAAGGTGAAAGATGCCTGCCTGCTGCCGCTGCTGCGTCTCGACGAAGCCAGCGAGCTGGCGCGTCTGGCCGCGCCGGTACTGCACGCGCGTACCCTGCAGCCGGTGTCCGGCAGCGATATCGATCTGCAGCTGCGCTGCAGCTACACCCCGGATCAGGGCTCCACGCGCATTGAGCGCGTGCTGGCGTCCGGTACCGGGGCGCGTATCGTCACCAGCCACGACGACATCTGCCTGATTGAGTTCCAGGTGCCCGCGGGCCAGGACTTCAAGCTGGCGCATAAAGAGATTGACCTGGTGTTAAAGCGTGCGCAGGTTCGCCCGCTGGCCGTTGGCGTTCACAACGATCGCCAGCTGCTGCAGTTCTGCTATACCGCGGAAGTGGCGGACAGCGCCCTTAAGATTCTGGATGAAGCGGGCCTGCCGGGCGAGCTTCGCCTGCGTCAGGGGCTGGCGCTGGTAGCGATGGTGGGCGCGGGCGTCACCCGTAACCCGCTGCACTGCCACCGCTTCTGGCAGCAGCTGAAAGGCCAGCCGGTGGAGTTCACCTGGCAGTCGGAAGAGGGCATTAGCCTGGTGGCCGTGCTGCGTAAAGGGCCAACCGAAAGCCTGATTCAGGGTCTGCACACCTCGCTGTTCCGCGCGGAAAAACGCATCGGCCTGGTGCTGTTTGGTAAAGGCAACATTGGTTCCCGCTGGCTGGAGCTGTTTGCCCGCGAGCAGGTGACGCTTTCGGCGCGTACCGGGTTTGAATTCATTCTCGCAGGCGTGGTGGACAGCCGCCGCAGCCTGCTGAACTACGAAGGGCTGGACGCCAGCCGGGCGCTGGCCTTCTTTAACGATGAAGCGGTCGAGCAGGATGAAGAGTCGCTGTTCCTGTGGATGCGCGCGCACCCGTATGACGATCTGGTGGTGCTGGACGTTACCGCCAGCGAACAGCTTGCCGATCAGTATCTTGATTTCGCCAGCCACGGTTTCCACGTTATCAGCGCCAACAAGCTGGCGGGGGCAAGCAGCACCGATAAATACCGTCAGATCCACGACGCGTTCGAAAAAACCGGTCGTCACTGGCTCTATAACGCGACCGTTGGCGCAGGCCTACCGGTCAACCATACCGTGCGTGACCTGATTGAAAGCGGCGACAGCATTCTGGCGCTGAGCGGTATCTTCTCCGGCACGCTCTCCTGGCTGTTCCTGCAGTTTGACGGCACCGTACCGTTCACCGACCTGGTGGATCAGGCGTGGCAGCAGGGCTTAACGGAACCCGATCCGCGCGTTGACCTTTCCGGCAAGGACGTGATGCGTAAGCTGGTGATCCTGGCGCGTGAAGCCGGTTACGACATCGAGCCGGATTCCGTCCGCGTCGAATCGCTGGTGCCGGCCGGCTGCGAACAAGGTTCTGTGGACCATTTCTTTGAGAATGGTGACGAGCTTAACGAGCAGATGGTGCAGCGTCTGGAAGCGGCGAACGAGATGGGGCTGGTGCTGCGCTATGTGGCGCGCTTCGAGGCCAACGGAAAAGCGCGCGTCGGCGTCGAGGCGGTGCGCCCTGAACATCCGCTGGCGGCGCTGCTGCCGTGTGATAACGTTTTCGCCATCGAAAGCCGCTGGTATCGCGATAACCCGCTGGTGATCCGCGGTCCTGGCGCCGGGCGCGACGTTACCGCTGGAGCAATCCAGTCCGACATCAACCGCCTGGCTAAGCTGCTGTAATTCCGCTTGTTCCCTCTTCCCGTGGGAGAGGGTTAGGGTGAGGGCATCACACCGCACTCACCCCGTCATGAATTTCCCTCATCTTTCCTGAGCAAACCTCACCGTTATTGTTGATTATTTATGTTGACGTCCTTCCGCTTTTCCGTCATTTTTACATCTGGACGTCTAAACGTATAGAAGTTCACAACACAACAGACAACGACATGCGATTGATAGAGGTAAGGTATGAGCTTTTTTCACGCCAACCAGCGGGAAGCACTGAATCAGAGCCTGGCCGAAGTAAACGGCCAGATTAACGTCTCTTTTGAATTTTTCCCGCCGCGCACCAGTGAAATGGAGCAAACCCTGTGGAGTTCTATCGATCGTCTCAGCAGCCTGAAGCCGAAGTTTGTCTCAGTGACCTACGGTGCGAACTCCGGCGAGCGCGACCGTACGCACAGCATCATTAAGGGCATTAAAGACCGTACCGGTCTGGAAGCCGCGCCGCACCTGACCTGTATCGACGCCACCCGCGACGAGCTGCGTGCCATCGCCCAGGATTACTGGAATAACGGTATCCGTCATATCGTTGCGCTGCGCGGCGACCTGCCGCCGGGGAGCGGTAAGCCGGACATGTATGCCGCCGACCTGGTCGGTCTGCTGAAAGACGTGGCGGACTTTGATATCTCCGTTGCCGCTTATCCTGAAGTGCATCCGGAAGCGAAAAGCGCCCAGGCCGATCTGCTTAACTTGAGGCGCAAAGTGGACGCGGGCGCAAACCGCGCCATCACCCAGTTTTTCTTCGATGTAGAAAGCTACCTGCGCTTTCGCGACCGCTGCGTCTCCGCGGGCATCGACGTTGAAATTATTCCGGGGATTCTGCCGGTTTCTAACTTCAAACAGGCGAAGAAATTCGCCGATATGACCAATGTGCGCATTCCGCTGTGGATGTCAAAAATGTACGAAGGGCTGGACGATGACCCGGAAACGCGCAAGCTGGTGGGCGCAAATATCGCGATGGACATGGTGAAGATCTTAAGCCGTGAAGGGGTGAAGGATTTCCACTTCTACACGCTGAACCGCGCGGAAATGAGCTATGCCATTTGTCATACCCTGGGCGTTCGTCCGGCGTAAAAAACACAAAGCCCTTGTAAATTAGAGGGCTTTTTAATCAAACAGATAGTTAAAAGGTATTAACTATCGAATCTGTGGATTATTTCAACTATATCTTATTGCTAGTGGTGTATATCGTAACGGTAACACTGTAAAAGGGAGCATAGCGATGAGCACGTCAGACGAGACCAATAAAGCGGCATCAGTCGGCAAATGCCCGTTCCATCAGGGCGGCGTCGATCACAGCGCGGGCGCAGGTACAGGCAGCCGCGACTGGTGGCCAAAACAACTCCGCATCGATCTTCTTAACCAACATTCCAATCGTTCGAACCCGCTGGGTGAAGACTTCGACTACCGCAAAGAATTCAGCAAGCTTGATTACTCCGCCCTTAAAGGCGACCTCAAAGCACTTTTAACCGACTCCCAACCGTGGTGGCCTGCCGACTGGGGCAGCTATGCGGGCCTGTTTATCCGCATGGCGTGGCACGGCGCAGGCACCTATCGCTCCGTTGACGGACGCGGCGGGGCAGGACGCGGTCAACAGCGCTTTGCGCCGCTGAACTCCTGGCCGGATAACGTCAGCCTGGACAAGGCGCGCCGCCTGCTGTGGCCTATCAAGAAAAAATACGGACAAAAAATTTCCTGGGCTGACCTGTTTATCCTCGCGGGTAACGTCGCCCTGGAGAACTCCGGCTTCCGTACCTTCGGTTTTGGTGCCGGACGTGAAGACGTTTGGGAACCGGATCTCGACGTGAACTGGGGTGATGAAAAAGCCTGGCTGACCCATCGTGACCCGGAAGCGCTGGCGAACCGCCCTCTGGCGGCCACCGAAATGGGGCTGATCTACGTGAACCCTGAAGGGCCAAACGCCAGCGGTGAACCGCTGTCAGCGGCGGCAGCGATTCGCGCGACCTTCGGCAACATGGGCATGAACGACGAAGAGACCGTGGCGCTGATCGCGGGCGGCCACACCCTCGGTAAAACCCACGGTGCGGGTGAAGCCACGCACGTCGGCACCGACCCGGAAGCGTCACCGATTGAAGCGCAGGGCCTGGGCTGGGCGAGCACGCACGGCTCGGGCGTTGGCGCAGATGCCATTACCTCCGGTCTGGAAGTCATCTGGTCGCAAACCCCGACCCAGTGGAGCAACTACTTCTTCGAGAACCTGTTTAAATACGAATGGGTGCAAACCCGCAGCCCGGCGGGTGCGATTCAGTTCGAAGCCGTGGATGCGCCGGAAATCATGCCCGATCCGTTCGACCCGTCGAAAAAACGCAAGCCAACGATGCTGGTCACCGACCTGACGCTGCGTTTTGACCCGGAATTCGAGAAAATTTCCCGCCGCTTCCTGAACGACCCGCAGGCCTTCAACGAAGCCTTCGCGCGCGCGTGGTTCAAGCTGACCCACCGCGATATGGGGCCAAAATCGCGTTACCTTGGCCCGGAAGTGCCGAAAGAAGATCTGATCTGGCAGGACCCGCTGCCGCAGGCGGTGTTCAATCCGTCGAAAGAAGACATTGAGAGCCTGAAGGCGGAAATTGTGGCCTCCGGTCTCTCCGTGAGCGAACTGGTTTCTGTTGCCTGGGCGTCAGCGTCAACCTTCCGCGGGGGCGATAAGCGTGGCGGTGCCAACGGCGCGCGTCTGGCGCTGGCACCTCAGCGCGACTGGGACGTGAACGCCGCGGCGGTTCGCGCGTTACCGGCTCTGGAAGCCATCCAGCGCACCACCAACAAAGCCTCCCTGGCCGATATCATCGTGCTGGCGGGCGTGGTTGGCGTTGAGCAGGCGGCGAAAGCGGCAGGCGTTTACGTCAACGTGCCCTTCACGCCGGGCCGCGTTGATGCGCGTCAGGATCAGACGGATATCGAGATGTTTAACCTGCTCGAACCGATTGCCGATGGCTTCCGTAACTACCGTGCGCAGGTGGATGCATCCACGACGGAATCACTGCTGGTTGATAAAGCCCAGCAGCTGACGCTGACCGCACCGGAACTGACGGTGCTGATTGGGGGTCTGCGCGTACTGGGTACCAACTTTGATGGCAGCAAGAATGGCGTGTTCACCGACCGCGAAGGCGTGCTGAGCAATGATTTCTTCGTAAACCTGCTGGATATGAATACCCAGTGGAAGGCGACCGATGAATCCAGTGAGCTGTTTGCCGGAAGCGATCGCGCCAGCGGTGAAGTGAAATATACCGCCACCCGCGCCGATCTGGTCTTCGGTTCTAACGCCGTCCTGCGCGCGCTGGCAGAGGTTTACGCCAGCGATGATGCGCATGAGAAGTTCGTCCGTGACTTTGTTGCCGCATGGGCGAAGGTGATGGATTTGGATCGGTTTGACGTGAAGTAACCCTTGTGCCGGGTGGCGGCTACGCCTTACCCGGCCTACAAATTCAAGTGCCATGTAGGCCGGGTAAGCGCAGCGTCACCCGGCTTTTTTATTACTCCCACTCCTGCAGGAATCGCTGTCCATACTGGTCGGCCACCAGCAGCGCCGCATAGACCTGATCCGGCGTGACGCCGCCCGGCATGTTGTGGATGGTTTCTCCTTCCGCGCAGGACGCTTCGGCGATCAGACGCATTTTGGCAGGAATATCTTCTTTGATGTTCAGCTGTGCCAGCGTAATGGGCAGCCCGACGCTGTGGCAGAGCGCCGCGACGGTCTCTATTTCTTCTACCGGCGCGTTTTCCAGCACCAGCTGCGTCAGCGTACCAAACGCCACTTTCTCGCCATGATAGAAGTGATGCGCGTCCGGCACTGCCGTCATGCCGTCATGAATAGCGTGTGCCGCTGCCAGGCCACCGCTTTCAAAACCGACACCGCTGAGATAGGTGTTGGCTTCGATGATGCGTTCCAGCGCAGGCGTTACCACATGCTGTTCCGCCGCCAGCATCGCTTTTTCACCCTCTTCAACCAGCGTGTTGTAGCACAGCTCGGCCAGAGCTAACGCCGCCTGGGTGCATTTACCTCCGGCCATGGTAGTCGCGCCGCTGCGCGAGCAGGCGCGCGCTTCAAACCACGTCGCCAGCGCATCGCCAATCCCGGCGGCAAGCAGACGTGGTGGCGCACCCGCCACCACTTTCGTATCCACAATGACCATGTTCGGGTTGTGCGGCAGCATCAGGTAGCGATCGAACTCACCGCTGTCGGTATAAATGACGGAAAGGGCGCTGCAGGGCGCATCGGTGGAGGCGATAGTCGGCGCAATGGCGACCGGCACGTCCATAAAGTGGGCCAGCGCTTTGGCGGTATCCAGCGTTTTACCGCCGCCAATGCCCAGGACCGCCAGGCAGTCGGCGCTGTCGGCCAGTTTTTTCAGTCGATCGATTTCATTTTGTGAGCATTCGCCACCAAACGGCGCGATTTCGGCATGCAGTTCGGCATTTTTAAAACTCTGACGCAGGGTCTCTTCGGCAAAGCCCAGCACAAATTTATCGCCGACAACCAGCCAGCGGTTGGCCAGGGGTTTCAGATAGTCGCCGAGACGGGTGAGCACATCAGCGCCCTGGATATATTTTCCCGGCGATTGAATGATACGGTCCATAACAGTTCTCCCTTAGAGGTTGAGGTTACCAAACGCGTTTTTCCAGTCCTGCTCGAACTTCTCTATGGCTGACTCTACCGCTGGCGTGCCGAGCATTTGTTGCGCTACGTCTAAAGGAAGCGTGATTGCCTCGCATCCCGCCAGCAGGCAGTCCAGCGCCTGCCGCGGTGTTTTAAAGCTGGCAGCCAGCACGCTGCTTTCCGGCGCGTGCAGTTCCAGCAGGGATTGCAGCTCCTGGACCATGCGAATGCCGTCGCCGCCCTGAGCGTCAACCCGGTTGACATACGGCGCGACATATTTCGCCCCTGCGAGTGCGGCAAGCAAGCCCTGTGCCGCGCTGTAAACGGCGGTCCCCAGCGTGGTTATCCCCTCTTTTTTTAACGCCTTAATCGCGATAAGCCCCTGAGCCGTCACCGGGATTTTTACCACGATGCCCGGGATGGCGTTACTCAGACGTTTGGCCTCTGCCACCATGCCTTCGGCATCGCGGCTCATGGTTTGAGCAAACAGCGTGCCGTCCGGTCCAATGGCTTTTTGCAGACGCGGCAGCACATCCCAGATGGATTCACGGCTGGCGGCAATGATGCTCGGGTTGGTGGTGACGCCCGCAATGGGAAAAATGTGCGCCAGACGTTCTACTTCCGCCACGTTGGCGGTATCCAGGTACAGTTCCATTACTCTTCCTCGTTTTACAGTTCTAATTCGTGTTGTAACAGGGAAGCAATCGCCTCCCCGGAACTGGCGTTAACCAGCGCGTTGCGAAAATCTTCATGCATGATGCGGCGGGCCAGGCGGGAGAAAATACGCATATGCTGATCGCCCGCAGCGTGTTTGTTCAGCGTCAGCATGATGATGAATTGTGCTTCTTCCTCTCCCCACACGACGGGGGCTTTCAGGCGCGCCACGCTGATGGTGGATTGCTCAATGTGTTCCGATTTGCTGTGCGGGATGGCAAAGCTAAAGCCAAGCCCGGTGGAGAACACGGCTTCGCGCGCCCACAGATCGGCCTCCAGCTTGCGGGGGTAGCGGCAACGTCCTGCAAGCAGCAGGTTATCGGTCATCCCTTTCATGACCTCTTCTTTGCTATTCCAGTCGTTGTCCAATGAAATGCAGCGAGGTGTGACCAGCGGCGTGTCCTGGTGGTTCATGCGGAACTGCGCCAGCAGGTGTTCCACTTCAAGCGACGTTCGACACGCCATGGCCTGGTTCAGCAGCTGGCGGCAGGCGCGGCTATCAAGCTGTGCCAGCCGCGCTTTGGTTGCCGGAATGGCAGGCGACCCCATGCTCAGTTCGTCCAGGCCCAGACCCACCAGCAATGGCAGCACCGAACCTTTTGCACCCAGCTCGCCGCACAGGCCAATCCATTTCCCCTGGCGATGGACGGCCTGTACCGCGTAGTCCAGCGCCCGCAGGAAGGCCGGGTTCAGGCTGTTGTAGTGGCGTGTGACTTTGGCGTTGTCGCGGTCGACGGCCAGCAGATACTGCGTCAGGTCATTGCTGCCGATGCTAAAGAAATCAATCTCCTCACAGCACTGATCGATGATAAACATCACCGAAGGCACTTCCAGCATGATGCCGAGCGGAATTTTTTCATCAAACGGGATATGTTCAGCCCGGAGCTGCTGTTTCGCTTCGGCGAGCTTCTCTTTGACCCACAGGATCTCTTCCATGGAGGAGATCATCGGGATCATGATCTTCAGTTTGCCGTGAGCAGAGGCGCGCAGGATCGCCCGCAGCTGGGTGGTGAAAAGCACCGCATATTCTTCGTAAATACGAACCGCGCGATAGCCGAGGAACGGATTATTTTCGGCCGGGATATTCAGGTACTCCACCGGTTTATCGCCCCCGATATCCATGGTGCGCACGATAATGCTGCGCCCGTTTGCACTTTCCAGCGCCTGACAGAAAATGTTGTACAGCTCGTTTTCCCCAGGCGCGCTGGTACGGTCCATGTAGAGCATTTCGGTGCGAAACAGGCCAACACCCTCGGCGCCGTTTCCAAACGCAGCCTGCGCTTCAACCGCGTGGGCGATATTCGCGGCAACCTCAACGCGCAGGCCATCGGCGGTTCTGGCTTCCCGGTCAAGCCAGATGCGCTGCTGCTCGCGTAGTGCCTGTTGTACCCGTGCTTCCTGTTGGTAGTAGCGCGCCACCGCATCGCTGGCATTGACCACCACCGCACCGGCATTGCCGTCGATAAATACGGGTTTATTGCGCCACTGCAGCAGGCTTTCACTGTCGACACCCACCAGGGTCGGAATATTAAAGGAACGTGCAAGAATGACGGTGTGCGAGGTTGTTCCGCCGCTTTTTAACAGCAGCCCCTTAAGCAAGGTTTTATCGAGTTCCAGAAACTGGCCGGGCGTAAGATCGTCAGCCAGACAGACGCTCTGCTGGGTGAGCTGTCCCGGTGTTGGGAAGCGTTGTTCACCATAAATCTGTTGTAAAAGTTGATAGCAGACATCGCGTACGTCCAGCACGCGTTCCCGCAAGTAGCTGCTGCTGGAACGCGAGAACACGTCGCAGAAATGGTTGGCTGTAGCGACTGTCGCCTGCGCGCAGCTTAGCCCCTGGCTCACGCCCGCAAGCAGATGCTGGCGCAGTGAGGCATCCGTTGCGAGCGATCGGTGTGCGTCGAGAATAGCGCCGGCGGTGCTGTCGCTGTCCAGCGCACGCAGCTCAATATTTTTTACCAGCAGGGTGAGGCCGTTATCCAGCGCTGACTGTTCTTCCTCTACGTTTTTCGCGTCGGGTAAATCCGTCAGTGCATTGAGATCCAGCGAGGTCAGCAAGGTCAACACACCCTCGGCACTCCCGCTGCAAACGGACAGGGCACGAAAAAGCGTTGGATTAAGGCGCGCGAGAGATTCTGGCAGCGGATCGCGCTCAATATTGATGGCTTCTGCGAGCGGCGCATCACAGTGTGGAAACACTTCCCGAAGCCATTGTTCCAGCTGTTGATGGGCGCTTTGCTCATCTTCACCGTAGATCACCAGACGACAGGCGTCGCCTGCCAGCGTATCGGTGCCAATAAGTGACAGTGCGCTCTTGGCGTTCCCTTTGCGATCGGTGCGCAGATTATGCCACTCGATGTGCGAGATAAACGTGTTGCACAGCGTCTCCACGTGACTTGCCGGACGCGCGTGAACACCGTTGGGCAATTCACAGGTAAATTCCACTACCAGAGCCATACACACTCCTGAAACCAGTCATCATTCATTGGGTAACAGCATACGAGCGTGTTGATGACGCGCGCCATGTGACAAATCTGCCAAAAGCTGGACAAATGTAATATCACCTGAAAAGTGAGATTTAACTCACAGGTTGTGGCGGTTTGTCTTATACGTACCCCATGCTCGAAATGTCGAGGCGGATCGCATTTTTATTTCCATATTACAAAAATCCAGTAAATGGCCTTTTTGTCTCCTGTCCGCCGTCTTCCTGATTGCCTATTGTTTGCCACAACATCTTTATGGTTTTAGGCCAGGAGCGACATATGAAAGAGTTGGTGCATATTCTCAAGAACACGCGGCAGCATCTGATGACCGGGGTGTCGCACATGATCCCGTTCGTGGTGGCGGGCGGTATTTTGCTGGCGGTTTCGGTCATGCTGTATGGCAAGGGCGCGGTCCCGGATGCAGCAACCGATCCCAACCTCAAAAAGCTATTCGATATCGGTGTGGCGGGGTTAACGCTGATGGTGCCTTTCCTCGCCGCCTATATTGGCTATTCCATCGCAGAGCGCGCCGCACTTGCTCCCTGCGCAATTGCCGCGTGGGTCGGTAACAGCTTCGGGGCGGGTTTCTTCGGCGCCATTATTGCCGGGATCCTCGGTGGGATTTTGGTCTGGTATCTGAAAAAACTGCCGGTCCCGAAAGTGCTGCGCTCCGTCATGCCTATCTTCATCATCCCTATCATCGGCACCTTTGTTACCGCAGGCATCATGATGTGGGGGCTGGGTGAACCTGTTGGCGCGCTGACAACCGGCTTAACCCAGTGGCTGCAAGGGATGCAGCAGGGCAGCATCGTCGTGCTGGCCATCATCATGGGGTTGATGCTGGCCTTCGACATGGGCGGCCCGATTAACAAAGTCGCCTATGCCTTCATGCTGATCTGCGTTGCTCAGGGCGTCTACACCGTGGTGGCGATTGCGGCAGTCGGCATCTGTGTGCCACCGCTGGGATTGGGCCTGGCGACGCTGATTAACCGCAAGAATTTTACCGGTGAAGAGCGTGAAGCGGGCAAGGCCGCATTAGTGATGGGCTGTGTGGGGGTCACCGAAGGGGCCATTCCGTTTGCGGCGGCCGATCCTCTGCGTGTCATTCCTTCCATCATGCTGGGATCCGCATGTGGCGCAGTGACGGCTGCCGTAATGGGCGCGCAATGCTATGCCGGATGGGGCGGGCTCATCGTTCTGCCTGTGGTGGAAGGCAAACTGAGCTACATCGCGGCGGTCGCGGTAGGGGCTGTGGTGACGGCCATTAGCGTCAACGTGCTGAAGAGTATTGCCCGGAAGAGTGCAAAACAGGTCGAGGAAAAAGAAGACGACCTGGATCTGGATTTCGAAATTAACTGAGTGAGGAAGAGAACATGGCCCGAATTATCGCAGTAACCGCATGTCCGTCAGGCGTTGCCCATACCTATATGGCAGCCGAAGCGCTGGAAAGCGCTGCTAAAGCCAAAGGCTGGGAAGTGAAGGTTGAAACTCAGGGGTCAATTGGTCTGGAGAACGAACTGAACGCTGAGGATATCGCCGCAGCGGATGTGGTGATCCTGACCAAAGATATTGGCATTAAATTTGAAGAACGTTTTGCCGGGAAAACTATCGTGCGCGTCAACATCAGCGACGCGGTAAAACGCGCCGACGCCATCATGAACAAAATTGACGCTCACCTGGCGCAAACCGCCTGACGCTCTCCCGCCCTTCGGGGCGGGCTCGTTTTCCGTTACAGGAGTTCCCTCATGACGAATCGTACCCAGCGTTTGAAAGATGCACTTTTTGCCAGTCCGCGTGAAATCTCGCTTGAGCGAGCGTTGCTCTATACCGCCAGCCATCAGCAGACGGAAGGCGAGCCGGTTATCCTCAGGCGTGCTAAAGCCACGGCGTACATTCTTGACCATGTGAACATCGCGATTCGTGATGAGGAACTGATTGCCGGAAACCGGACCGTTAAACCGCGTGCGGGCATTATGTCTCCTGAGATGGATCCGTACTGGCTGCTTAAGGAGCTGGACCAGTTTTCCACGCGTCCACAGGACCGCTTCGATATTAGCGAAGAGGATAAGCAGATCTACCGTGACGTGCTCTATCCCTATTGGGAAAAGCGGTCGATGAAGGATTTCATCAATAGCCAGATGACGGATGAGGTGAAAGCCGCTGTAGGAACGCAAATTTTCAGCATCAACCAGACGGACAAAGGGCAGGGGCATATCATTATTGATTACCCGCGCCTGCTCAATAACGGCCTGAGTACGCTGGTGAAGGAAATGCGGGAACACTGCGCCCGCGATGCGCATAACACGTTCTATGCCTCCGCGCTGATTCTGCTTGAAGCGGCCCAGCGTCATATTCTGCGCTATGCCGCGCTGGCTGAAACGCTTGCCACCGTCTGCGATGAGGCTCCACGGCGTGAAGAATTACGGAAGATTGCCGAAATCTC
This sequence comes from Enterobacter sp. 01-M-03-SI-ECC, assembly GCF_047530215.1. Classification (NCBI taxonomy): domain Bacteria; kingdom Pseudomonadati; phylum Pseudomonadota; class Gammaproteobacteria; order Enterobacterales; family Enterobacteriaceae; genus Enterobacter; species Enterobacter sp. 01-M-03-SI-ECC. The sequence goes on from NZ_JBLKDA010000023.1 coordinate 65,642, forward strand.
GCGCCATAACGCGCAGCATAAGCCACAGACGTTCTGGCAGGCGTGTCAGCTGTTCTGGTATATGAACGTCATTTTGCAATACGAATCTAACGCCAGCTCGCTTTCCATTGGCCGCTTCGATCAATACATGCTGCCCTTTTATCAGGCTTCGCTATCACAGGGCGAAGAGCCCGCGTTTCTGAAAGAGATTCTGGAATCGCTGTGGGTGAAGTGCAATGACGTGGTGCTTTTACGCTCGACCAGCAGCGCCCGCTATTTTGCCGGGTTCCCGACCGGGTATACCGCGCTGTTGGGCGGTCTGACGGAGAACGGGCGTAGCGCGGTGAATGTGCTTTCCTTCTTGTGTCTGGATGCCTACCAAAGCGTTCAGCTTCCTCAACCGAACCTCGGCGTGCGGGTCAACGAGCTTATCGACCGGCCTTTCCTGCTTAAAACGGCGGAGACGATCCGCCTGGGCACCGGCATCCCGCAGATCTTTAACGATGAAGTGGTGGTGCCTGCCTTCCTCAATCGTGGGGTGTCGCTGGAAGATGCGCGCGACTACGCGGTGGTTGGCTGTGTAGAACTGTCGATTCCGGGTAAAACCTACGGTCTGCACGATATTGCGATGTTTAACCTGCTGAAGGTGATGGAAATCGCGATGCAGGAGAACGAAGGCAACGCAGCGCTGAGTTATGAAGGTTTGCTGGAGCATATTCGCGCCAAAATTAATCACTACATTGCGCTGATGGTCGAGGGGAGCAATATCTGCGATATCGGCCATCGCGACTGGGCTCCGGTGCCGTTGCTCTCTTCTTTTATCAGCGATTGTCTGGAAGCGGGTAAAGACATCACCGACGGTGGCGCGCGCTATAACTTTTCTGGCGTGCAGGGGATCGGGATAGCGAATTTGAGCGACTCGCTGCATGCCCTGAAAGGGCTGGTTTTTGAACAGCAGCGCTTAAGTTTTGATGAATTGCTAGCCGTATTGAAGGCCAACTTTGCCACGCCTGAAGGCAAAAAAATCCGCGCCCGGTTGATCAGTCGATTCGAAAAATACGGCAATGATGTTGATGATGTCGACAACATCAGCGCTGAACTGCTGCGCCACTACTGTAAAGAGGTTGAAAAATACCGGAACCCGCGCGGTGGGCTGTTCACGCCGGGTTCTTATACCGTATCGGCACATGTGCCGCTGGGGGCGGTGGTGGGAGCAACGCCCGATGGCCGCTTTGCCGGAGAACAGCTGGCCGACGGTGGACTCTCGCCGATGCTTGGGCAAGATATGCAGGGTCCGACGGCGGTACTGAAATCGGTAAGTAAGCTGGATAACTATCTGTTATCTAACGGTACGCTGCTAAACGTTAAGTTCACCCCCGCGACGCTGGAAGGCGACGCCGGGCTGCAAAAGCTGGCGGATTTCCTGCGCGCTTTCACCCAGCTTAAATTGCAGCACATCCAGTTCAACGTAGTGAACGCGGATACGCTGCGTGAGGCGCAACAGCGTCCGCAGGATTTTGCCGGTCTGGTGGTGCGCGTTGCCGGATACAGCGCCTTCTTTGTTGAGTTATCGAAGGAGATCCAGGATGACATTATCCGCCGTACAGCGCATCAGCTGTGACGAGGTTGAAACACGCGCCGAGGTGGCGCGTATTTTCAATATCCAGCGCTACTCGTTGAATGACGGCCGCGGCATCCGTACGGTGGTTTTTTTTAAAGGCTGCCCTCACCGCTGCCCGTGGTGTGCTAATCCGGAGTCGATCTCACCGAAAATCGAGACGGTGCGAAGAGAGAGTCAATGTCTTCACTGTGCCCCCTGTCTGCGTGACGCTGATGAATGCCCGTCAGGTGCCTTCAGGCATATCGGAAGGGATGTGACCCTTGATGAGCTGGAAAACGAGGTGATGAAAGATGATGTCTTCTTTCGTTCCTCGGGAGGCGGGGTGACGCTTTCGGGTGGGGAAGTGTTGATGCAGGCACCTTTCGCGACACGTTTTCTACAGAGGCTGCGTCGTTTCGGCGTGCATACGGCCATCGAAACGGCAGGCGATGCGCCTTTGTCCCGGCTAATGCCGCTGGCCCGCCAGTGTGATGAAGTGCTGTTTGATTTGAAGATCATGGACTCGGAGCAGGCCCTGGCAATGGTGGGAATAAATCTTCCGAGAGTGCTGGATAATTTCCGCCAGCTGGTGGCTGAGGGGATAAACGTCATTCCTCGCGTCCCGCTTATTCCTGACTACACGCTCAACGAAACGAATATGGCGCGCGTATTGGCTTTCCTGGTACCTTCAGGAATACGGCAACTGCATCTATTGCCTTTCCATCAGTATGGGGAGCCAAAATACCGCTTGCTGGGAAAGGAGTGGGGAATGCGGCAAACCATCCCTCCGACGGAAGAGGAGGTGTCAGCGATGCGGCAACTGGCTGAGCGCGAAGGCTTCAACGTAACCCTGGGAGGCTAAGCAATGACAGCGATCGCTGGACGTCATCTGGTGGCGGTGACCGCGTGCGTCAGCGGCGTCGCACATACCTATATGGCTGCCGAACGGCTGGAAAAGCTCTGCCAGCAGGAGAAGTGGAGCGTTAACATCGAGACTCAGGGAGCGCTGGGCGTTGAGAACGAGCTTAATGAAGAGGACATCCGGCGCGCCGATGTTGTACTGCTGATTACCGATATCGACCTGGCGGGCAGTGAACGTTTCGATCATACGCGCTACGTGAAGTGCGGTATTAACGCCTTTTTACGCGACCCACAAAAGGTGATGGGGGCGGTGCGTAGAATGCTATCCGCGCCGCAGCATACTCAGGTTATTCTGGACTAGCGGCCTTGCCGGTGAGCTGGCTGTGATACTGGCGACGGTATTCAGACGGCGAACGCTCCGTGTTTTTACGAAATAACCGACAGAAATAGTTGCTGTCGACAAATCCGCAGGCATGCGCCACCTCTTTCACTTTTAAATCATACCCTTTCAGCAGCTGGCGCGCGTGTTCCAGCCGGGTATGCGTCAGGTATTCATTGAAACCCACTGCGCCCGTTTTCTGGAACAGATGCGACAGGTAGTTTGGGGAAATATAAAACGCCTGCGCGACGGATTCCCGGGTAAGCGGAGTGGCGTAGTGTTCATCAATATAAACCCGAATGGCTTCAAACAGAGCCTGACTGCGGGAGGCGGTTTGGATCTGACTACCCAGCAGGTCGACGCAGTGGCTAAGCAGGCTGGCGATAATCAGCCGCGCGGTTTGCTGCTCGTGTGGCTGCATCTGCATTTCGTGGAGCGTCTGTAAGAGTAGCGATCCAATACGGGGACCACGGCGGGCAACGTGCTGCTTCGCCAGGTTTCGCACGTCTACACCGTCCCAGTGCAAAAGGCTAAACCCGAGCTGCTGTTTGCCAAACAGGATGCTCAGCGTTGTTGCCGATGCTTGCCATTGTGGATTATTCCAGCCGCCAGCCGGGACGTATAACACATCACCCTGCTGTAAAACGCAGTCAGCCAGGTCTTTCATTGACCCTTCGATCACGATCTCCAGACGTGGAAAATCAACCTGCAAGGCAAGTTCGGGGGCGGAGGTCGCGGAGTTTGCAAAATGCACCTGACGCAGCGGCGTTGTGCTGTTGATCAGGTCAGTCAGGATGCTGGTAATGTCGTGGTGCATGGTGGATACCAGGTATTGCCGGGTGGCGCTAACGCTTACCCGGCCTACTTAACGTAGGCCCGTGCAAGCGCAGCGCCGCCGGGCATAAAGCATTAGCCGGTGTTACGCATACCCGCCGCAACGCCCGCAATCGTCACCATCAGCGCCTGTTCAACGCGCGGATCCGGCTCTTTGCCTTCTTCTTCCGCGAGACGCGAGCGGTGCAGCAGCTCTGCCTGCAGGACGTTCAGCGGGTCGGTGTAGATATTACGCAGCTGAATAGACTCGGCAATCCACGGCAGGTCCGCCATCAGGTGCGAGTCGTTGGCGATGTCCAGCACCACTTTGATGTCGCCTTCCAGCAGTTCGCGCAGCTCTTTACCCAGCGCCCATAGCTCGGGCTTCACCAGACGCTGGTCGTAGTACTCCGCCAGCCACAGGTCCGCTTTCGAGAAGACCATTTCCAGCATGCCCAGGCGGGTAGAGAAGAATGGCCAGTCGCGGCACATGGTTTCCAGTTCGTTCTGTTTACCGTCTTCCACCACTTTTTGCAGCGCGGCACCGGCACCCAGCCAGGCGGGCAGCATCAAACGGTTCTGTGTCCAGGCGAAGATCCACGGGATTGCGCGCAGAGACTCTACGCCACCGGTTGGGCGACGCTTCGCAGGACGCGAGCCCAGCGGCAGTTTACCCAGCTCCTGCTCAGGGGTGGCTGAACGGAAGTAAGGCACGAAATCTTTGTTTTCACGCACGTAGCCGCGGTACAAATCGCAGGAGATCGCCGACAGTTCGTCCATGATATGGCACCAGGAGGCTTTCGGCTCCGGCGGCGGCAGCAGGTTGGCTTCCAGGATCGCGCTGGTATAGAGCGACAGGCTGCTGATGGTCACTTCCGGCAGGCCGTACTTGAAGCGGATCATCTCGCCCTGCTCGGTGACGCGCAGGCCGCCCTTCAGGCTTCCCGGCGGCTGCGACAGCAGCGCTGCGTGCGCAGGCGCGCCGCCGCGGCCAATGGAGCCACCGCGTCCGTGGAACAGGGTCAGTTCAATACCGGCTTTCTCGCAGGTTTTGATCAGTGCGTCCTGCGCCTGGTACTGCGCCCAGGATGCCGCCATCACGCCCGCATCTTTCGCGGAGTCGGAATAGCCAATCATTACCATCTGTTTGCCCTGAATAAAGCCGCGGTACCAGTCGATATTCAACAGCTGGCTCATGACGTCGTTGGCATTGTTCAGGTCGTCGAGGGTCTCAAACAGCGGGGCGACAGGCAGAGCGTAGTCGATTCCCGCTTCTTTCAGCAGAAGGTGAACGCCCAGCACGTCGGACGGGGTCTTCGCCATGGAGATCACATAGGCGGCCACCGATCCTTTCGGTGCGTCCACGATCGCTTTACAGGTGTTGAGCACTTCGCGGGTGTCGTTGCTTGGCTCCCAGTTGCGCGGCAGCAGAGGGCGCTTCGAGTTCAGCTCGCGGATCAGGAAGGCCTGTTTGTCGGCTTCAGACCAGCTCTCATAGTCGCCGATGCCGAGATAGCGGGTCAGCTCGCCCAGCGCTTCGGTATGGCGGGTACTTTCCTGACGGACGTCGATACGCACCAGCGGCACGCCGAAACACTTCACGCGGCGCAGGGTGTCGAGCAGTTCGCCATTGGCGATGATGCCCATCCCGCACGCCTGGAGTGATTTATAACAGGCGTAAAGCGGCTCCCAGAGCTGTTCGTTCTGGCTGAGCAGACCTTCTGGTTTTGGCAGGCGCTGGCCTTTGAGGCGCGCTTCCAGCCAGGCCTGAGTGGCCATCAGCTGACCGCGCAGCTTTTTCATCAGGAAACGGTACGGCTCGCTGGCGCCTTCTTCACCGGCCAGCGCGCGCAGCTCCGGCGTCGCTTCAACCATCGACAGCTCGGAGATCAGCACCTGAATGTCTTTCAGGAACAGGTCGGTCGCTTTCCAGCGGCTCAGCAGCAGGACGTGACGGGTGATTTCCGCAGTCACGTTCGGGTTGCCGTCGCGGTCGCCGCCCATCCAGGAGGTGAAGCGTACCGGCACGAAATCGACCGGCAGGCGGTAGCCCAGGTTCGCTTCCAGCTGTTCGTTCAGCTCGCGCAGGTAGTTCGGTACCCCTTCCCACAGGCTATTTTCCACCACCGCAAAGCCCCATTTGGCTTCGTCGACCGGGCTTGGGCGATGCTTACGAATCTCATCGGTGTGCCAGGACTGGGCAATCAGCTGGCGCAGACGGCGCATCAGCTGGTTGCGTTCGTAGTCGGCAATGTCTTTGTTATCCAACTGCTTCAGGCAGTTGTTCACTTCCACCATTTTGTGGATCAGGGTGCGACGGGTGATTTCCGTTGGGTGAGCGGTGAGTACCAGCTCCAGCGAAAGGGACTCCACCGCTTTTTTGATGGTGGCTTCGTTGAGATCGGGCTGGTCTTTCAGTTTACGAAGGGTGCGGGCAATGACTTCCGGGTTGCTGGCCGCTTCGCCGTTTGGCGAAATGCTGTGGTACTGCTCAGCGGTGTTGGCCAGGTTCAGGAACTGGCTGAACGCGCGTGCAACGGGCAGCAGCTCGTCGTTAGAGAGATTCTGCAACGTGGTCAGCAGCTCCTGACGACTGGCCTCGTTACCGGCACGGGAAGATTTAGAGAGCTTGCGGATGGTTTCAACGCGATCGAGGATATTCTCCCCCAGCGCATCTTTGATGGTATCTCCAAGCACTTTGCCGAGCATACTGACATTACTACGCAACGCGGAATATTGTTCGTTCATAAAAACCCAGTCACCCCATCATTTTTGTTTATGCCCAGGCGAAAATCTTCTGGCCATTATTTTGTCATCTCCCTTTATAAAGCCACGTAAAACCCCCGTCGTCAATTGCTGCGAAAACGGTTCAGCAAACGAATAAATGTGGGCAATTTACGAAATTTAATTCGCATTGCGTCAGATAAGAGATGCTTATGGGAATGTGACGGAGATCGCGGGATTTACTCCCCTCACCCTGCCCTCTCCCCAAAGGGGAGAGGGTGTTCAAATTCCCTCTCCCCTTTGGGGAGAGGGTTAGGGTGAGGGGCAGTTTTTAATGCCAGCAGAAGTGATGCACAACCTGGGTAATTAGTTCGCGGGTGGGCTTGATGAAGCGGGTCTCCAGATATTCATCCGGCTGATGCGCCTGGTTGATGGAGCCCGGGCCAAGGACCAGCGTCGGGCACAGCGTCTGAATAAACGGCGCTTCGGTGCAGTAGTTCACCACGTCGGTTTTCTCGCCGAGCAGTTTTTCCACCACTTCAACCAGCTGGTGGTCCGGCGGGCATTCGTAACCCGGGATCGGCGGATGCAGTTCGAAAACCGTCAGGCGGCCCGGCCAGCGCTCGCTCACCGGAGCCAGGGCTTCATTCAGCAGGCCGTCGAGATCGCTCAGGGTCATGCCCGGCAGCGGACGGATGTCCATATGCAGTTCGCAGCAGGCGCAGATACGGTTGGAGGCATCGCCGCCGTGCAAGCTGCCGAGGTTTAGCGTCGGATACGGCACGGTGAACGCCTCGTAGTGATAACGCTCTTTCAGCGAGTCGCGCAGGGTCATGATGCGGCCAATGGCGTCATGCATCAGCTCGATCGCATTGACGCCGCGCGCCGGATCGCTGGAGTGGCCGGACTGGCCCAGCACGCGCACGGCGGTAGAGATATGGCCTTTGTGCGCGCGAATAGGCTGCAGAGACGTCGGCTCGCCGATGATGGCGCAATCCGGACGAATTGACGTGTTTTCAGAGAAGTAGCGCGCGCCCGCCATGCTGGTCTCTTCATCGGCGGTCGCCAGGATATAGAGCGGTTTTTTCAGCTTCGTCACGTCCACGTCACGCAGCGCGTCGAGGATAAAGGCGAAGAAGCCTTTCATGTCGGCGGTGCCCAGACCATAGAGCTTGTTGTCGTGCTCGGTCAGGGTGAAGGGATCGCGCGTCCAGCGGCCATCGTCAAACGGCACGGTGTCGGTATGACCGGCCAGCAGCAGGCCGCCCGCTCCGGTTCCGGTGCTGGCCAGCAGGTTAAATTTGTGGCGGGTTCCGGGAACGGGCTGAACCTCAACGTTAAACCCAATATCGCTAAACCAACCCGCCAGCAGATTGATTAAAGACTCATTGCTCTGATCCAGCGCTTCTTCCGTTGCGCTGATGGACGGTGTGGCAATCAGGGCGCGGTAGATCTCGATAAATGGCGGTAAGTTCATTTTCATTGTTGACACACCTTAGGTCGTGATAGTATCAATATTCATGCAATAAATGTGAATAAAAATACATTAACGTTGAGCATAAAGGAACCCGATGTTGAATACGCTGATTGTAGGCGCTAGCGGTTATGCGGGCGCAGAGCTTGTAAGCTACGTAAATCGCCACCCTCATATGACCATAACCGCTTTGACCGTGTCAGCGCAAAGCAATGATGCAGGAAAGTTAATTTCCGATTTGCATCCGCAGCTTAGGGGCATTGTTGACCTGCCGCTGCAGCCGATGTCTGACATCAGCGAGTTTACCGACGGCGTCGACGTGGTGTTTTTAGCCACCGCGCACGAGGTCAGCCACGACCTAGCGCCGCAGTTCCTGGCGGTCGGCTGCGTGGTGTTCGACCTCTCCGGCGCGTTCCGCGTTAACGACGGCGCGTTCTACGAAAAATATTATGGTTTCACCCATCAGCACCCGGATCTGCTGGAAAAAGCGGTCTACGGCCTGGCGGAGTGGAGCGCAGACAAGCTGAAAGAGGCGGATTTGATTGCCGTGCCGGGCTGCTACCCGACGGCGGCGCAGCTTTCCCTGAAGCCGCTGATCGATGCAGGGCTGCTGGATCTGAACCAATGGCCGGTGATCAACGCGACCAGCGGCGTGAGCGGTGCGGGGCGTAAAGCGGCAATCTCGAATAGCTTCTGTGAAGTGAGCCTTCAGCCGTACGGCGTGTTTAATCACCGTCATCACCCTGAAATCACGACGCACCTGGGCGCGGACGTCATTTTCACTCCGCATCTGGGCAGCTTTCCGCGCGGGATCCTCGAAACTATCACCTGTCGCCTGAAGCCGGGCGTGACCAAAGAGCAGGTGAGCGAGGTCTTCACGCAGGCGTATGCGGATAAACCGCTGGTGCGCCTGTACGACAAAGGCGTCCCGGCGCTGAAAAACGTGGTCGGCCTGCCGTTCTGCGACATCGGCTTTGCCGTGCAGGGCGAGCATCTCATCGTGGTGGCCGCAGAAGATAACTTACTCAAAGGCGCTGCCGCACAGGCAATGCAGTGTGCAAATATTCGTTTCGGTTTCCCGGAAACGCAGGCTCTTATTTAAGGTGTGATGATGAACCCATTAATTATCAAACTCGGTGGTGTACTGCTGGACAGCGAAGAAGCGCTGGAGCGTCTGTTTACCGCGCTGGTGAACTATCGCGAATCACACCAGCGTCCGCTGGTCATTGTGCACGGCGGCGGCTGCGTGGTGGATGAGCTGATGAAAGGGCTCAACCTGCCGGTGATCAAGAAAAACGGCCTGCGCGTCACGCCTGCTGACCAGATCGACATCATTACCGGCGCGCTGGCGGGCACGGCGAACAAAACGCTGCTGGCGTGGGCGAAGAAGCACCACATTGCCTCCGTTGGCCTCTATCTGGGCGATGGCGACAGCGTAAAAGTGACCCAGCTCGACGAAGCGCTCGGCCACGTTGGACTGGCGCAGCCGGGTTCGCCTAAGCTGATTAACACGCTGCTGGAAGGCGGTTTCCTGCCGGTGGTGAGCTCTATCGGCGTGACCGAAGCGGGCGAGCTGATGAATGTTAACGCGGACCAGGCGGCAACCGCGCTGGCGGCAACGCTGGGTGCGGACCTGATCCTGCTCTCCGACGTGAGCGGCATTCTGGACGGTAAAGGCCAGCGCATTGCGGAAATGACGGCAGAGAAAGCCGAACAGCTGATCGCGCAGGGTATTATTACCGATGGCATGATCGTCAAAGTGAACGCCGCGCTGGATGCGGCGCGCACGCTGGGCCGCCCGGTGGATATCGCCTCCTGGCGTCACGCGGAGCAGCTCCCGGCGCTGTTTAACGGCACGCCGATTGGCACGCGTATTCTGGCTTAAGATTTACTGCCCGGCGGCGCTCTGCTGGCCGGGCCTACAAGACCGTAGGCCGGGTAAGCGAAGCGCCACCCGGCGGAACTAACGAATAAAGGAAGCATGTTATGGCACTTTGGGGTGGGCGTTTTACACAGGCAGCGGATCAGCGGTTCAAACAGTTCAATGACTCTTTGCGCTTCGACTATCGCCTGGCCGAACAGGATATTGTCGGCTCTGTGGCCTGGTCCAAGGCGCTGGTGACGGTGGGCGTACTGACCGCAGACGAACAGTTACAGCTGGAAGAGGCGCTGAACAATCTGCTGGAAGAGGTGCGTCTGGATCCGCAGCAAATCCTGCAGAGCGACGCCGAAGATATTCACAGCTGGGTGGAAGGCAAACTTATCGACAAAGTCGGTCAGCTGGGTAAAAAGCTGCATACCGGCCGTAGCCGTAACGACCAGGTCGCTACCGATCTGAAGCTGTGGTGCAAAGATACCGTTGGCGAACTGCTTGTAGCCAACCGTCAGCTGCAGACCGCGCTGGTGGAGACCGCGCAGAACAATCAGGACGCGGTGATGCCGGGCTATACCCACCTGCAGCGCGCGCAGCCGGTGACCTTTGCCCACTGGTGCCTGGCCTACGTTGAGATGCTGGCGCGTGACGAAAGCCGTCTGAAGGATACCCTCAAGCGTCTGGACGTCAGCCCGCTGGGCAGCGGCGCGCTGGCCGGTACGGCGTATGAAATCGACCGCGAACAGCTCGCAGGCTGGCTGGGCTTTGCCTCCGCCACCCGCAACAGCCTGGACAGCGTTTCTGACCGCGACCACGTGCTGGAGCTGCTTTCCAATGCGTCTATCGGGATGGTGCACCTGTCGCGCTTTGCCGAAGACCTGATCTTCTTTAACTCCGGTGAAGCCGGTTTTGTTGAGCTGTCTGACCGCGTGACCTCAGGCTCGTCCCTGATGCCGCAAAAGAAAAACCCGGACGCGCTGGAGCTGATCCGCGGGAAGTGTGGCCGCGTACAGGGCGCGCTGACCGGCATGATGATGACCCTGAAAGGGCTGCCGCTGGCGTACAACAAAGACATGCAGGAAGACAAAGAAGGGCTTTTCGACGCGCTCGACACCTGGCTGGACTGTCTGCACATGGGCGCGCTGGTGCTGGACGGCATTCAGGTGAAACGTCCGCGCTGCCAGGAAGCGGCGCAGCAGGGCTATGCGAACTCTACCGAACTGGCGGATTATCTGGTGGCGAAAGGCGTACCGTTCCGTGAAGCGCACCACATTGTGGGTGAAGCGGTAGTAGAAGCTATTCGTCAGGGTAAACCGCTGGAAGATCTGGCGCTGGCCGACCTGCAGAAATTCAGCGCGGTGATTGGGGAAGATGTATATCCGATTCTGGCGCTGCAATCCTGCCTGGATAAGCGTGCCGCGAAAGGCGGCGTGTCGCCGAAGCAGGTGGCGCAGGCGATTGCGGATGCGAAAAACCGCCTGATTTGATGCCTGAAACGTCGGGTGGCGGCTTCGCCTTACCCGACCTACAAAACCCAAGCCCAACCCTGAGTTGGGCTTTTTTACGCAAAAAAAAAGCGGACCACGGGGTCCGCAAAAGTTCACGTTGGCTTTAGTTGTTCGAGTTTTGAGAGAAACTCGCTGACGGTGCGGGGACGTCAAGGGTCAAACACGTGCCGCCTCGTCTATGTGGTGTATTATTCAACAGAATGCTTGATAGGGATAATCGTTCGTTGCTATGCTATCTATCGCCATGAACTATCGTGGCGACGGAGGATGAATAATGAATATTCGTGATCTTGAATACCTGGTAGCGTTAGCCGAGCATCGCCACTTTCGCCGCGCGGCAGATTCCTGCCACGTTAGCCAGCCCACGCTGAGCGGTCAGATCCGCAAGCTGGAAGACGAGCTGGGCGTGATGCTGCTGGAGCGCACCAGTCGTAAGGTTCTGTTCACACAGGCAGGTCTGCTGCTGGTGGATCAGGCGCGTACCGTGCTGCGCGAGGTCAAAGTGCTCAAGGAAATGGCAAGCCAGCAGGGGGAGGCGATGTCCGGCCCGCTGCACATTGGCCTGATCCCAACCGTTGGCCCGTACCTGTTGCCGCACATCATTCCGATGCTGCACCAGACGTTCCCGAAACTCGAAATGTACCTGCACGAAGCGCAAACCCATCAGCTGCTGGCGCAGCTGGACAGCGGCAAGCTCGACTGCGCCATTCTGGCACTGGTCAAAGAGAGCGAAGCGTTTATTGAAGTGCCGCTGTTCGATGAGCCGATGATGCTGGCGATCTACGAAGATCACCCGTGGGCGAACCGCGATCGCGTGCCGATGGCCGATCTGGCGGGTGAAAAGCTGCTGATGCTGGAAGACGGCCACTGCCTGCGCGATCAGGCAATGGGCTTCTGCTTTGAAGCGGGTGCTGATGAAGATACCCACTTCCGCGCAACCAGCCTTGAAACGCTGCGTAATATGGTCGCGGCGGGAAGCGGTATCACGCTGCTGCCTGCGCTGGCGGTGCCGCGCGAGCGTAAGCGTGATGGCGTGGTCTATTTGCCGTGCATTAAGCCGGAGCCGCGTCGCACTATCGGCCTGGTCTATCGTCCGGGATCACCGCTGCGCAGCCGCTATGAGCAGCTGGCAGAGGCCATCCGCGGTGCGATGGATGGCCATTTTGACAGCGCGTTAAAACAGGCGGTTTAAGCCGTTCAGCGCGGCGACCCGATAGGCTTCCGCCATGGTCGGGTAGTTAAAGGTGGTGTTAACGAAGTACTCAATGGTGTTACCGCCGCCTTTCTGCTCCATTATCGCCTGGCCGATATGAATGATTTCCGCCGCGCGTTCGCCAAAGCAGTGAATGCCGAGGATCTCTTTCGTTTCGCGGTGGAACAGGATCTTCAGCGTCCCCACGCTCATCCCCACGATTTGCGCCCGCGCCAGATGTTTAAACTGCGCGCGACCCACCTCGTAAGGCACCTTCATTGACGTCAGCTGCTGCTCGGTTTTGCCGACAGAACTGATTTCCGGAATGGTATAGATACCCGTCGGAATATCTTCGATCAGGTGCGCCGTTGCTTCGCCTTTTACCAGCGCCTGAGCGGCAATGCGGCCCTGGTCATAAGCGGCTGATGCCAGGCTTGGGTAGCCAATCACGTCGCCAACCGCGTAAACGTGCGGCAGGGCGGTCTGGTACATGCTGTTGACCTTAAGCTGACCACGGCTGTCGGTTTCAAGCCCGATATTTTCCAGCTGCAGGGAATCGGTGTTGCCGGTGCGACCGTTGGCGTACAGCAGGCAGTCTGCTTTCAGCTTTTTGCCGGACTTAAGGTGCATAATCACCCCGTCGTCACAGCCTTCAATCTTCTCGTACTCTTCGTTGTGGCGAATCACCACGCCGCTGTTCCAGAAGTGGTAGGAGAGGGAGTCTGACATCTCCTGATCGAGGAACGCCAGCAGGCGGTCGCGGGTGTTGATCAGGTCAACTTTGACGTCCATTCCGCGGAAGATCGACGCATATTCGCACCCAATGACCCCTGCGCCGTAGATAATGACGTGGCGGGGTTCATGGTGCAGGCTCAGAATCGAGTCGCTGTCGTAGACGCGCGGGTGCGAGAAGTCCACGTCGGCCGGATGATACGGGCGCGAGCCGCAGGCAATCACAAATTTTTCAGCGGTGATGGTTTCAACCGACCCATCGTGGCATTCGAGTGCCAGGGTGTGTTCATCCACAAAATGCGCGTTACCCTGCAAAATCTCACAGTGGTTACGCTCATAAAACCCCTGACGCATGCGCGTCTGCTGGTTAATGACGGTATCCGCGTGGTTGAGGATGTCGGCAAAGGAGGAACGAAGAAGTCGGGAGTGGTCGCTGTAAAGAGGGTTCTGGTTAAATTCGATAATGCGGCTGACGGCGTGGCGGAGGGCTTTCGAAGGGATGGTGCCCCAGTGCGTGCAACCGCCGCCGACATTATGGTAGCGCTCAATGACCGCTACTCTGGCTCCCTGTTTCACCAGACCCATAGCAGCACCTTCGCCGCCGGGGCCGGAACCAATAACTATTGCGTCGTAATCGTAGGAATGTGGCATGGCAAGGCTTACCTGTTCTTATACATAAAAGCAACAGAATCATAACATCATTGCCAGGGTAACCCAATTATCGTTGTGCTTTTTTCCGGCAGTGGAGCACAAACCGCACGTAAACAATCATTCACAAAGCCAGGCAAACAGATTAATTTTATTCTCTGGTATAGTGCCGGCAGGCCTTTGGAAGGATTCAACTATCGTGATGGGCGTAAGAGCACAACAAAAAGAGAAAACCCGGCGTTCGCTGGTGGAAGCCGCATTCAGTCAACTGAGTGCTGAGCGGAGTTTTGCCAGTTTGAGCCTGCGCGAAGTCGCACGCGAGGCCGGGATTGCGCCAACGTCCTTCTATCGTCACTTCCGTGACGTGGATGAGCTGGGCCTGACCATGGTCGACGAAAGCGGGCTGATGCTGCGCCAGCTGATGCGCCAGGCGCGTCAGCGTATCGCGAAAGGGGGCAGCGTGATCCGCACCTCCGTGTCGACCTTTATGGAATTTATCGGCAATAACCCCAACGCGTTTCGTCTGCTTCTGCGCGAGCGTTCGGGCACATCGGCGGCGTTTCGTGCCGCCGTTGCGCGTGAAATTCAGCACTTCATCGCGGAACTTGCCGACTATCTTGAACTCGAAAACCATATGCCGCGTGCGTTTACTGAAGCACAGGCCGAGGCGATGGTGACGATTGTTTTCAGCGCGGGTGCCGAAGCGCTGGATGTCAGCATTGAACAACGCAAGCAGCTCGAAGAGCGACTGGTATTGCAGCTCAGGATGATCTCCAAAGGCGCGTACTACTGGTATCGCCGTGAACAAGAGAAACTGGCACATCAAACCGAAGAGTGAAGGTGAGTAATGAAACAGTCAGGTCAGGATAAAGGGACGCTGTTGCTGGCATTGATCGCTGGCTTATCCATTAATGGAACGTTTGCCGCTATTTTTAGCTCAATTGTTCCATTTTCGATTTTCCCGCTTATTGCGCTGGTGCTGACGGTGTACTGCCTGCATCAACGTTACCTGAACCGCACCATGCCGGTGGGGTTACCGGGGCTGGCCGCCGCCTGCTTTATTCTGGGCGTATTGCTCTACAGCACGGTGGTGCGCGCGGAGTATCCGGATATCGGCTCTAACTTCTTCCCTGCTGTGCTGTCTGTTGCGCTGGTGTTCTGGATTGGCTCACGCATGCGTAGCCGTAAGAGCCAGTTGCCGGAGTAATGAATTATTTGTTGTAGGGCAGGTAAGCGAAGCGCCACCTGCCAAAAAAGCCGGATGGCGCTACGCTTATCCGGCCTACAGATCACCGTGCGGTAAGTAAAACGCCGCACTCCATATGGTGCGTATACGGGAACTGATCGAACAGCGCCAGACGTTCAACCTTGTGCGTCTGGCCTAATGTTTCGAGGTTCTTGCACAGCGTCTCCGGGTTACAGGAGATGTACAAAATACGCGGATACGCCTGCACCATCTTCTCGGTTTCGCTGTCCAGCCCACTGCGCGGCGGGTCGACAAAAATCGTCTCACACCGGTAGCTCTTGAGATCGATCCCTTCCAGGCGGTTAAACTGGCGCACGCCGTTCATGGCCTGCGTGAACTCTTCTGCGGCCATACGAACGATCTGCACGTTGTCGATATGGTTAGCGGCAATGTTGTACTGCGCGGCGGCAACCGACGGCTTGGCGATTTCCGTCGCCAGAACGCGATCGAAGTTACGCGCAAGCGCCAGCGAGAAGTTGCCGTTACCGCAGTACAGCTCAAGCAGATCGCCCGTTGACCCTTCCGTCGCCTTCAGCGCCCACTCCAGCATCTGCACGTTCATCGCGGCGTTCGGCTGGGTGAAGCTGTTCTCGACCTGACGATACACCATCTCTTTACCCGCCACCGGCAGGCGCTCGTCAATGTAATCCTGATCCAGCATGATTTTGGTTTTTGTCGCGCGGCCAATCAGGTGAACGTTGATGTTCCGCGCGCGCAGCGCATCGCGCAGGGCTTCTGCCTGCTCGCGCCATTCGTCGGTCAGGGCTTTGTGGTACAGCAGGGAGACAATCGCCTGATTGCTTTGCGTGGTCAGGTAGTCAATCTGGAACAGCTTGTTACGCAGTACCGGATTGTTGCGCACGCCGTCCATTATCAGCGTCATCAATTGGTTAATGAGCTCGCTCGCCGCCGGAAAGCTGTCCACGCGAATGCGGGATTTCGTTTGCTGATCGAAAATGATGTGGTACAGGTCGTCACCGTCGTGCCAGATGCGGAACTCGGCGCGCATGCGGTAGTGGCTGACGGGGGAGCGGAACACCTCGGGAACGGGCGCGTTGAACGGCGTCATCATACTTTGCAGACGGACAACTTTTTCGGCCAGCTGCGCGTCGTACTGTTCTGTCGGGAGGTGTTCTGGGGTCATGATGCGTCCTGAGTGATAATGAATTACGCGGGGATTGTAGGCATTGTTCAGGGGATGTCCAGATTTAATGCCCAATAGCTGTCTGGACATCCATACGTGTCTAATTGTAGCATTCTGTTTCCGGTCTCCTGAGAGTGAAAAGGGAATCCAGTGTAAATCTGGAGCTGACGCGCAGCGGTAACGACTGGCGGGATGAGCGTTGTAGACACTGTGAAAATGGGAAGTCTTCATCCATATATAGCCACCTAGCCCGAAGACCTGCCGGGATCACGTCGCATTTGGTTTCATCATCGCGTGCTATCGATGAGGCCTGCGGCATCCTTCTTATATTGTGGATGCTTTAACAATGATTAAAAAAGTATCGCTGCTGACGGCACTGTCCGTCACGGCATTTTCGGGCTGGGCGCAGGATGGCGCAGACTCGTTGGTGGTGACGGCAAATCGTTTTGAACAACCTGAAAAAACTATTCTGGCTGCAAACACGGTTGTTACGCGTGCCGATATTGACCGCTGGCAATCAACCTCGGTCCTCGATGTTATGCGTCGCCTGCCCGGCGTGGATACGGCGCAAAGTGGCGGGATGGGGCAACTCTCTTCTCTCTTTATCCGTGGCACCAACTCCAGCCACGTCCTGATCCTTGTTGATGGGATCCGCCTTAACCAGGCGGGCGTTACGGGGTCGTCCGATCTCAGCCAGTTCCCCATCGCTCTGGTGCAGCGTATCGAATATGTTCGTGGACCGCGTTCGGCGGTATACGGCTCGGACGCGATCGGCGGAGTCGTAAACATTATCACCACTCGCGCGAAGGACGGTACCACGCTGAATGCAGGCGTAGGCTCGCACGGTTACCAGAATTATGGCGGCAGTACTCAGCAAACATTGGGCGACAGCACGCGCGTCACGCTGGCGGGTGATTACACCTATACCAAAGGGTTTGATGTGGTTGCGGACGGCAACAATGGTGGCCTTGCCCAGACCGACCGCGACGGCTTTATGAATAAAACGCTTTATGGCGCACTGGAACACGCATTCTCAGAGCAGTGGAGCGGTTTTGTTCGCGGATTTGGCTACAGCAACCGTACTGCCTATGATGGTTACTACAGCTCATTTACCCCTGACGTTCTGGTCGATACCCGCCAGCTCTATAGCCAGACCTGGGATGCAGGCTTGCGCTTCAACGATGACATCTTCCATTCACAGCTGCTCACCAGCTATAGCCACAGCAAGGACTATAACTACGACCCAAATTTGGGCCGCTACGATTCAACAGCCACGCTGGATGAAATCAAACAGTACAACGTCCAGTGGCTCAACTCTGTTGATGTGGGGCATGGGAACATTGGCGCGGGCGTTGACTGGCAGAAGCAGAGCACCGAGCCGGGTACAAACTACGTGACCAACGGCTATGACCTGCGTAACACCGGCGTTTACCTGACGGGGTTGCAGCAGTTTGGTGATGTCACTCTGGAAGGGGCGGTTCGTAGCGATGACAACTCTCAGTTCGGCCGCCATGGCACATGGCAAAGCAGTGCAGCGTGGGAGTTCGTGGAGGGTTACCGTTTCGTTGCTTCTTATGGTACGGCCTATAAAGCACCGAATCTGGGGCAACTCTATGGCTTCTATGGCAATGACCATCTTGATCCCGAAGAGAGCAAACAGTGGGAAGGCGCGTTTGAAGGCCTGACGGCAGGCGTGAGCTGGCGCGTATCCGGCTACCGTAATGACGTTGATAATCTCATCGACTTCAATAATAACCTCCAGCAATATTACAACGTCGGTAAAGCACGCATCAAAGGCGTGGAAGCGACAGCATCGTTTGATACGGGCCCGTTGACGCATACGGTCGGCTACGACTATGTGGATGCCCGTAATGCCGCAACTAACGAACTTCTGGACCGTCGCGCTAAGCAGCAGGTGAAATATCAGCTCGACACGCAGATCTATGATTTCGACTGGAGCCTGACTTATCACTATCTCGGTACGCGTTACGACACTGACTTTGGTACTTACCCGTCTGAGAAAGTGAAAATGGGCGGTGTCAGCCTGTGGGATGTCGCCGTTTCATATCCTGTCACCTCACACCTCACAGTTCGTGGTAAAATAGCCAACCTGTTCGATAAAGATTACGAGACAGTTTATGGCTACCAAACTGCAGGACGGGAATACACCTTGTCTGGCAGCTACACCTTCTAATCCGCGTCCCACCGTGCTGGTGTTTGATTCCGGCGTCGGTGGGCTTTCGGTCTATGATGAGATTCGGCATCTCCTGCCGGATCTCCATTACATCTACGCTTTCGATAACGTCGCTTTCCCGTACGGGGAAAAGAGCGAAGATTTTATTGTGGAGCGCGTGGTTGAAATCGTCACTGCGGTACAAAAGCGCTATCCCCTTGCGCTGGCCGTTATCGCCTGTAATACGGCGAGCACCGTTTCCCTTCCTGCCCTGCGTGAAAAATTCCCGTTCCCGGTAGTGGGCGTCGTTCCTGCGATAAAGCCTGCCGCGCGTCTGACGGCGAACGGCATTGTGGGGTTGCTGGCTACGCGTGGCACGGTAAAGCGTCCTTATACCCGCGAGCTAATCGACCGTTTCGCTAACGAATGCCAGATTGCGATGCTCGGCTCGGCTGAGCTGGTGGAGATGGCAGAAGCGAAACTGCATGGCAAGGCGGTATCACTCGACGAGCTGCGCCGTATTCTTCGTCCGTGGCTGCGGATGCCCGAACCGCCTGATACCGTTGTGCTGGGCTGCACCCACTTCCCGCTATTACAGGATGAGCTATTAGAGGTGCTGCCGGAGGGGACTCGTCTGGTCGATTCCGGCGCGGCTATTGCCCGTCGTACGGCCTGGCTGCTGGAACACGAAGCGCCGGATGCAAAATCTGCCGATGCGAATATCGCGTTTTGTATGGCCATCACGAAAGAGACTGAGCAACTTTTGCCCGTTTTACGTCGTTATGGCTTTGAAACGCTCGAAAAACTGGCGCTGTAGCACGGTTTTGAGCAAAAAAGAGACGGTTGAAAGTTTTTTTTAAAAGAGGGGTTGTCAACGTCTGAGAACTCCCTATAATGCGCCTCCACTGACACGGAACAACGGCTTACAGGCCGCCGGGTTAGCGGGGTTCAGAGATGAACGCCAACAGAGAAAAGCGAAAATAAACGCTTGACTCTGAAGCGGGAAAGCGTATTATGCACACCCCGCGCCGCTGCGAAAAGCGAAGCGGCACTGCTCTTTAACAATTTATCAGACAATCTGTGTGGGCACTCAAAGTGACATGGATTCTTAACGTCGCAAGACGAAAAATGAATACCAAGTCTCTGAGTGAACATACGTAATTCATTAC
>NZ_JBLKDA010000024.1:0-81710 GCF_047530215.1 Enterobacter sp. 01-M-03-SI-ECC
ATTCATTTTTCGTCTTGCGACGTTAAGAATCCATGTCACTTTGAGTGCCCACACAGATTGTCTGATAAATTGTTAAAGAGCAGTGCCGCTTCGCTTTTCGCAGCGGCGCGGGGTGTGCATATTACGCTTTCCCGCTTCAGAGTCAAGCGTTTATTTTCGCTTTTCTCTGCTGACCCGGCGGCTTGCGTGCCGTTGTTCCGTGTCAGTGGAGGCGCATTATAGGGAGTTATTCTGACGTGACAAGCACAAAATACAAAAAACTTTTCGTTCGCTCACTTTTCAAACTTAACGCTTATTTATGTCGCGAATCGCCCGTTAAATGTGCGATTTCCCGCGCAAAACTGGCCACCTGCGACCAGTCGGTATAAACCACTTCTTTACGCGTGTCGGTTTCTCCCCCCGTCATCTTCATAATGAGGCGGATCATAAAGCGGTCATACCAGCGGTAACGAGGGTAACGCAGCGCGCCAGCAAAGACGGCGCACAGATCCGGCTGCCACGGCGAGCTGAGTAAAAACTTGCGCGTGTAGCTGTTGGTCTGCGGCGTGCGCTTCTCGGCTTTACGCGCGACGAGATTGACCGAGTAGAACGCGCCGGGCAATGCGTTGAGCTTCGCCGTGTGCTTTTTCACAAAGCGATCCAGCGCCGGGTGGAAATGCCCATAGCGAATAGATGCGCCAATCACCACGCGATCGTAATCCTGCCAGGCAATCTGCTCCGCACGGTTCAGGTTTACCACATCCGAATAGATCCCCAGCTCTTTAAGTTCAGATGCCAGGTAAGCGGCAATCTCGCGCGTTTGCCCGTCTCGCGTGGAGAAAAGAATCAGTGTTTTCATCAACGGCTCCTTACTCGCGCCAGAATGTAGGGGTGAACAGCACCAACAGCGTAAAGACCTCAAGGCGGCCAAACAGCATATTGGCGATGAGGATCCATTTCGCGACCGGGTTCATACTGGCAAAGTTATCCGCCACCACGCCCAGGCCAGGCCCGAGGTTATTCAATGTTGCGACCACGGACGCAAAGGCGGAGAAATCATCGACTCCCGTCGCGATAATCGCCAGCATACTGACGATAAAGACCAGCGCATAGGCTGAGAAGAAACCCCATACCGCTTCGAGGATACGTTCCGGCAGCGCGCGGTTCCCCAGCTTAATGCTGTAGACCGCGTTCGGGTGGACCAGGCGCTTCAGCTCTCGGTTTCCCTGCTTAAACAGCAGCAAAATACGAATGACCTTCAGGCCCCCGCCCGTCGACCCCGCACAGCCCCCGATAAACGCAGAGCATAAAAGCAGCACCGGCAGGAACAGCGGCCAGCGCGCGATGCTGTCCGTGGTAAACCCGGCGGTCGTCGCCATCGACACCACCTGGAAGAAGGCCTGGTTTAGCGTCGTCAGCGCAGAGTTATAGACATCATGGAACCACAGCACCAGGGTACAGATGACAACCAGCGTCAGCTGGACGCCAATGAACATGCGGAACTCTGGGTCGCGCCAGTACACCTTCAGGCTGCGCCCGCTCAGTAAAGAGAAGTGCAGGCCGTAGTTACAGCCGGAGATCAGCAGGAAAATGGCAATAATGGTGTTAATGGTTGGGCTATCGAAGTAGCCGACGCTGGCATCGTGAGTGGAGAACCCACCAATCGCAATCGTCGCGAAGCTGTGTCCGATAGCGTCGAAAGCGGGCATCCCGGCGAACCACAGCGCCAGCGCACAGGCCACCGTCAGTAAGACATAGATAAGCCACAGGGTTTTCGCAGTCTCGGCAATACGCGGCCGCATCTTGTTGTCCTTCAGCGGCCCGGGCATTTCAGCGCGATAAAGCTGCATGCCGCCCACGCCCAGAATAGGCAGGATGGCCACCGCGAGGACGATGATCCCCATCCCCCCGAACCACTGCAGCATCTGGCGATAAAAGAGAATGGCGTGCGGGAGCGAATCCAGCCCCACCAGCGTCGTCGCTCCGGTCGTCGTTAAGCCGGAGAATGATTCAAAAAAGGCATCCGTGATGCTCAGGTTAGGCTGTTCCGCGAAGATAAACGGCAGCGAACCCACGCTCCCCAGCACCGTCCAGAACAGAACCACAATCAGAAATCCTTCGCGAGATTTCAGCTCACCTTTCTGACGACGATTCGGCCACCACAGCAGGGAGCCAATCGCCAGCGCGACAAAGAAGGTCTGGGTAAATGCCCGCCCCGCGCCGTCCCGGTAGATAAGCGCCACCAGTCCAGGGAGAATCATCGTCCCGGAAAAAAGTATGACCAGCAGTCCAACGATTCGGGTTATGGCACGAAAATGCATCTCTGCCGCTTCCTTTGGTATTCAAAAAGTGAGGTGGGGATTATTCTTCAATCGGCAGCAATTGCAACGAACCACGACTAAAATCAGCCAGTTTTGCTGAAAAAGCAGCCAGTTCCGCCAGTGGAAGCGCCACGCGTAATTGCACCATCGCCTGATATTCACTGTGCGCGATGACACCGTTAAACTGCCTCAGCAGCGCCTCGATGCCGGACAGCTGGGCGTAATCGCATAATAAAGTATATTCGGTAAGCGGCGTTTTGCGGGCAGTGACCAGCATATTAAGCGCCTGCTGCACGCCCCCGCCATAGGCTCTAACCAGCCCACCGGTCCCTAACAAAATGCCGCCGTAGTAGCGCACCACCACGGCGGTAATTTCGCCCACGCCGCTGCCCATCAGCTGCGAGAGCATGGGCTTACCGGCCGTGCCCGCCGGTTCACCGTCGTCGGAAAATCCAAGCTGCTGCGAATCGTCCGGCGGCCCTGCGACCCACGCCACGCAGTGGTGACGGGCGTCAGGATGCTCAGCCCGGACGGACTCAACGAACGCCTTTGCCGCCTCTACGCCGTCGGTGTGCGCCAGCAGCGTAATAAAGCGGCTTTTCTTGATTTCCTCAACAAAGGTGACCGGTTCAGCCGGTATCAGCCAGCTTTCCATCAGGCCAGCTTCAGGTCTCGCGTCATGTTCTCGATACCGTTCTCGTGAATCACGACGTTATCTTCGATGCGAATACCGCCAAACGGCTTCAGCGCGTCAATCTTTTCCCAGTTGAAGTGCTTGCTGAACTGGCCCTCACGCCACGGCGCCAGCAGGGATTCGATGAAGTAGATCCCCGGTTCAATCGTCAGCACCATACGCGGCTCCAGAATACGGGTGCAGCGCAGGTAAGGATATTTAGACGGTGCCGCCAGGTGCGTACCGGTATCATCCTGCATAAAGCCCGCGACGTCGTGAACCTGCAGGCCCAGCGGGTGACCAATGCCGTGCGGCATGAATGGCCCGGTCAGATCGTTCTCGACCATCGCCTCTTCGCTCATGTCTTTCACAATCTGATGCTTACGCAGCAGTTTGGCGATGCGCTGATGGAACTGGATGTGGTAATCCACATAGCTGGTTCCCGCCTTCATGGTGCCAATCAGCGCCAGCTGTTCATCGTTCACGTCTTTGATCAGCTGTGCGAAATCGGTATCCGCGTTAGCTGCCCAGGTACGGGTCAGATCGGCCGCGTAGCCGTTGTACTCGGCGCCCGCGTCAAGCAGGAAGCTGCGCATCTCAGACGGCACATGGTGATCCAGTTTGGTGTAATGCAGTACGGAAGCATGCTCGTTTAACGCAACAATATTGCTGTACGGCACGTCGGTATCGCGATGGCCGGTGGCGGTCAGGTACGCCTGGTTGATATCGAACTCGCTCATACCTGACTGGAACGCTTCATGCGCCGCACGGTGACCGTTCACCGCGGTCTTTTGCGCTTCACGCATGCAGTAAAGTTCGTAGTCGGTTTTATATGCGCGGTAGTAGTGGAGGAAATCCAGCACCCCTTTCGGGTTCAGCTTGTCTGCCGCAATATCCAGGCCTAATGCACGCTCCGGCACAGGGCCAATATAGGCGATGTTGCCACGCGCAGCAGGCAACTGGCCGCCAATGCCGTCCGCTTTAGGCAGCGCAATCACCTCAATCTCTTCCGTCCAGAAAGTGGTCGGCAGCGGTTCAACGTTGTGCCAGTAATCAACCGGCAGGTAGAACCACAGTTTCGGCTTGTTCACGCCATCCACCAGCAGCCAGCAGTTAGGAACCTGCGTCACCGGCACCCAGGCCTTAAACTGCGGGTTCACCTTAAACGGATAAGCGTGGTCATCCAGAAAGGTATTCATCAGCTCGCCGGAGTGGATCAGCAGCGCATCCAGCTTAAAGCGGGCCAGTACATCGCGGGTACGTTCCTGTAGGGTAACGATATGATTTTTATAAAGCGAAGCCAGTGAGTCCATCATTATTCCTTTGTTTTTTGACCTCAAGTCATCGCATCTTAGCACACCTCACTCCACCTGCGTGATTTCCACCGACCGTGATCAATGCAGCATTTTCTTAATGAGTAATTTGCATTTTATTAACATAAATCCCACACTCCGATTCATCTGGTATGACCAGATCCAATTGCTGGATTCAGGAGACTGACATGCTCTACAAAGGCGACACCCTGTACCTCAACTGGCTGGAAGATGGCATTGCCGAACTGGTGTTCGATGCCCCCGGCTCAGTGAACAAGCTCGATACCGCGACGGTGGCCAGTCTTGGCCAGGCGCTCGACGTTCTTGAAAAACAAACTGAATTGAAAGGGCTGCTGCTGCGCTCGAACAAAGCGGCCTTTATTGTCGGTGCTGATATCACCGAGTTCCTTTCGCTTTTCCTGGTTCCGGAAGAACAGCTGAGCCAGTGGCTACACTTTGCCAACAGCGTCTTTAATCGTCTGGAAGACCTGCCTGTTCCAACAATCTCTGCCGTAAACGGCTACGCGCTGGGCGGCGGCTGCGAATGCGTGCTGGCGACCGACTACCGTCTGGCGACGCCGGACCTGCGCATCGGCCTGCCGGAAACCAAGCTGGGCATCATGCCGGGCTTTGGCGGCTCCGTACGTATGCCGCGTATGCTGGGTGCCGACAGCGCGCTGGAAATCATCGCCGCGGGTAAAGATGTCGGCGCAGAACAGGCGCTGAAAATTGGCCTGGTCGACGGCGTTGTCAAACCCGAGAAGCTTGTTGAAGGCGCGCTCGCCATTCTGCGTCAGGCTGTTAACGGCGATCTCGACTGGAAAGCCAAACGCCAGCCGAAGCTGGAGCCGTTAAAACTCAGCAAAATTGAAGCCACCATGAGCTTCACCATCGCTAAAGGCATGGTGATGCAGACGGCGGGTAAGCACTACCCGGCCCCCATCACGGCGGTGAAAACCATTGAAGCGGCGGCCCGTCTCGGTCGCGATGAGGCGCTGAAGCTGGAAAACCAGAGCTTTGTCCCGCTGGCGCACACCAACGAAGCCCGCGCGCTGGTCGGTATCTTCCTCAACGATCAGTTCGTGAAAGGGAAAGCCAAACAGCTGACCAAAAACGTTGAGACCCCAAAATATGCGGCGGTCCTCGGCGCGGGCATTATGGGTGGCGGCATCGCCTACCAGTCGGCCTGGAAAGGCGTGCCGGTGGTAATGAAAGACATCAGCGAGAAATCCCTGACGCTGGGCATGACCGAAGCGGCCAAGCTGCTGAATAAACAGCTGGAACGCGGAAAAATTGACGGGCTGAAGCTGGCAGGCGTGATCTCCACCATTCAGCCGGTGCTGGAATACAGCGGTTTCGACCGTGTCGACGTGGTGGTTGAAGCCGTCGTCGAGAACCCGAAAGTCAAAAAAGCGGTGCTGGCGGAAACGGAAGACAAGGTTCGTCCGGATACCGTACTGGCCTCTAACACCTCCACCATTCCAATCAGCGAACTGGCGAGCGTGCTTAAGCGTCCGGAAAACTTCTGCGGGATGCACTTCTTCAACCCGGTACACCGTATGCCGCTGGTCGAAGTGATCCGTGGGGAAAAAACCTCCGACGAAACCATCGCGAAAGTGGTGGCATGGGCAAGCAAGATGGGCAAAACGCCGATCGTGGTTAACGACTGCCCGGGCTTCTTCGTCAACCGCGTGCTGTTCCCTTACTTCGCCGGTTTCAGCCAGCTGCTGCGCGACGGCGCGGACTTCCGCAAAATCGACAAAGTGATGGAAAAACAGTTCGGCTGGCCGATGGGTCCGGCGTATCTGCTGGATGTGGTCGGCATTGATACCGCTCATCACGCTCAGGCGGTAATGGCGGCAGGCTTCCCGCAGCGCATGCAGAAAGACTATCGCGACGCGATTGACGCGCTGTTCGAGGCTAACCGCTTCGGTCAGAAAAACGGCCTGGGCTTCTGGCGCTATAAAGAAGACAGCAAAGGCAAACCGAAGAAAGAAGAAGATGCGGCGGTGGATGGCCTGCTGGCCGCCGTCAGCCAGCCGAAGCGCGACTTCACCGACGATGAGATCGTCGCCCGCATGATGATTCCGATGATCAACGAAGTGGTACGTTGCCTCGAAGAGGGCATCATCGCCAGCCCGGCAGAAGCGGATATGGCGCTGGTCTATGGCCTGGGCTTCCCTCCGTTCCACGGTGGCGCGTTCCGCTGGCTGGACACGCTCGGCAGCGCCCGCTATCTCGATATGGCTCAGCAGTATCAGCACCTCGGCCCGCTTTATGAGGTGCCGGAAGGGCTGCGTAACAAAGCTCGCCATAACGAACCCTACTATCCAGCAGTTGAGCCAGCCCGTCCGGTTGGCGAGCTGAAAACGGCTTAAGGAGTCACAATGGAAAAGGTTGTCATTGTTGATGCGATTCGCACCCCGATGGGCCGTTCAAAAGGCGGTGCATTCCGTAACGTGCGTGCGGAAGATCTCTCCGCGCACCTGATGCGTAGCCTGCTGGCGCGTAACCCGGCGCTGGATCCTGCTGCGCTGGACGATATCTACTGGGGCTGCGTGCAGCAGACCCTGGAGCAGGGCTTCAACATCGCCCGTAACGCGTCGCTGCTGGCGGAGATCCCGCATTCGGTTCCGGCCGTCACCGTTAACCGCCTGTGCGGTTCGTCAATGCAGGCGCTGCACGACGCGGCCCGCATGATCATGACCGGCGATGCGCAGGCCTGCCTGGTGGGTGGCGTTGAGCACATGGGCCACGTGCCGATGAGCCACGGGGTCGACTTCCACCCGGGTATGAGCCGTAACGTGGCGAAAGCCGCAGGCATGATGGGTCTGACCGCCGAGATGCTCTCCCGCCTGCACGGCATCAGCCGCGAAATGCAGGATGCCTTTGCCGCGCGCTCTCACGCTCGCGCATGGGCAGCGACGCAGTCTGGTGCCTTTAAGAATGAGATCATCCCGACCGGCGGTCACGACGCAGACGGCGTTCTGAAGCAGTTCAGCTACGACGAAGTCATCCGTCCGGAGACCACCGTCGAAGCGCTTTCTACCCTGCGCCCTGCGTTTGATCCGGTCACCGGTACGGTCACGGCAGGAACCTCGTCGGCGCTGTCCGACGGTGCCGCCGCGATGCTGGTGATGAGCGAAAGCCGCGCCCGCGAGCTGGGGTTAACCCCGCGCGCTCGGGTACGTTCCATGGCGGTCGTGGGCTGCGATCCCTCAATCATGGGTTACGGCCCGGTTCCGGCCTCGAAGCTGGCGCTGAAAAAAGCGGGGTTAACTGCCAGCGACATCGATCTCTTTGAGATGAACGAAGCGTTCGCCGCACAGATCCTGCCGTGCATTAAAGATCTGGGACTGATGGAGCAGATCGACGAGAAGATTAACCTCAACGGCGGCGCGATCGCCCTCGGTCACCCGCTGGGCTGCTCAGGGGCGCGTATCAGCACGACGCTGATTAACCTGATGGAACGCAAAGATGCCCAGTTTGGTCTGGCAACGATGTGTATCGGGCTGGGTCAGGGTATCGCGACGGTGTTTGAGAGAGTGTAAGGCTATAAAGTAGGCCCGATAAGCATCGCGCCATCGGGCTTTTGCCGGGAGGCGCTGCGCTTTCCCGGCCTACGAGAGGCATCTCACCGCCACTGGCTTCACTGGCGAAGAGAAAGAGTTTAGTTGCCGTTCTTCCCGCCTGTCAGGGGCGGGTTTTTTATTTAAATGAAGGCAAACGCATCGCCGAACAGGCGATCTTCACGCGCGTCACGTTCGTTACAGAACAGGTCGCGGGCAATTTTCGCCATCTCGAAACGGCCAGCGATATAGATATCGTGTCCTGCCAGCGTACCGTGATCCTGCAGCACCGCCGTCAGCACCGTCCCGCTACGACCGCGCCAGCCCTCTTCCGGCTGCTCAACCACCGGCTCAATGCGCAGGTTAGGATGAGTCACGCTCAGCGCTTCCAGCTCAGAGAGATCGTACAGATGTTTCTCCTCGCGGCCACCCCAGTAGATCGTGATATCACGGTCCGGGTTACGCGCCAGAGCGGTCAACAGAATGGAGCGCACGTAAGAGAAGCCCGTACCGCCCGCGATCAGGATCAGCGGACGGTCTTCGTCATCGCGCAGCCACGCGT
Organism: Enterobacter sp. 01-M-03-SI-ECC; assembly: GCF_047530215.1. NCBI lineage: Bacteria > Pseudomonadati > Pseudomonadota > Gammaproteobacteria > Enterobacterales > Enterobacteriaceae > Enterobacter > Enterobacter sp. 01-M-03-SI-ECC. The sequence continues at coordinate 8,418 of NZ_JBLKDA010000024.1, forward strand.
CACCGTGTGGAATATCCACCACGATCTCACGTTCTTTCAGAATGCGGTCCATGACGGCCATCGCATACAGGTTAAGCTCTGACGCACCAATATGAAGCTCAATAAATTCCTGCTCCGCTGGCGTTGAGGCCATAGAGAAAGGACGCTTATCACGCTCATCCATCACAACCATCAGGTACTGACCCGCGCGGAAAGAGAATGGCGCTTCTGGCACTAAACGGACGCGATATACGGTGTCGGTGATGGCATCTACCGAGGTCACTTTACAGCTTAAGGTTGTCATTCGCTCTCTCTGTCGGGAAGTCTATAGGGCTTAACGGTCAGCTCAGGGTTTACCGTTATTCATTATGGCCAGCTCGTCCCAGATCGCGTCAATTCGCGCGGTCACGGCAGGATCTTTTTTGATCGGGCGACCCCATTCACGGTCGGTTTCGCCAGGCCATTTATTTGTGGCATCCAGTCCCATCTTTGAGCCAAGACCGGAAACCGGCGAGGCAAAATCCAGGTAATCTATCGGCGTGTTTTCGACTAACACCGTATCGCGCGCCGGATCCATTCGCGTGGTAATGGCCCAGATGACGTCATTCCAGTCGCGGGCGTTAACGTCATCATCGCAGACAATCACAAATTTGGTATACATAAACTGGCGCAGGAAAGACCATACGCCCATCATTACGCGTTTAGCATGACCGGGATACTGCTTCTTCATCGTGACGACCGCCATGCGATACGAGCATCCCTCAGGCGGCAGATAAAAATCAACAATTTCCGGGAACTGCTTTTGCAGGATCGGCACGAACACTTCGTTCAGCGCCACGCCCAGCACCGCGGGTTCGTCCGGTGGACGCCCGGTATAGGTGGAGTGATAAATCGCATCTTCACGCTGCGTAATGTGCGTCACGGTAAACACCGGGAAATGATCCACTTCGTTATAATAGCCGGTGTGGTCGCCATAAGGGCCTTCTGGCGCCATCTCACCCTGCTCAAGATAACCTTCCAGCACAATTTCTGCACTTGCCGGAACTTCGAGATCGTTAGAGATACACTTCACCACTTCGGTCTTCGTGCCGCGCAGCAGGCCTGCAAAGGCATATTCCGAAAGCGTATCCGGTACGGGCGTGACGGCCCCCAGAATGGTGGCCGGATCGGCGCCTAAGGCGACAGACACCGGGAAACGTTCACCCGGATGCGCAGCGCACCACTCCTGGAAATCCAGCGCGCCGCCGCGATGCGACAGCCAGCGCATGATGAGTTTATTCTTGCCAATCAGCTGCTGGCGGTAAATGCCGAGGTTTTGACGCTCTTTGTGCGGACCGCGCGTGACGGTCAGCCCCCAGGTGATCAGCGGCGCGGCATCTTCCGGCCAGCACTGCATGATAGGGATTTTGGTGAGATCGACCGCATCACCTTCCAGCACTTTCTGCTGGCACGGCGCGCCGCGCAGGCGTTTGGTGGGCATGTTCAGCACCTGCTTAAACTGCGGCAGTTTGTCGAACAGATCGCGGAAGCCTTTCGGCGGCTCCGGCTCTTTCAGAAACGCCAGCAGCTTACCGACTTCACGCAGCGCCGTGACGTCTTCCTGCCCCATCCCCAGCGCAACACGACGCGGTGTACCAAACAGGTTGCACAGCACCGGCATGGAATAACCTTTCGGGTTTTCAAACAGTAACGCGGGGCCACCGGCACGCAGGGTGCGGTCAGCAATTTCTGTCATCTCCAGATAAGGATCAACAGGAAGTGTAATACGTTTGAGTTCATCCTGCTTTTCCAGCAGCGTCAGGAAGTCGCGGAGATCGTGGTATTTCATGCAGTTAATCATGGCCTCTCTGTAAGCGCTTCATTATACGGCGTAAGCCTGCTTGATGCTGTAATTTTGTTAAATAAGCGTGAACTTATGCGTTCTGTTCCATTTTCCCCCATTATAATCAACTTAGCGATCCCGCCAGGGTTTTGATATGCTTGCGCCCCGAACAAAGGGAAAGAGTGATTATGCAGGCCTGGTATTTACTGTATTGCAAACGCGGGCAACTTCAGCGCGCGCAGGAACATCTTGAACGTCAGTCTGTCAATTGCCTGACGCCCGTGATCACGCTTGAAAAAATGCAGCGCGGGAAGCGCACAACCGTCAGCGAGCCGCTGTTCCCGAACTACCTGTTCGTCGAGTTCGACCCGGAAGTCATCCACACCACCACCATCAGCGCAACCCGTGGCGTCAGCCACTTCGTGCGTTTTGGCGCTCACCCGGCAATGGTTCCGTCGACGGTTATTCATCAGCTGTCGATTTATCAACAGCCTGAGGGGATCACCGACCCCGAAACCCCGTACACAGGTGATAGCGTCGTGATTACCGAAGGCGCGTTCGAAGGCCTGCAGGCGATTTTTGCCGAACCGGACGGGGAAGCGCGCTCTATGCTGTTGCTTAATCTGCTGAACAAGCAGGTGCTGCAGAGCGTGAAAAACACCGACTTCCGCAAGCTTTAAACGCTTATCCCGAACAGATTCCGCACGTTGTCATCCGTCTGCGCGGAAAGCCAGTGCGGATCGTCTCCGCGCCACTTCGCGACGCTCTCTACAATGTGCCCCAGATAAGCGGGTTCATTGCGTCGCGATGCCGGTTTAGGTTTCATATCGCGCGGCAGCAGATAGGGCGCATCCGTTTCAAGGAGCAACCGGTCAGCCGGGATTACCGGCAACAGCGCCCGAAGTTCAAGTCCCCGGCGTTCATCGCAAACCCAGCCGGTAATTCCCAGATAGAGCCCACGCTCCAGACATTCCAGCGCTTCCTGCCGTGAACCCGTGAAGCAGTGCAGTACCGCGCCGGGCAGTTTATCGAGCCATGGATCCAGAAGGGCCAGAAAACGCGCATGCGCGTCGCGGCAGTGCATAAACACCGGCATTCCAAGCTCTGCCGCCAGCGCAAGCTGGGCAGTGAATGCCTTCTCCTGCTCTTCAGGCGTGGAAAAGTTACGGTTGAAATCGAGACCGCATTCGCCAATCGCCAACACCTCTGCTGTTTTCGCCAGGCTGTAGAGGGTGTCGCCACTTTCCGCGGTCCACTGGCTGCTGTCGTGAGGATGGACGCCAGCGGTAGACCAACAGCGATCGTAGCGTTGCGCCAGAAGCAGCGCCTGCTCGCTCTCATGCAGGTTGGTGCCTGTCAGCAGCAGCCCTTTCACCCCGGCGGCAAATGCGCGCGCAACCACCTCATCGCGATCTTTTGCAAACTGCGAGCTGGTCAGGTTGAGTCCGATATCAAACATGCAAATCCCCATGTAACAACCGCCCTGACGGGCGGCTGGTTTTACTCTTCAGTAGTCTTGTCAGACGTATCGTCTTCGTCATCCGTCCGACGTCCCTTACCCACGTAGAAACGGGAGAAGAAGACCCCGACCTCAAACAGACAGTACATCGGTATGGCCAGCAGCGTCTGGGAGAACACATCCGGTGGTGTCAGCAGCATGCCGACGACGAACGCGCCGACCAGGATATACGGACGCTTCTTGCGCAGGTCATCCGGTGTCGTTACCCCAACCCAACAAAGCAGCACAATGGCCACCGGCACTTCGAATGCCACGCCAAAGGCCATAAACAGCGCCATCACAAAGCTGAGGTAGCTGGCGATATCCGTCGATACCTGGACCCCTTCCGGCGCGGTATGCGTCAGGAAGCCGAAGGCCAGCGGGAAGACAACGAAATAGGCAAACGCCATGCCGATGTAGAACAGCAGCGAGCTGGACACCAGCAGCGGGATCACCAGCTTGCGTTCATGCTTATACAGCGCTGGCGCGACAAACGCCCACACCTGGTAAAGAATGACCGGAGCAGAAGCAATCAGCGACACCCAGAAGGTGAGCTTGATAGGGGTAAAGAACGGAGAAGCAACGTCTGTTGCAATCATCGTTGCGCCCAGCGGCATCTGTTTGATCAGCGGCGCAGAGACCACCTGATAAATATCGTTGGCGAAGTAGACCAGGCACAGGAATATGAGTAAAACCGCAATAATGCAGTTTAACAGGCGCTTACGCAGCTCAATGAGGTGCGCAATCAGCGGTTGAGTATCATCTACTGCCATGTTTACGCTTTATCACTCGATGAGGGGGATGATTCGGATACGGGCGCAACGGGCTTCACATCCGCCGTTTTTGCCGCCGGCTCTTCCGGCTGCGCCTGTTTTTTCACGTCGGTTTCCTGCGGCGTCTGTTCTGGCGCGGCAGCCTGATGTTCAGCACTGGCTGGCGTGACGCCCTCGCGCTGCGCCTCGCTGCCCTTCACCACTGGGTTATGAATGGTGTTCGCGTCATCGCTCGCTTTTTCAGGATCGTTAACGCTATAGGAGCGCTTCATCGATTCCGCCGCTTCGCGCAGCTCGTCCATTGACGCTTTCAGTTCCGGCGTCAGGTTTTCCATGCTCGCCTTCTCAACCTTTTTCAGGCTTTCCTGAAATTCCTGCAACTTCAACTCCTGCGCCAGTTCATTCTGAACGGTCGATGCCAGCGATCTCAGCGCACGGACCCAGCCCGCAACGGTTTTCACTGCCACCGGCAGACGCTGCGGCCCCAGCACAATCAGGCCAATCACAAAGACCAGCAGAAGCTCACTAAAACCAATGTCGAACACGACTTACACCTGCTCTTTATCGTGGCGTTTAGCGTCTTCCTTTTTGGCTTCTTCCTGCTTGTCGGCGATGGATTTAGCAGTAAAATCAGCGTCCTGGCTGGTTTTATCCTGCTTGCTCTCATCATCGCTCATCGCTTTCTTGAAGCCTTTGATAGACGCGCCCAGATCGGAACCAATAGAACCGAGCTTTTTGGTGCCAAACAGCAGCACGACGATGACGGCAATGATCAACAATTGCCAGATACTGATACCACCCATACATGTTCCTCAGGGATAGATGATTAATGAGTCAGGCCGCATTATACGTTTGCGACCCGTCGATAGCGACGCACGCTCAGCGCGTTTTTCGCCAGCCGGCAAGCCAGACTACCACCCCGCCAGCCATCAGCCAGGCAGGCATCAGCTGCCAGTCCGGGCGGTTGATCAGCAGCAGCGTACCGCTCAGCAGCAGCGTTGCACCAATCCCAAAGAGATAGCGTGACTGGCCCTGACGAACACGGCTGGACTGAAGTTCGCGGGCGATTTTATCCATACTGTGCTGAAGGTTCTTGCTCTGACGCAAACTGTCATAAACCAGTTCAGGAATCTCAGGCATTTTTTCTATCCAGAACGGGCCTTTCTCTTTCAGAGAGCGCACCAGCGCCGGAATGCCAACCTGATCCTTAATCCAGGATTCAAGGAACGGTTTCGCGGTCTTCCACAAGTCTAACTGAGGATAGAGCTGTCGGCCTACACCTTCAACGTAAAGTAATGTTTTCTGAAGTAAAACTAGCTGCGGCTGAACTTCCATATTAAAGCGGCGAGCGGTATTAAACAGGTTTAACAGCACGTGCCCAAAGGAGATTTCAGCCAGCGGCTTTTCAAAAATCGGTTCACAAACGGTTCGGATGGCGAACTCGAACTCTTCGACATTGGTGTCCGGCGGCACCCAGCCGGAATCGACGTGCAGCTCGGCCACCTTACGGTAGTCGCGGTTGAAGAACGCGATGAAGTTCTCCGCCAGATAGCGTTTATCTTCTTTGTTCAGCGACCCCACAATCCCGCAGTCGATACCGATATACTTTGGGTCCTCAGGGTGTTCGTAGCTCACGAAGATATTGCCCGGATGCATGTCCGCATGGAAAAAGCTGTCGCGGAACACCTGGGTAAAGAAGACCTGTACGCCGCGCTCGGCCAACAGCTTCATGTTCGTACCCTGTTTCTCCAGGGCCGCCACATCCGAAACCGGAATACCGTAGATACGCTCCATCACCATCATGTTCTGGCTGCAGTAGTCAGAATAGACTTCAGGGACATAGAGCATCGGGCTGTTTTCAAAGTTGCGGCGCAGCTGAATAGCGTTGGCCGATTCACGCAGCAGGTTAAGCTCATCAATCAGCGTTTTTTCATATTCCCGCACGACTTCCATTGGACGCAGACGACGCCCGTCCGGCAGCAAACGCGGTACCCAGCGCGCCAGACGATAAATCAGCTTCATGTCCGCTTTGATGATCGGCAGGATGTCCGGACGAATGACCTTAATCACCACTTCTTTGCCGTTTTCTTTCAAACGCGCGGTGTGTACCTGTGCGATAGAGGCCGATGCCAGTGGCTTAATGTCGAAATCGTCAAACCAGGTCTCGACGGGGACATTTCCCATCGCCTCTTCTATTTGCTTTTTCGCGCGCGCGCCGTCAAAGGGTGCGACGCGATCCTGCAGCATCGCAAGCTCGTCGGCAATCAGCGGCGGAAAGAGATCGCGGCGGGTCGACAGCATCTGTCCAAATTTGATCCACACCGGGCCGAGCTCCTGCAGCGCCAGGCGCAGACGCTCTCCCAGCGGTTGACCTTTATGGCGATTGGGCATCCAGAACAGCATCCGCCGCCAGATACGAAGCGGCAGCGTGATACGCATTTTGGGGATAAGCTCGTCGAGCCCGTAGCTCAAAAAGGTGCGAATAATGAAATAGAGGCGCCGAATTTCACCAGGCGTCATTTGCCCTCCAGTTTTTCCAGCCGTTTGGTTAACGCATCAACCGCACGCTCAACAGCAGCGGTTTCTTCCGCAAACCATGCAACCTCCAGTGGCCCGGGCGCCATTCGCCACTCCTCAGTCAGCACTTCCGCCGCATAGCGTTGCTGACGTTGGAGGCTTTTACGCGCAAAGGACGCGCCACCATGAAGGACTTTCCCGATGCCTTCCGCGGCAATGTCGCCGATAAAAGGCGCGAGCAGCTCCGCCGGATCAAACTCCGCCAGATCGGTCAGCGCAACAAAGTTCTGCACGACCTGAATGTCGCCTTCCACTTCCAGCTCACCGCTGCGGATAAGCGCCGTTAGTTGCTGGCGATCGCGCAGTTTTGGCAGCACGCGCATATGGGTGATGACCGAGCAGTCGGCTTCGCCTTCCCACGCCCCCAGAACGTCAAGCTGACGTTCGCTGAAGACCAGCACAAGCGGCATTGAGAACTCTTTTAAAACAATGCGTAATACCTTCCCGTTGAGCCGCTGGCGTGCAGCTTTCAGCGCCGGAGCGCGATACAGAAAAGCGTTCAGTACATTCTCGATGCCTGCGGAGACTAAGGGTTTAAAGGGCACGAGACACCTCCACTCAGAATTTGTAACCGCGATGCAGCGCGACGACACCTGCCGTCAGGTTGAAATATTCAACGTTCTCAAATTCCGCATCCTGCATCATGGCTTTTAATGTGTCCTGATCCGGGTGCATACGGATGGATTCGGCCAGATAGCGGTAGCTTTCAGCGTCGTTAGCCACCAGCTCACCGATGCGCGGCAGCACGTGGAAGGAATAGGCGTCGTAGGCTTTGCTCAGCGGCTCAACGATCGGTTTAGAGAATTCGAGCACCAGCAGACGTCCACCCGGCTTCAGCACGCGGTACATTGAGCGGAGCGCTTTTTCTTTATCGGTCACGTTACGCAGGCCGAAGGAGATCGTGATGCAGTCGAAGGTATTGTCCGGGAACGGCAGCGCTTCGGCGTTTGCCTGCACATATTCCACATTCCCTACCACGCCGATGTTACGCAGCTTTTCGCGTCCCATCTTCAGCATAGAGTCATTGATATCGGCGAGAACAACACGACCGGTTTCGCCCACCAGACGGGAGAATTTCGCGGTTAAGTCGCCCGTACCGCCGGCTAAATCCAGCACCGTTTGACCACGACGTACGCCACTACAGTCAATGGTGAAGCGCTTCCACAAGCGATGAATGCCGAACGACATCAGGTCATTCATCACATCGTACTTCGCCGCCACGGAATGAAATACGTGGGCCACCATGTCAGCTTTCTGCGCTTTGGCGACAGTCTGAAAGCCAAAGTGCGTTGTGTCTTGTGAATCGTCAGCCATCTTAGAGCCTGCTTATCAGTAAAATGTTCGTGAAGTGTAACAGATTGGGCGCAATTGCCCTACGTTTCAACCACCGCGAAAGAAACGCGCCGGAGGCTCGTCCGGAGACAAATCCGCCGCTAACGCGTTGTCTTCACTGTTTGTCTTTTGTTCATCCACACCTTCTCGCAGGCGAAACTCGTCGTCCTGAGCGGTCGCCTGTTCAACCAATTCCGGATTAATCTCGCGCTTAACTTCTACCCCCAGGCTGCGGAATGATTCGGCCTGCGCCAGCAGGTTGCCGCGTCCGGAGGCGAGTTTTTTCATCGCCTGGCGGTAGTTATCCTGCGCACGATCCAGGCTCTGACCAACGGAAGACATGTCGTCCACGAAGAGGCGCATTTTGTCGTACAGCTTGCTCGCACGATCGGCAATCTGCTGCGCGTTGCGGCTCTGGTGCTCATAGCGCCACAGGTTGGCAATGGTACGTAACGCCACCAGCAGCGTGGTGGGGCTGACCAGCATGATGTTATTTTTGAGCGCTTCGGTGATGAGTTCAGGCTGCCTGTCGAGCGCCAGCAAAAACGCGGGCTCTACCGGGATAAACATCAGGACGTAGTCCAGCGAGCGCAGCCCCGGCAGCTGCTGGTAATCCTTTCTGCCGAGCAGGCGGATATGGTTACGCACGGAGGCGATATGCTCCTGCAGCGCGGATTCGCGGATATAGTCATCCTCGGCGTTGAAATAACGTTCGTACGCCACCAGCGTCATTTTGGCGTCAATGACCACATCTTTGCCCTGCGGCAGACGCACAATTACATCCGGCTGCATGCGAGAGCGGGCATCGTTCTCAATGCTGACCTGCGTTTCATATTCGTACCCTTCCCGCAGACCAGAAGCTTCCAGCACGCGGGTCAGCACGACTTCGCCCCAGTTGCCCTGGGTTTTGTTATCCCCCTTCAGCGCGCGGGTCAGGTTAACCGCTTCCTGCGCCATCTGGGCATTCAGCTGCTGAAGATTGCGGATCTCATGCGCCAGCGTGTGCCGCTCGCGGGCCTCCTGTCCAAAACTGTCCTGTACCTGACGACGAAAGCCGTCCAGCTGTTCGCGCAGCGGCGTCAGCAGGCTGTTCAGGCTCTGGCGGTTCTGTTCGTCAACGCGGCGGTTGCTGTGCTCAAAAATTCGATTGGCGAGGTTCTCAAACTGTTCGCTGAGACGCTGCTCGCTGTTGATCATCTGGCGGATTTTGTCTTCCGCATGCAGCTGGGTGGATTCAAGGCGGGTGGTCACTTCGCGAAGATCGGCCTCCAGCGAGGTGTTGATATCACGGAGATTGCGCAGCTCGTTGTTGAGCAGTTCACACTCGTCGCGCCAGTGCTCGCTCAGGGCAAGCTGCTGTTTTGTCGCGCTTAAATCGGCGACGATCTCTTCACGTTCAGCCAGCTGATCGGCCTTCTGCTGCGCGTGCTGGTAGCTGGACATCAGCCAGCCTATCGCAACGCCCGCCAGCGCAATCACCGCATAAATCAGGATTGAGATATCCACAAAGCCCCCTGCATCAACGTATTACCCGCACAATGTAAGATTGTGCTGTATAAACGTCCAGTTTGAAAGGGTTTTCCTGCGAGGTGCTACGCAAAAAATAAAGGCCGATCGCGTCGGCCTTTGATTTCAGAAGAGAGGACTAGATCAGGCGACGCGCGGCTTCTACCACGATTTTCACGGCATGACTTTCGGTCTGCTTCATGGTTTCGGCGTTCGGGATCTCCTGCTGGGTGCGGTTAACGATAACGCCCGCCACCATACCGGCACGCAGACCCTGGCTTGCGCACATGGTCAGCAGCGTGGCGGATTCCATTTCGTAGTTCATTACGCCCATGGACTGCCACTCTTCCATTGAGCCTTTGAAGCGGCTTACCACGCGGCCTGAGAAGGTGTCGTAACGCTCCTGGCCCGGATAGAAGGTGTCGGACGACGCGGTTACGCCTACGTGAGTGGTTGCGCCCACCGATTTCGCGGCTTCAACCAGCGCGGTGGTGCATTCGAAATCCGCCACTGCCGGGAATTCCATCGGTGCAAAGTGCAGGCTTGCCCCGTCCAGACGGACGGATGCGGTCGTGACCAGCACGTCGCCGACGTTGATGTGCGGCTGAATCGCGCCGGTGGTACCGATACGCAGGAAAGTACGAATGCCCAGCTGCGCCAGCTCTTCAACAGCGATAGAGGTAGACGGACCACCGATACCGGTAGAGCACACGATCACCGCTTTGCCATCCAGCTCTGCGCGCCAGGTGGTGAACTCACGATGGGCAGCCAGCTTGACCGGCTTATCCATCAGCGCGGCGATCTTTTCCACACGCTCAGGATCGCCAGGGACGATCGCGAGCGTAGCCCCTTGTAAATCGTTTTTGGTGAGGCCGAGATGAAAAACATCAGACTTAGACATAGGTGACTCCTCTGTGGGTCGGTTAGTCAGAAGAAGTAAAACGGTACTTTACAGAAGCAGTAAGCATATTTTCGTGACGCACCTCACCATGAATGAAAATGATTACATTGAATTTCCATAAAAAAGTGATTTACATCACATTAACAAGTTATATCGCCAGGTGCTGCACAAAAGATAGACCGTTTAAGGCACTGTGAGTTGTTAACCTGGTGTCTATATTTACCTTTGCGCTAACTCATTGGTACGGAGAATGCCATGACTGAAAAAACCGGTTTTGCACCTGCTGCGGCCCCGCTTGCTTCAACCATCGTTTCAACCTCAGAAGAGGCCATCACGGCGGGCGAGACCTCCATTCCCTCGCAGGGGGAGAATATGCCCGCTTATCACGCGCGGCCAAAATCGGCAGAGGGTCCGCTGCCCATCGTGATCGTGGTTCAGGAAATTTTTGGCGTTCATGAACATATTCGCGACCTCTGTCGCCGTCTGGCGCTGGAAGGCTATCTGGCCGTTGCGCCAGAGCTCTACTTCCGTCAGGGCGATCCGAACGACTACAGCGATATTCCCACATTGCTCAGCAACCTGGTCAGCAAAGTCCCGGACGCGCAGGTGCTGGCCGATCTCGACCACGTCGCCAGCTGGGCGGCGCGCAACGGGGGCGACCCGCACCGTCTGCTGGTCACCGGTTTCTGCTGGGGCGGACGCATTAGCTGGCTGTATGCTGCGCACAATCCGCAGCTCAAAGCCGCTGTCGCCTGGTACGGCAAACTGGTGGGTGAAAAAACGCTGAATTCGCCGAAACATCCCGTGGATATCGCTACCGAGTTAAATGCCCCGGTGTTAGGCCTGTACGGCGCTCAGGACACCGGGATTTCGCTTGATTCGGTAGAGACCATGCGCCATGCGCTCCGTGCGGCAAACGCAAAGGCGGAGATTGTGGTGTACCCGGATGCCGGGCATGCGTTTAACGCCGATTATCGTCCGAGCTATCACGCGGAATCAGCCCAGGATGGCTGGCAGCGGATGCTGGCGTGGTTTAGCCAGTACGGCGGGAAGAAAGCCTAAAAAAGCCCGGTGGCGGCTGCGCCTTACCGGGCCTTCAGGTAGGCCAGGTAAGCGTTAGCGCCACCCGGCAACCCAGCGCCACTACGCCTGACGCAAGTTCTGTGCCGCCTTCACCATGTTGGCGAGCGCCGCACGCGTCTCCGGCCAGCCGCGTGTTTTCAGGCCGCAGTCCGGGTTCACCCACAGGCGCTCTGCCGGAATGCGCTGGGCGGCTTTTTTCAGCAGGGCCTCAATCCACTCCACGCTCGGCACGTTCGGGGAGTGGATGTCGTACACGCCCGGCCCGATTTCATTCGGGTAGTCGAACTCTTCAAACGACTCCAGCAGCTCCATGTCTGAACGCGAGGTCTCAATGGTGATCACGTCGGCGTCCAGCGCGGCAATGGAATCCATGATGTCGTTAAATTCGCAGTAACACATGTGGGTGTGGATCTGCGTGTCGTCCTTCGCCACCGATGCGTTGATGCGGAAAGCCTCTACGCTCCACTTCAGGTAGGCATCCCAGTCGCTGCGGCGCAGCGGCAGACCTTCTCGCAGCGCCGGTTCGTCAATCTGGATAATGCCAATGCCCGCCGCCTCCAGATCCGCCACCTCATCGCGCAGCGCCAGCGCGATTTGCTTCGCGATGGTTTCACGGGTCACGTCTTCGCGCGGGAACGACCAGCAGAGAATGGTCACAGGCCCGGTGAGCATGCCCTTAACCGGCTTGTCGGTAAGAGACTGGGCATATTTGGCCCACTCCACGGTGATCGGTTCCGGGCGGCTGACGTCGCCGATCACCACCGGCGGCTTCACGCAGCGGGAGCCGTAGCTCTGCACCCAGCCGTTCTGGGTAAACACAAAGCCGTCCAGGTGCTCACCGAAGTATTCCACCATGTCGTTACGCTCGGCCTCACCGTGCACCAGCACGTCCAGACCTAAACGCTCCTGCTCGATAATCGCCTGCTTGATGTGCTCCGCAATGCCGGTACGGTAGTGATTCGCGTCCAGATTGCCCTTTTTAAAGTCCAGACGCAGGCCGCGGATCTCCGTAGTCTGCGGGAAAGAGCCGATCGTCGTGGTCGGCCATGCAGGCAGGTTGAAGCGGGCGCGCTGGGCTTCCGCGCGCACCTCATACGGACTCTGGCGCTGGCTGTCCTGGGCGGTAATAGCCGCCAGACGTTTTTCCACCGCCGGGTTATGCACGCGCGCCGAGTGACGACGTGCCTGGATCGGCGCGCTCCATTCGGTAATCGCCGCCGTGTCGCCACTGTTCAGCGCGTCGCGCAGCAGCGCCAGCTCTTCACATTTTTGCTGGGCGAAGGCAAACCAGCTTTTCACCTCGGCATCCAGGCGGGTCTCCACGCTCAGATCGATCGGGCTGTGCAGCAGGGAACAGGACGAGGCCACCCACAGCTCACGTTTGCCGACGATATCTTTGATTTGTGCATATTTCTCGGTGAGATCGGCGCGCCAGACGTTACGACCGTTAATCAGCCCGGCGGAGAGCAGCCAGTCTGCAGGCAGGCGCTTGTGCAGCTCCAGCACATCGTCTTTGCCGTGGACCAGGTCAACGTGCAGGCCCTGCACCGGCAGCGCGGTAATGGTCTTCAGGTTCGGCGTGACGCCTTCAAAATAGGTGGTCAGCAGGAGTTTTACCTGACCGGTGAGCGCGTCATACGCCGGTTTGAAGGCATCGAGCCATGCCTGCGGCAGTTCGAGCACCAGCGCGGGTTCGTCGATTTGTACCCACTGAATGCCGCGTTTGCCCAGCTCAATCAGGACCTGTTTGTAGACCGGCAGAATATCCTTCAGCAGGCTGAGTCGGTCAAACGGCTCGCCTTTCACTTTGCCCAGCCACAGGTACGTTACCGGCCCGAGCAGCACCGGTTTCACCTGGTGGCCCAGCGCCAGCGCTTCGTCCACCTCGTCCAGAAGCTGCGTCCAGGTCAGTTTAAACTGCTGGCCTTTTACGAACTCCGGCACCATATAGTGATAGTTGGTGTTGAACCACTTGGTCATTTCCGCCGCTGCCGCTGGCTCACCCGTTGGCGCACGGCCACGGCCGATGCGGAACAGGGTATCGATATCTACCGATCCATCGTTGTTCTGATGACGAGCCGGCACGTTGCCCAGCAGCAGGCTGGTCGTCAGAACATGGTCGTACCAGGCGAAATCGCCCACCGGCAGCAGGTCAATGCCCGCCTGTTTTTGCTGCTCCCAGTGACGGGCGCGCAGCTCGCGTCCCACCGCCAGCAGTTCTTCAAGGGTGGCGTTACCCGCCCAGTAGCTTTCTTGCGCTTTTTTCAGCTCGCGACGCAGGCCAACGCGAGGGAAACCGAGAGTGTGATTGCGGATTGTCATGGTGAGCCCCTTATGAAATTGGTTATTTAGACGTCCAGATGTTTACACATCTATAATTGGCAGGTACTGTATATTCCTCAAGCGCAATATGTTCATGGCGAAGTGAAGGACTTTCATGATCGAGATTAAACACCTGAAAACGCTACAAGCGTTGCGGAACTGCGGCTCGCTCGCGGCGGCGGCGGCCACGCTGCACCAGACCCAGTCCGCGCTTTCTCACCAGTTCAGCGATCTGGAACAGCGCCTCGGCTTCCGTCTTTTTGTGCGTAAGAGTCAGCCGCTACGCTTTACGCCGCAGGGTGAAATTCTGCTTCAGCTGGCGAATCAGGTGCTGCCGCAAATCGCCAGCGCGCTGCAGGCGTGTAACGAACCGCAGCAGACCAAACTGCGTATCGCCATTGAGTGCCACAGCTGTATTCAGTGGCTGACCCCCGCGCTTGAGAACTTCCGCCAGAAGTGGCCGCAGGTGGAGATGGACTTTAAATCCGGCGTCACGTTCGACCCGCAGCCCTCGCTGCAGCAGGGCGAGCTGGATCTGGTGATGACCTCTGACATCCTGCCGCGCAGCGGTCTGCACTATTCGCCGATGTTTGATTATGAAGTGCGTCTGGTGCTGGCGCCGGACCATCCGCTGGCGACAAAAACGCGCATCACGCCGGAAGATCTTGCGACCGAAACGCTGCTGATTTATCCGGTCCAGCGCAGTCGTCTGGATATCTGGCGACACTTCCTGCAGCCAGCAGGCATTAGCCCGCAGCTAAAAAGCGTGGATAACACGCTGCTGCTGATCCAGATGGTGGCGGCCAGAATGGGGATTGCGGCGCTGCCGCACTGGGTGGTGGAGAGCTTTGAACGCCAGGGCCTGGTGGTGACCAAAACCCTGGGTGAAGGACTGTGGAGCCGACTGTACGCCGCCGTGCGTGATGGCGAGCAGCGTCAGCCGATTACGGAGGCGTTTATTCGCTCAGCGCGGAACCACGCGTGCGACCATCTTCCGTTCGTGCGGAGCGCGGAGCGACCCATCGGCGATGTACCCACAGCGAAGCCAGGATCACCGCTCCCCCAATAAGGAAGCTCGGCCAGTGCGGCTGCTGCTGCCAGATGGCGAGGTTAACCAGCAGCCCTGCCGGGACATGCACATTGTTCATGATCCCGAGCGTACCGGCGTCGACCTGCGTCGCGCCGTAGTTCCACATGAAGTACCCCAGCCCGGATGCTACGACGCCCAGCCAGACCAGCACTCCCCACTGCACGCCGGTGGTCGGCAGCTTTTGCGGGTTCCCCAGCATAAACCACGCCGCCACCGCGACAATCGCGGCGCCCATGTAGAACCACGCAAACGCGTTATGCTGCGGCATCGGACGGGTTTCCATCAGGCGCTTGTAGCCCACCATGCCGATGGCAAAACTGATGTTGGCGAGCTGGACGAACATCAGCCCGGTCCAGAAGTGATCGCTGACTTTGTCATAGCGAATAATCGCCGCGCCGATCGCCGCCAGCGCCGCGCTCAGGAGGTATCCCCAGCGCAGACGGCGTCTGCTGAGCAGGTCGTAAATCAGCGTGATGTAGAGCGGCGTAAGCACGGTAAAGAGCAGAAATTCGGAGACGGACAGGTAAACGTAGGCCCGGAAGCTAAACAGATACATGATGCCAAGCTGCATCGCCCCAACCAGCATGTACAGCACAATCGTTTTCAGCGATTGCCCGCGCGCGCGCAGAAACGGCAGGAACACCAGCGCCGCCAGCCCCACGCGCATTAGCACCGAGAAGTAGCTGTCGACCGAGCCGGCAAGGTATTCGCCAATCAGGCTAAAGGAGAAGGCCCACAGGATAGTGGTGATAATGAGTAGCGCCACAATGCTTGTCTCTCTGAAAGAAGGAGAGGCATTGTAGCGAACTCTTTAGTTGACATCTGAGCAATAAACAATCAAATGAAGATTATTCAAGGAACAGTTTGCGCAGATACTTCGGCACCGCGTTGTCAGCATTGGAACCGATCACTTCCAGCTCCGGGTGCAGATCTTTCAGACGCTGATGCGCGTTCTGCATGATGCAGCCCTTGCCCGCCATAGAGAGCATTTCGGCATCGTTCATGCCGTCACCGAAGGCGATACAGTCTTTCAGCTCGAAGCCCAGACGTTTCGCTACCGCCTCCAGCGCGTGACCTTTGGAGACGCCACCGGCCATCACTTCCAGGCAGGTCAGGGTTGAGAAGCTGACGTTCACGCGATCGCCCCAGCGGGCGTTGATCGCCTGCTCCAGCGGGAGCAGTTCTTCGTGGCTGTCGCAGGTAAAGAACACCTTGCTGATCCCTTCCGGCTCCAGCAGGCCCGGCTCGTACAGGGAGTAGTTGAATACCGCTTCCTTGAAGAAACGCATTTCATCCGGGCGGTGGCGGTTCATAAACCAGTCGTCGTCGCGGTAAACGTTCGTGACGATAGCCGGGTTGTTATGCACCACGCCGAACAGATCGGCGGCAATATCGCGATCCAGGTTATGGGTAAAAATCAGGTTGCCGTCAGTATCATGCACGCGCGCACCGTTGGAGGTGATCATGTACGATTTGATCTCGAGATTATCGCGGATCTGCCCCACGTCGACGTGGTGGCGGCCGGTGGCAAACACGAAGTTTACGCCACGGGCGGTCAGAAGCTTCAGGGTCTCTTTCGCGTAAGGCGACAGGGTGTGGTCGGGGGAAAGCAGCGTGCCATCTAAATCAGATGCAACAACCTGGTACATAGGGATTTCAACCTCTGGTGGAAAACAAGAATCAATTATGCCCGTTGAAAAAATCAACAATGGCGTTGAGCGCGACCGAGCGCATAGCGTCCTTTTCAAAAAGGATCTCATGGTACGCACCGTGAATAACCAGCGGTTTCCCCCCTTCACAAGGGTGACCGGCGGCAGCGCGCAGTTCACAATAGCGGTCATGCATGCGGTTATCGACCACACGCTCTTCTTCCGCCTGAATCAGGAGCGTTGGCGTGTCGTCATCGCCGACACCCGCCAGCACCTGCTCGCCGGCAAGAATACCTTCCCGCACCCAGTGCCAGGTCGGGCCGCCCACGCGTAAACGCGGCTCATCGGCATAAAAGCGCAGGTTGCGGCGATAGCGTTGCCGACTGTGGGTTAAGACGTTGATGGCGAACGGCAGCGCGCGCCAGCGTCCTGTCCCGATGGCGTAGCCTTCCCGAATGCGCTGATGGCCCTCAGCCCAGTCGAGAAGATGGCGGACCATCCAGTCGGGAAAACGTATGACGATACCGTACATCGGCGCGGTCAGCGCAATGGCATCGCACTGGTGTTTATAACGCTGCAAAAACAGCGTCGATATCGCACCCCCCATGGAGTGCGCAAGGATGTACCGCTTACGCCAGGGGCCGGGCTGCACTTCCTGCTCCCAGAACGCGGCGAAATCGTCGACGTAATCGCTGAAGCGATCGACGTGCCCACGGTGCGTGTCAGGCAACATGCGGCCGGACAGCCCCTGTCCACGGTGGTCGATGATAAGCACATCGAACCCCATATGGACCAGATCGTAAGCCAGTTCGGCGTATTTAACGTAGCTTTCAATGCGCCCGGGGCAGACCACAATCACCCGGTCATTTTTTTCATCACGGAAACGAACGAAGCGTACCGGGATGCCCCCGACGCCCGTAAACTCATCTTCCTCACGCTGGCGCCAGAAATCGGTCAGCGGCCCCATGGAGAAAGCAGCAAATGCGTTTTCTCGTGTTTCCCAGTCCTTTTTCTGCTGAAACATCGGGTTTCTACTCACCTAAGCCAAGGAATATCGTTTTTTCGTCACCGGTCACAAAATGACTCAACAATAGCGTATTGTGGCATAAAAACAGACAATTCGGGAGTTTCAAATGACCTTTGAGTGGTGGTTCGCTTACCTGCTGACATCCATCATCCTCAGTCTTTCACCGGGCTCGGGCGCTATTAACACCATGACCACCTCCATCAACCATGGGTATCGCGGGGCGGCGGCATCCATTGCCGGTTTGCAGACCGGGCTAGGCATTCATATCGTGCTGGTCGGGATTGGTCTGGGAACCCTGTTCTCCCGCTCCGTACTGGCGTTTGAGGTGCTGAAATGGGCCGGGGCGGCGTATCTGATTTGGCTCGGCATTCAGCAGTGGCGCGCGGCAGGCTCCATCAACCTGAATACGCTCGCTCAGACGCAAAACCGCGGCCATCTGTTCAAGCGTGCGGTGTTCGTCAATCTGACCAACCCGAAAAGCATCGTGTTCCTCGCCGCGCTGTTCCCGCAGTTTATCGTGCCGCATCAGCCCCAGGTGATGCAGTACGTGGTGCTGGGCGCGACCACGATTATCGTCGATATCATCGTGATGATTGGTTACGCGACGCTCGCGCAGCGGATTGCAGCGTGGATAAAAGGGCCTAAGCAGATGAAGGCCCTGAATAAAGTCTTTGGTTCGCTGTTTATGCTGGTTGGCGCGCTGCTTGCGTCAGCGCGTCATGCTTAGCGAGAAATGATGAGATGAATGCCGAAGCCGGCGAACAGCGCGCCGGCGAAGCCGTCAATCCACTTCGCAATGCGTTGGTAGCCACGGCGCATTGCCGGTAAGGCGAACAGGCTGGCGACGACAGTGAACCAGGCAAAGGTTTCAACGACGATCAGCAGGAAGATGCCCCAGCGCGCGCCCGCGCCAACGCTATCGCCGACAAACAGCGAGAACACGGAGCCGAAATAGATGATCGCTTTCGGGTTCGCCAGGTTGGTCAGCAGCCCTTTCACAAAGCTGCGGCCGCCCGTTGCCAGCTCCACCTTTGGCTCTTCCGGCTTTTTCTCTTCTTTCTTCAGCGCCCCGCGCAGCATCTGGTAGCCCATCCAGCACAGGTACAGCCCACCGCCCACCATAATGATATTATGCAGCCAGGCCATCTTCGCCAGGATCAGGTTCAGACCGAGCAGCGCAACCGCCGCCCAGACCATAACGCCCATGGTGATACCGAGCACGCCCATCATCGCCTCTTTGCGGGAGCGGCTGACGGCCGTTTGTGATACGAAGAAAAAGTCAGGGCCCGGGCTCATCAGCGCAACGATATGCACTAGCGCCACGGTGAGAAATAGCATCAGCATAATTAACTCGCGGGGAAATAATTCAGTGAGTCATCATCCTGGCACTTTTTTGCCCGGCTGACTACTCCTCATCATCACCGTCGGCGTGAGAGCGGATGAGCGCCATAAACTCTTTCCCGAAGCGCTCCAGCTTGCGCGTTCCCACGCCGTTGACGCTGAGCATTTCGCTGGCGCTGAGCGGCATCTGCTCGGCCATCTCAATCAGCGTCGCGTCGTTGAACACCACGTAAGGCGGGATGTTCTCTTCGTCAGCAATGGCTTTACGCAGCTTGCGCAGTTTGGCGAACAGCTTGCGGTCGTAGTTTCCGCCGTAGGATTTTTGCATCACCCGAGGCTTGAGGGCGACCACGCGCGGCACGGCGAGCTTGAGCTCAACGTCACCGCGCAGTACCGGACGCGCCGCTTCCGTCAGCTGAAGCGCGGAGTGCTGAGCAATGTTCTGCGTGGCAAAGCCGAGGTGGATCAGCTGGCGAATAATGCTGACCCAGTGCTCGTGGCTCTGGTCTTTGCCAATACCGTAGACAGGCAGCTTGTCGTGACCCATGTCGCGGATGCGCTGGTTATTCGCGCCGCGCAGCACTTCCACCACGTAGCCCATCCCGAAGCGTTGATTCACGCGGTAAATGGTTGAGAGCGCCTTACGCGCGTCCATCAGGCCATCGTACTGCTTTGGCGGATCCAGGCAGATATCGCAGTTGCCGCACGGCTCCTGCCGCCCTTCGCCAAAGTAGTTGAGCAGTACCAGACGACGGCAGGTTTGCGCTTCGGCAAACGCGCCCATCGCGTTGAGCTTGTGGCGTTCGATATCCTGCAGCTGTCCCTGCGGTTTTTCCTCGAGACAGCGGCGCAGCCACGCCATATCGGCCGGATCGTAAAACAGCATCGCTTCCGCAGGCAGACCGTCGCGCCCGGCGCGGCCGGTTTCCTGATAGTAGGATTCGATATTGCGCGGGATGTCGAAGTGCACCACAAAGCGCACGTTGGGCTTGTTGATGCCCATGCCAAACGCCACCGTCGCGACCACAATCTGCAGGTCGTCACGCTGGAATTTCTCCTGCACGTCGGCGCGGATGTGGTTCTCTAATCCGGCGTGATACGCGGCGGCGCTAAAGCCGCGGTTTTGCAGGCGCGCGGCGGTGTCTTCCACCTTCGCACGGCTGTTGCAGTAGATAATGCCGGACTTGCCGCGCTGCTCCTGGACGTAGCGCAGAAGCTGATCCAGCGGCTTGAACTTTTCCATCAGCATGTAGCGGATGTTCGGGCGGTCGAAGCTGCTGACCTGAATATAGGGGTCGTTCAGCCCGAGCAGGCGAACGATATCCAGGCGGGTGGTGTCATCCGCCGTGGCGGTCAGCGCCATAAAAGGCAGCTCGGGGAAGCGCTGACGGAGCTGGCCGAGGGCGGCGTATTCCGGGCGGAAATCGTGCCCCCACTGGGAGATACAGTGCGCTTCATCCACCGCCAGCAGGACCGGGTTCCAGTGCGCAAGATGGTCGAGGAAGTTATCCAGCATCAGGCGTTCCGGGGCGATATACAGCAGGCGGATCTGCCCGGTGCGGCACCCGGCCATCACCTCTTGCTGCTGCTCCCGGGTTTGCGTGGAGTTAAGGCAGGCCGCCGCCACGCCGTTGGCGAGCAGCTGGTCAACCTGGTCCTTCATTAGCGAAATGAGCGGAGATACCACGACCGTCAGGCCGTTAAGCACCAGCGCGGGCACCTGATAGCAGAGGGATTTCCCGCCGCCGGTCGGCATCACCACCAGGCAATCACGACCTTCCAGCACCGTTTCAATGATGGTTTCCTGGCCAGGGCGGAACTGCTGGAAGCCAAAGGTTTCATGCAAAACCTGTTTAGCCAGCGACTCCTGATTCAATACTTCCGCCTGCGCCACGTTAACCCCATATGCCAGAAATGAAACAGGCGCTATTTTCAGCGCCTGAGAGAGAAACTTCAACGTTTAACGCAAAAACATTCGAGCAGCCTAGAGAATATCGTTCAGCATTACGCCCACGCCGACGCGAGTCTGGTTGAAGTTGTAATCGATAAGCGACTCGCCGTAGCCGCTGTAAACCTGCGTATAAAGGCGGACATGCTTGCTTACCGGATAGCTTAAGCCCACTTCCGCACCGCCGTAACCGGTGTTCCAGTTGTACTGCCCTTTCGCGCTCAGCACGGCATCACCTAGCTGGTAGCCGACTTTGAGCTGGTAATAGCCCATGTATTTGGTGATATCCGGGTTGTCATCCGTGCTGCCAACCACATACCACGGCTTCACTTCCACCATCCAGTTACCGTTCTGCGCCATCAGACGCGTATAGGCGCGGTTCCAGCTGCGGGAGGTTGGATCGGAGCGTCCGTTAGAATCGTGGTTAAAGCCCACTTCGACATCGCGCAGCGTCCAGCCCGCAAACTCATAATCCGTTGCGAAGCCGAGGAACAGCTGCGGCTCATAGTTCGTTTCACGGAACGGCGAGGACTCCGCGCTGTTTGAGAGCTGCCACCAGGATTTCTGCGTGTAAGAAGCCCCAAACACCGAGTTTGGCCCCAGAATACCGCGCCAGAACGGGAAGGCAAGGCTCAGCTGGAACTTCACCTCGTCTTTACGCGCATTATCAGACCAGTTATAGGAGCTTATTGCCTCCTTGTTCATATCGCTGGTCTGGGTGTAGATCACGTAGTTGGTGTCGTACGGATAGAGCGTGAACGGATTGTCATGCTCCTGAAGAAGGTTCGCGATAATACTACCGTGAACGGCAGGCTTATCATGCACCTCTTTGATTGTCGCTTCCTGCGCATAGGCTGTGAGGGGCAGCGAAACCGCCGCCAGTAACCAGGCCAGATACGTCCGCATCGGTGGTGTTCTCCTGCTAAAGAGTAAAATTGATTGAATAGTTATGTGGCGAACATTCTACAGACTTCTGCGACAACTGCTGCATCCTCGTTTCTGAAAGTGGAAATCCGTATTGTTGAGGCATAAAATCAACATTTCATTAACAATAGGGATGTGATGCCTCATGTCAGCCATGCTTACCGCCGAAGAAGTGTTAAAACTTGTGGGCGAGATTTTTGTTTACCATATGCCGTTCAACCGCGCGCTGGGACTGGAGCTGGAGCGTTACGAGAAAGACTTCGCCCAGCTGAGCTTCAACAACCAGCCGATGATGGTCGGTAACTGGGCGCAAAGTATTTTGCACGGCGGCGTGATTGCCTCCGCGCTCGACGTGGCGGCAGGTCTGGTCTGCGTTGGCAGTACGCTGACCCGCCATGAAACCATCAACGAAGACGAACTCCGCCAGCGTCTGGCGCGCATGGGCACCATTGATTTGCGCGTCGACTATCTTCGCCCGGGGCGCGGAAATCGCTTCACCTGCACCAGCAGCCTGCTGCGCGCGGGGAATAAAGTTGCCGTGGCGCGCGTTGAATTACACAACGAAGAACAGGTTTATATCGCCAGCGCAACCGCCACTTATATGGTGGGTTGAGGCGGCAAAATCGGGTAAAATTGATTCACTTTCTTGTAACGGATTTTCCCGATGGATGCTAAACAGACGCGGCAGGGCGTTTTACTCGCCCTTGCCGCTTATTTTATTTGGGGTATCGCCCCGGCGTACTTCAAGCTTATCGCCTACGTTCCGGCCGATGAGATCCTCACTCACCGCGTTATCTGGTCGTTTTTCTTCATGATTGCGCTGATGAGCCTCAGCCGTCAGTGGTCGGGCGTCAAAACGCTGCTGCAAACGCCGAAGAAGATCTTCCTGCTGGCGCTCTCTGCCGTGCTGATTGGCGGCAACTGGCTGCTGTTTATTTGGGCGGTGAATAACCATCACATGCTCGAAGCGAGCCTGGGGTACTTCATTAACCCGCTGGTGAACATTGTGCTGGGGATGATTTTCCTCGGTGAGCGCTTCCGCCGGATGCAGTGGGTGGCGGTGATCCTGGCCTTCTGCGGCGTGCTGGTGCAGCTCTGGACCTTCGGCTCGCTGCCGATAATCGCCCTCGGCCTGGCGTTCAGCTTTGCGTTTTACGGTCTGGTGCGTAAGAAGATTGCGGTGGAAGCACAGACGGGGATGCTGTTTGAAACCCTGTGGCTGCTGCCGGTGGCGGCGATCTACCTCTTCGGCATCGCCGACAGCGCCACCAGCCACATGGGCAGCAACCCGTGGTCGCTGAATCTGATGCTGATGGCGGCGGGCGTGGTGACCACCATTCCCCTGCTGTGCTTCACCGGCGCGGCAACGCGCCTGCGCCTCTCCACGCTGGGCTTCTTCCAGTACATTGGTCCGACGCTAATGTTCCTGCTGGCGGTGGTGTTCTACGGGGAAGTGCCGGGGGCGGATAAGATGGTGACGTTCGCCTTTATCTGGGTGGCGCTGGCGATCTTCGTTGCCGATGCGATTTATACCCAGCGCAGAGTGCGTAAAGGGCTGTAGGGCCTTTTTGCCGGATGGCGGCTGCGCCTTATCCGGCCTACACGTTCTGTAGGGCGGGTAAGCGCAGCGCCACCCGCCAGATTTTTACAGCCAGTTACGACGCTTAAAGTACAGATACGGCGCCAGCCCCGCGAGGATCATAAAGATAATCGCCCCCGGGTAGCCAAAGCTCCACTTCAGCTCCGGCATAAACTCAAAGTTCATCCCATAGCTCGATGCCACCAGCGTCGGCGGCAGGAACACCACGGATACCACCGAGAAGATCTTGATGATGCGGTTCTGCTCGATGTTGATAAAGCCCATCGCCGCCTGCATCAGGAAGTTCACCTTCTGGAACAGGGATTCGTTGTGCGGCAGCAGGGATTCGATATCGCGCAGGATCTCACGCGCCTGCTCCAGCTGACCGCCCGGCAGACGCGCCTTGCGCACCAGGAAGTTCAGCGCGCGCTGGGTATCCATCAGACACAAACGCACCTTCCAGCCGATATCTTCCAGCTCCGCCAGCGTGGAGAGCGCTTCATCGTACTCATCGCCCTGATGGCCTTCCATGATCACCCGGCTCAGCTTTTCCAGATCGCTGTAGATGTTTTCAATTTCGTCCGCCAGCTGTTCAATTTTGGTTTCGAACAGGTCGAGCAGCAGCTCGTAGGCGTTACCGTCCACCATCGCCTGGCTGCGAGCGCGCATGCGGTAGAGGCGGAAGGCCGGAAGTTCGCGCTCGCGCAGGGTAAACAGACGGCCGTCGCGAATGGTAAACGCCACGGTGGAGTTACCCGCGTGGTCTTCCGCATCTTCAAAGAAGAAGAAGGAGTGAATGTGCAGGCCGTCTTCGTCTTCAAAAAAACGCGCGGAGGCTTCGATGTCTTCCAGTTCCGGGCGGGTTGCCAGGCTTTGCCCCAGCTCAGATTGTACGCGAAGGCGCTCATCGTCGTCCGGCTCGACCAGATCCACCCATACGGCATCAATGAGGGGCTGTGACTCTTCGGCTTCAAGCCGAGTCAGTCGGTTATTTTCGAGTTGAAATGCGCTCAACATGACCGGGACTCCCAATGCAAAAAATATCGGACAGTTCGGTGGGCACACAGAAACAAATTGGGTTTCAGACCATTAAACAGCCTGACTCAGCGCGACGGGATTAGTGCAGTCGCTGACAACCACTAAGGCCATCAGCAAGAGGAGATAGCCTTAGGAGTTGTTCCTGGATGACAGGGAATTGAGCCAGTATCTACTGGGTGTGTCCAAGGCGAATGTCCTCTTAGCGTAATCGTGCGCGCATGTTACGCCAGCTATAACTGTGGCGTCAACACGCAACGGAACGCTGAAGGGCATTAATTGACCTTCACCGTATAAGGCTAGCAGATTATTACAAAATAATGATATTTTTCTGAAAGTTAGACTGTTTCCAGCTTCGCATAGGCCGCCACCAGCCATTTGATCCCCTGCCCCTGGAACGCCACCTGCAGGCGGCTGTGCTCGCCGCTGCCTTCCAGATTCACAATGGTCCCTTCGCCAAACTTTGAATGGCGCACGCGCTGGCCCAGCTTGTAGCCGGTGTCGGTTTCAGAGATGGGTGAGCCCATACGCGGATGGCTGACCGGACGGCTGATGCTGGCCCGCAGACGCACCTCTTCCACGCACTCCTCCGGCAGTTCGCCGATAAAGCGCGACGGACGGTGATAGACCTCTTTCCCGTACAGACGGCGGGTTTCGGCGTAGGTTAACGTCAGCTTTTGCATCGCACGGGTCACGCCCACGTAGGCCAGACGACGCTCTTCTTCCAGACGGCCGCCTTCATCCAGCGACATCTGGCTCGGGAACATCCCCTCTTCCATGCCGACGATAAACACCTGTGGGAACTCCAGGCCTTTGGCGGAGTGCAGCGTCATCAGCTGAACCGCATCCTGCCAGGTGTCCGCCTGCCCTTCCCCCGCTTCCAGCGCGGCATGCGACAGGAACGCCTGCAGCGGCATCAGGTCTTCGTCTTCTTCGTTATAGCTGAACTGGCGCGTTGCCGTGACCAGCTCCTCTAAGTTCTCGATTCGGGTCTGGCCCTTCTCGCCTTTTTCCTGCTCGTACATGGTGCGCAGGCCGGAGTCTTTAATCACCCGGTCGGTCTGCACGTGCAGCGGCATGTCGGCGGTTTCCTGCGCCAGGGCGTCAATCAGCTCAAGGAAGCGCTGCAGGGCGCTGGCGGCACGTCCGGCGAGGGCTTTTTCCTGCAGCAGCTCGCGGCATGCCTGCCACAGCGTCAGCTGGCGGTCGCGCGAGGCCTGGCGCACCACGTCCAGCGTGCGGTCGCCGATGCCGCGGGTTGGCGTATTCACCACGCGTTCAAACGCCGCGTCGTCGTTACGGTTCGCAATCAGACGCAGATACGAGAGCGCGTCTTTGATTTCCTGGCGTTCGAAGAAGCGCATGCCGCCGTAAATGCGGTACGGCATGCCCACCTGCAAGAGCGCCTCTTCCAGCACGCGCGACTGGGCGTTGCTGCGGTAGAGAATGGCGCACTGCTCCAGCGCGCCGCCGTTGTCCTGCCAGGTTTTAATGCGGTTGACCACGAAGCGCGCTTCGTCGAGCTCGTTGAAGGCGCAGTAAATCGAAATCGGTTCGCCGTCGACGCCGTCGGTCCACAGCTTTTTACCCAGACGCCCGTTGTTGTTTTCAATCAGGGCATTGGCCGCGCTCAGGATGTTGCTGGTCGAGCGGTAGTTCTGCTCCAGACGGATGGTTTGCGCGCCGGGGAAGTCGTTGAGGAAGCGCTGGATGTTCTCCACCTGCGCCCCGCGCCAGCCGTAGATTGACTGGTCGTCATCACCCACGATCATCACCTTGCCGGTATCACCGGCCAGCAGGCGGATCCACGCGTACTGGATGTTGTTGGTATCCTGGAATTCGTCCACCAGGATATTGGTAAAGCGTTCACGGTAGTGCTGCAGGATGTGCGGCTTGTTGAGCCACAGCTCGTGGGCGCGCAGCAGCAGCTCGGCGAAATCCACCAGACCGGCGCGATCGCACGCTTCCTGATAGGCTTTGTAGACGTTCTGCCAGGTCTGCTCGACCGGGTTGCCGAAGCTCTGAATATGGTGCGGGCGCAGCCCTTCGTCTTTCTGGCCGTTGATGTACCACATCGCCTGACGCGGCGGCCACTGCTTCTCGTCGAGGTTCATCGCCTTGATCAGGCGCTTCAGCAGGCGGAGCTGGTCTTCGCTGTCGAGAATTTGAAAATCCTGCGGCAGGTTGGCGTCCATGTGGTGCGCGCGCAGCAGGCGGTGCGCCAGACCGTGGAAGGTGCCGACCCACATGCCGCCCTGGCTGGTACCCATCAGCTGGGCGATACGGTGGCGCATCTCCGCCGCTGCCTTGTTGGTGAACGTCACCGCCATGATGGAATACGGGGAGCAGTTCTCCACGCTCTGCAGCCAGGCGATACGGTGAACCAGCACGCGCGTCTTACCACTGCCCGCTCCAGCCAGCACCAGCAGGTTGGTGCGCGAGGCGGCAACCGCGTCACGCTGTTTGTCATTAAGGCTGTCGAGCAGGTAAGAAACGTCCATTGGCACCGTCACATAGTATTCAGGAACAGAGCAAAACGCCCGGTGGCGCTACGCTTACCGGGCCTACAACTGCACAACCC
This sequence comes from Enterobacter sp. 01-M-03-SI-ECC, assembly GCF_047530215.1. Lineage (NCBI taxonomy): Bacteria > Pseudomonadati > Pseudomonadota > Gammaproteobacteria > Enterobacterales > Enterobacteriaceae > Enterobacter > Enterobacter sp. 01-M-03-SI-ECC. The sequence continues at coordinate 35,385 of NZ_JBLKDA010000024.1, forward strand.
TGGTAATTTATACAATATTACTGGTGATTATATCAGCGTCGTGAGGGATGCCAACCGCGAAATTTCCACGTGCGGCAGAAGACGGCTGTCGGAGGCAATCATCAGGTCGGCGTTTTCCGGCTTGATCCAGCAGGCCTGCATGCCGCAGCGGATGGCTCCGGCCACGTCCGTGGTCAGGTCATCCCCTACGTGCAGGATCTGGCCGAGCGGCAAATTCAGCTTTTCCGCCGCCAGATGATACATATCGCTGAACGGCTTCGCGCGCCCGTGTGGGCCTGCGCGCAGCACGAATTCAAAGTAATCGCTGAGGCCAAACAGCTCCGGCTGGGCGTTGCCGTTGGTGATGGCCACCAGCGGCCACTTTTCGGCAAGCTTCGCCAGCGTGTCGTGGGTCTCCTGCGGCACGTCGATACGGCTGCGCCATTTAGCAAAGTTTTCCATTGCCGCTTCGGCACCGATAGCAGCATCCTGGGCACTCAGACCCGCATTCAGCATCGCCTGCTCCACCGCACGGCGACGCCATTCGGTCACGTCGTGGTAAATGTCCGGCTCGGTCTCCCGCAGGGACTGACGCAGCTTCTGGAAGTCCTTGTTTTGCATCGCCTTGAGCGCGGGATGGTAGTTCTGCACAAACGCCAGCGACTCCTGCTCCGTGCGCAGGATCACCTCGCGGTTGTCATAAAGGGTGTCATCAAGGTCAAACGTCAGCGCGGAGATCTGACCCAGTGGGCGGTAAAAACGCATTATTTCCCCCGTTTGGCGCGTGGATGCGCCGCGTCATACACCGAGGCAAGGTGCTGGAAGTCTAAGTGGGTATAGATTTGAGTCGTCGACAGATTCGCGTGGCCGAGCAGTTCCTGCACGCCGCGCAGATCGCCGCTCGACTCAAGCATGTGTGTCGCAAAGGAGTGGCGCAGCTTGTGCGGGTGAACGTGGCTGTTCAGCCCCTGCTTGATGCCCCACTCCGCAAAGCGCTTCTGCACGTTCCGCGCCGATATCCGCTTGCCGAGCTTCGACAGGAACAGCGCATCTTCGTCCGCACCAAACAGCCCGCGCAGGTCAAGCCAGTGCTCAATCCACGAGACCGCGTTGCGGCCAATCGGCAGGCGGCGCTCTTTGCTGCCCTTGCCCATTACCCACACTTCGCCCGATTCCAGATCGAGATGCTTTAGGTCGAGGTTGACGAGTTCAGACAGACGCAGCCCGGCACCGTACATGACCTCCAGCATCGCGCGGTCGCGCACGGCCAGCGGATCGTTAAGGTCAATATCCAGCAGGCGATTGACGTCGTCGACGTCGATATTTTTCGGCAGATGGCGCGGGGCTTTCGGCGTGGCGATCCCTTTCGCCGGGTTGGCTTTTAAGCCACCCTGGCTGACCAGCCAGTCGAAGAAACTGCGCAGCGCGGAGAGCCTGAGCGCCAGGCTCGCCGGGCTGAGATTTTTTTTACGGCTACGCACGACGAACCCGCGCACCGTGGCGGCGTCACATTGTTGCCAGCTTTTCAGGCCGATCTCTTCGGCAATCTGCATGATGGCATCAAGCTGACGCTGATAGTTAAGCAGCGTAATGGGGCTAAGCTGACGTTCCACGCCGAGATAGCGCAGAAAGCGCGAGACGTCAGTGGCGAGCAGTCCGTCCGTCATACGCGCTCAATCCAGCGCTCCAGCAGCTCGGGCAGCATCAGGGCGATCTCCTGCAGCAGGTGGGTGGCTTGCCCCTGCTCATAGTGATGCGCGTCGCGGCTGGTAAATAAGATGACGCCCAGATCGCCATCGCGACCCATCAGCGACATCGCCACCGAGCCAATCGCCTTGGCCTCCGGCAGCACCACCAGCAGCTCGGGTCCGTTCAGCGGCCCCAGATAGTGGTGCTCATGCCCCAGACGCTGAATGCGCAGCGGTTCAAACGCCTGACGGCTGAGTGCCAGATGGGTAAACCCCGACGGCGCGCCAATGCGCCAGCGGTCAGGGAACAGACGAAGCGTTGCGCCCGCCAGCCCCAGCTCGCGCGCCCAGCGGTGGAAGCGGCTGAGGAACTCGTCAAGGCTGTGCGCCGACGCCAGACGCGCCTGCAGATGCAGCAGACGATAAAACAGGCTTTCATTGGTGCTGGCCTGCTCCATTAGCAGCGTCATGTTCTCTTCAAGCTGATTGATGTGGTTGCGCGCGCGCGCCATGTGCCATTCGACCAGCGACACGGTCCCGCGAACCGGATGCGGCACGCGCATCTCTTCGACGACGCGTGCATTGCGAATAAAAAACTCAGGATTGCGCAGCAGATAATCAACAACGGCTCTGTCGTCCAGTTCCGTCACTGTTTCCTGCAGTTCTTCCCCTGGTTGTTTCATAGATGGATAAACCCGTCATAGACATGTGCCGCCGGGCCAGTCATATACAGTGGATGACCCGGTCCTTTCCAGGCGATATCAAGCCGACCGCCCGGTAATTCCACGCGAACCTCTTCTGCCAGTAACCCCTGGGAGATGCCCACGGCCACCGCCGCACAGGCACCGCTGCCGCAGGCCTGAGTCTCACCCGCGCCGCGCTCGTAAACCCGCAGACGAATGTGCTCGCGCTTCACCACCTGCATAAAGCCGATGTTCGCACGCTCCGGGAAACGTTCGTGGCTTTCCAGCACCGGGCCGAGCGTTTCGACCGCCGCGGTTTCCACATCATCAACCTGAATCACGCAGTGTGGGTTACCCATTGAGACGACGCCGCACAATACTGTCTGCTCGGCCGCACGCATAATATAGGTCTTTTCCGCTTTGTTTGCGCGAAACGGCACGACGGAGGGCTCGAAGTTAGGCTCGCCCATGTTCACGCGCACCAGTTCATCGTCAGTGACGCTGAGCACCATGCGGCCATTGGCGGTACTGACGCGAATATCACGCTTGTTGGTCAGCCCTTTCAGGCGAACAAAGCGGGCAAAGCAGCGCGCGCCGTTGCCGCACTGGTTAACTTCGCTGCCGTCGGCGTTAAAGATACGGTAGTGAAAATCGAGGTCGGGATCGTACGGCGGCTCAACCACCAGCAGCTGATCGAACCCCACGCCCAGATGCCGATCCGCCAGGCGACGGATCAGTTCCGGGGAGAAAAACACATTCTGCGTTACCGCGTCGACGACCATAAAATCGTTGCCAAGGCCATGCATTTTAGAGAACTGCATCATTTGCTCCATTGCGCGGGTACAGAACGTTGTCGTCAGAGATTAACCTGAGTCGGGCCGCCGTTGTCGCCACGGTCGTTCGTATTTGGCGTGGAAGACTCAATGCCGCTGTTAACGGGTTTCGTCGGCGGCGGTGCGGTTTTATCCGCAGGTGGGAAGTACAGTGGTCCCTTCAGTCCGCAGCCCGTCAGGCTAAACAGCGTGATGAGAACGGCAAGCGTTCGGAAAGCGTTTTTCATTATAAAGATGCCCGTAAGTTCAAATCTGTTTCTATCATCGCAGGAGAAGACACAAAAGCAAGAGTTTGCCGCTCTCCTGCAACGGGAATTATTTAGGGTTATACTGCCGGCATCACGAAAAACAGGAACAAAACCATGAACGACAGTGAATTCCATCGCCTTGCCGACAACCTGTGGATGACCATCGAAGAGCGTATTGACGACTGGGACGGCGACAGCGATATCGATTGTGAAATCAACGGCGGCATTCTGACCCTGAGCTTCGAAAATGGCAGCAAAATTATTATTAACCGCCAGGAGCCGCTTCACCAGGTCTGGCTGGCGGCTAAGCAGGGCGGCTATCATTTCGATCTGAAAGACGGGGAATGGGTTTGCGACCGCAGCGGCGTGCCGTTCTGGGATCTGCTGGAACAGGCGGCGACCGCGCAGGCGGGTGAGGACGTGCGTTTCAGGTAGTTTTGTTGCCCGGTGGCGGCTACGCCTTACCGGGCCTACAACGGCTCCAACCGTAGGCCGGATAAGCGTCAGCGCCATCCGGCAACAGCGACTCGGACCGTAGGCCGGGTAAGCGTCAGCGCCACCCGGCAACAGCGGCTCGGACCGTAGGCCGGGTAAGCGTCAGCGCCACCCGGCAACAGCGGCTCGGACCGTAGGCCGGGTAAGCGTCAGCGCCACCCGGCGAAAAGGCTCAGGAGAAATACTGCTGCAACAGCGGGGCGGTATCCTGGTTTGCGGGAACTGGCGCTATCGTCTGGGTTCGGAACGGAATCACCTGCGCTCGCCCGTCCACGTTCACAATCTGGTAGAACTGCGGCAGGTTAAAGTTGATAAAGCTTGAGCCGTAGGTGAAGCGGTCATGCGAAGAGGAGTAGAAGCGGCTGACGTCGCGCACCAGCTCCTCTTTACTGCCTTCACAGTGGTGATACACCTCGGCGCGGTTGGTCTCATCCAGAATGTAAATGTTGAACCCGGCATCGTCGCCCGACTCTTCAAAGAAGAACTGAATGATCCCTTCACTGGCGAATCCGTCCACCACCTGCGGCAGCTTAACGTGGTTGGTTTCCACCTGCACCGACAGGCCATGCAGCTTGTTGTGCGAAATCGCGCCGTAGAACTCAATGGCGTTTTCCAGCTTCTGTACCGACACGTTCAGGCGCTCGAAGAACAGACCCCAGGTTTGGCCGGAGACGCGCAGCGCCTTAAAGCGCCCGGTTTCCTGACGGGTACTGGAGAGGCGCAGTTCGATACACTCAGAGACCAGCTGCTGCACGCGGGTACGAATTAAGCCACGCAGATGCTGGCTGTAGCAGAACACTTCGACGCTGTCCGGCGGCGCGGCATCCTGATGCATCTTGCCGAGAATGGTTTTCAGCGCTTCGATCATCGCCTGCTCGCCGTTGAAGTGCAGGGTACGCACTTCGTTCCACGAGTTGCGATACAGCAGGTCTACGCTGCCCACCAGGCAGTTTTGCTGCTCGCCAAAGCTAAAGACGTCCAGCTTGCGGAAGTCAAAATGGACCACCTGATTGCGGAAGGCCGCCGTCGGGTCGTATTCCAGGTTGACGATAATCGCCAGATGGCGAATCTCGCACGGGCTGTAGAGCGCTTTTGGCGTTGGGGCAGGCAGACGCAGCGGGAAGTGGTGCGAGACATCCGCCACCATCTCCTGCAGCTTCGCGAGATCGACCACCTCGTTGCCTTTGATAAACAGGCGCGTGCGCGAGGTCAGCAGGCCGTTAAACCAGGCCCAGGCCACCAGCTTGTTCAGATAGCGGTTATATTCCAGCGGCTGATGGCTGATGATGGAGTCCATGCTTGGCGCACGGTTGTAAAGATACCACCCGGTGCGGTTCGCGCGGCCCGGCGGAACATAGATAAAGGTCAGGTTCGGTTCTGACAGGTCTGGCGAAATCTGCGGGTTAACCAGCGTGACTTTGCCCGGCAGCGCTTCAAACGCGGCGTACAGCTTACGGGTCAATACCCCGATGTCCTGCGGACTGGCGGAAACGCTGAGGTTGTTACGGCGCGCAAAGCGGATCAGGTTACGGTAGCTTTGCATCATGGCATCAAGCAGTTCGTTGTGCGCTTCACGCACCTGATCGATTTTCCAGTTGGCCCGGTTGTCGAGCATGGACAGACGCGCTTCGTCCCATCCCCACTCTTTCACTAACTGACTGACCACTTCACGACGCCAGCCCACGCAGGCGCGCTCGCGGCTCAACTTCTCACACACTTTGAGATAGAAACATCGACGCACCAGGTCAAGACGCGTGGTGTCATCAATGGCTTTCAGGTATTCGGTCACGCGCTCCAGCATCATGCAGTAGGCGTCTAAACCGAAGGAGACGATCTCCCCGTCGTGCAGTCGCTGCTTGATATCTTTCGCCAGCAGGCGCGGCGTAGGGTATTCCCAGGAATAGGCTTCCAGCAGCAGCGTTTTGAGCACCGCTTTGTACGGCGAGTCGATACTCTTATAGAGCTGCCAGAGGCTTGCGCCAAAGTACTCTTCCGCAGACAACGAGCTGAGGCCGCCGAGGTCCAGCCATTCGTTTGGCGTCAGCACGCCCTGCGCATAAAGCGACATGACGTAATCGTCGTAATGCTCTTCCTCTTCACACGGGACCATATTCCACAGAATACGCTTCCCGGCCAGGCGTACGGCAGTACGGTAGAATTCATCCAGCAATAAGATGTGCTGGGTCGAGCCGCAGTCTTCACCACCCAGACTGCCGCTTTCGTTATGGCGGAAACGGTTTTCATCAATCAGGAAGAAGCTCACTTCCACGCCGAGCGACGCCGCCCAGCTTTCCAGCAGGCTGCATTTACGCTGCAGCAGCTGACGCTCGTCGTTATCGAGCCAGGACTGATGGCAGACCCAGATATCCAGGTCCGAAGAACAGCTTTGCCCTACCGATGAGGTACTCCCCATGGAGTAAACGCCGGTAATGGGCAGTTCACCCTTCGGGGACTCCTGAGGCGGCATGCCGCGGTAGAGCTCCAGCTCGTTCAAATAATGCTGTTGGGTTTCATCAGGCGTGAAAAGGCAAATGCCCTGGGGAACGTTACCGTCAAGGTAGCCGGGCATCAGCGGGTGGTGATAGTGCAATAATGTCGGCAGCAGACTGTATACCTGCTGGAAAGCAGGGCCCATAGCAGCTAGCGCGCGATCCACACGCAGTTGATTTATGGCATCCAGTCTCTGTTTCAGAGTCTCAATATAGAGGTACAAGACGTATCGCCTGATGTTTCCGGGTGTCGCAAGCTATTCAGAACACGAATAACAGCGGGCCCGCAGTATTTCAAAAAGATAACCGTTACCCTTTTTCGCCCTTATCATTTTTAGTGGTAGCGACGAAAAAATGGTCTAAAACGTGATCAATTTAACACCTTGCCGGTTGACCGTAAAGAAAGATGCGCTACATACAAGTGTAGCACCGTTCTGTACGTGTAAATTCCTGAATACGGCAATGGCTGACGAATCCGCCACCTTGTCCCTCTCTCGCTTCATCAACCGTAAAACTGCCATCCCAGAGTCAACAATGTTAGGATGGTTAGCGATTGATAATGACGGTAACAAGCATGTTAGACAATGTTTTGAGAATTGCCACACGCCAAAGCCCTCTTGCGCTCTGGCAGGCACATTATGTGAAGCAGCGCCTTGAAGCCTGCCACAGTGGATTGCGCGTCGAGCTGGTGCCGATGGTCACGCGCGGTGACGTGATCCTCGATACGCCGCTGGCGAAAGTGGGCGGCAAAGGCCTGTTTGTCAAAGAACTGGAACTGGCATTGCTTGAGAACCGTGCCGATATCGCCGTACATTCGATGAAAGACGTGCCCGTCGAATTCCCGGAAGGGCTGGGGCTGGTGACCATCTGCGAGCGCGAAGATCCGCGCGATGCGTTTGTCTCTAACCACTATGACTCGCTCGACGCGCTGCCAGAAGGTAGCGTGGTTGGCACGTCCAGTTTACGCCGTCAGTGTCAGCTGGCGGAGCGTCGTCCCGATCTGATCATTCGCTCGCTGCGCGGTAACGTCGGTACGCGTCTGGGCAAGCTGGATAACGGCGATTACGATGCCATTATTCTCGCCGTTGCTGGCCTGAAGCGTCTGGGTCTGGAGTCGCGCATTCGCGTGGCGTTGCCGCCAGAGCTGTCGCTGCCGGCCGTGGGCCAGGGTGCCGTCGGCATTGAGTGCCGTCTGGACGATGCGCGTACCCGGGAGCTCCTTGCCCCGCTGAACCATGACGAAACCGCGACCCGCGTAAAAGCCGAGCGGGCGATGAATACCCGCCTCGAAGGCGGGTGCCAGGTGCCGATTGGCAGCTATGCTGAATTAACGAATGGCGAGCTGTGGCTGCGCGCGCTGGTGGGCGCCCCGGACGGTTCGCAGATGGTGCGCGGCGAACGTCGCGGCAAAGCGCAAGATGCCGAGCAGCTTGGCGTGTCGCTGGCGGAAGAATTACTGGATAACGGCGCCCGCGAGATCCTGGCTGACGTTTATAATGGAGAACCCCCTGCATGAGTATTCTCGTCACCCGCCCTTCTCCCGCAGGAGAGCAGTTAGTGAGCCGTCTGCGCACACTGGGGCAGGTGGCCTGGAGTTTTCCGCTCATTGAATTCTCCCCCGGCCGCGAGCTCTCTGCGCTCGCCGACCAGATGAATACCCTTCAGGAAGGCGACCTGCTGTTTGCGCTGTCGCAGCATGCCGTGGATTTTGCCCACGGGCAGCTGCAGCAGCAGGGCCTGGCCTGGCCAACCGCCCCCCGTTATTTCGCGATTGGCCGTACAACGGCGCTGGCGCTGCATACCGTAAGCGGCGCGGACGTTCGTTACCCGTTAGATCGGGAAATCAGTGAAGTCTTGCTACAATTACCTGAATTACAAACCGTTGCCGGCAAGCGTGCGCTCATTTTACGCGGCAACGGTGGCCGCGAGCTGCTGGGTGAAACGCTGCGTGAACGGGGTGCGAACGTGACGTTCGTTGAGTGCTATCAGCGCTGCGCAAAGCACTACGATGGCGCGGAAGAGGCGATGCGCTGGCACGCGCGGGGCATCAATACGCTGGTGGTCACCAGCGGTGAAATGTTACAACAGCTTTGGGCGCTGATACCGCTTTGGTATCGCGAAAACTGGTTACTCCGCTGTCGGCTTCTTGTCGTCAGTGAGCGTCTGGCGAACCAGGCCCGGGAACTGGGCTGGCAGGATATTCGGATCGCTGATAACGCCGACAACGATGCGCTGCTGCGCGCATTACAATAACTCTCAAATGGGAAGCCATAATGACGGAACACGACAAATCCTCCGCCGTGGTTGAAGAGACCAGGGAGACTGTGGAGACGACGCCACAGCCAGAGACGACTGAGAAAACCGCTGAGAAGAAAAACGGCAGCAACAAAACCAGCCTCGCGCTGAGCGCGATTGCCATCGCCATTGCGCTGGCAGCGGGCGTTGGCCTGTACGGGCTGGTGAAGCAACAGAGCGCGAATCAGACGTCCACTAACGACGCGCTGGTCAATCAGCTCACCGCCCTGCAAAAAGCGCAGGAAACGCAGAAAACCGAGCTGGAAACAGTGATTAAGCAGCAGGCCGCCGCGCTTGCCGAAGCGAACAGCAAGCAGGAAGCGCTGACCAAACAGCTAGGCGACGTGCAGCAGAAAGTCGCAACGATTTCCGGCACCGACGCCAAAACCTGGCTGCTCTCGCAGGCTGATTTCCTGGTGAAGCTCGCCGGGCGTAAGCTGTGGAGCGATCAGGACGTCACCACTGCCGCCGCGCTGCTGAAAAGCGCCGATGCAAGCCTGGCAGACATGAACGACCCGAGCCTTATCACCGCCCGTCGCGCGATTACCGAAGATATCGCCAGCCTCTCCGCCGTCTCGCAGGTGGATTACGACGGCATTATCCTCAAAGTGAACCAGCTTTCGAACCAGATCGATAACCTGCAGCTGGCGGATAATAACGACGACGACTCCCCGATGGACTCCGACGGTACCGAGCTTTCCAGCTCCCTGAGCGAATGGCGCATCAACCTGCAGAAAAGCTGGCAGAACTTTATGGACAGCTTTATCACCATTCGTCGTCGCGATGAAACCGCCGTGCCGCTGTTAGCGCCTAATCAGGATATCTATCTGCGCGAGAACATCCGTTCCCGCCTGCTGGTGGCGGCACAGGCCGTGCCGCGTCATCAGGAAGAGACCTACAAACAGGCGCTGGATAACGTCTCAACGTGGGTGCGCGCTTACTACAACACCGATGATGCGACGACCACCGCGTTCCTCGAAGATATCGACAAGCTGAGCCAGCAGAACATCACCATGAACGTGCCGGACAAGCTGGCCAGCCAGCCGATTCTGGAGAAGCTGATGCAGACGCGCGTGCGTAACCTGCTGGCACAGCCGGGCGTACCGGCCGAGCAGACGGGCGGAGCGGCGCCCGCTCCGGCTCCCGCGCCTGAAAGCGCACCACAAGGAGAGTAATGATGCTAAAAGTCCTCTTACTCTTCATTTTGCTGATCGCCGGGATCGTGCTGGGGCCGATGCTTGCCGGTCATCAGGGCTATGTCCTGATCCAGACAGATAATTACAACATCGAAACCAGCGTAACGGGCCTGGTGATTGTTCTGATCCTCGGCGTGGTGGTGCTGTTTGCGATCGAATGGATCCTCCGCCGTATTTTCCGTACCGGTGCCCATACGCGCGGCTGGTTCGTTGGCCGTAAACGCCGCCGCGCCCGTAAACAGACCGAGCAGGCGCTGCTGAAGCTTGCAGAGGGTGACTATCAGCAGGTTGAAAAGCTGATGTCGAAAAACGCCGATCACGCCGAACAGCCGGTGGTGAACTATCTGCTGGCGGCCGAAGCGGCGCAGCAGCGCGGTGACGAAGCCCGCGCCAATCAGCACCTGGAGCGGGCGGCTGAGCTGGCTCACGGCGACCCGATTCCGGTGGAAATCACGCGCGTTCGTCTGCAGCTGGCGCGCAACGAGAATCACGCGGCTCGCCACGGCATCGACCGTCTGCTGGAAGTCGCACCGCGTCATCCGGAAGTGCTGCGTCTTGCCGAGCAGGCCTATATTCGTACCGGCGCCTGGGGCTCGCTGCTGGACATCATTCCGTCCATGGCGAAAGCCGGGGTAGGCGACGATGAACATCGTGACGAGCTTCAGCGTCTGGCGTGGATTGGCCTGATGGATCAGGCGCGCGCCGACCTGGGCAGCGATGGCCTGAAAACGTGGTGGAAGAATCAGAGCCGGAAAACGCGTCAGCAGGTTCCTCTGCAGGTGGCAATGGCGGAGCATCTTATTGAATGTGACGACCATGACACCGCCCAGGAGATCCTCCTTGACGGTCTCAAGCGCCAGTACGACGATCGTCTGGTGATGGTGATCCCGCGCCTGAAAACCAATAACCCAGAGCAAGTCGAGAAAGTGCTGCGCCAGCAGATCAAAACCGTCGGCGACCGCCCGCTGCTGTGGAGCACGCTCGGTCAGTCGCTGATGAAGCACGGCGAATGGCAGGAGGCGAGCCTCGCTTTCCGCGCGGCGCTGAAGCAGCGTCCTGATGCTTTCGACTACGCGTGGCTTGCCGATACGCTGGATAAGCAGCATAAGCCGGAGGAGGCTGCCGCCATGCGGCGTGATGGGCTGCTGCTGACGCTGCAAAATAACGGTACGCAGCAGTAATCGATCGGGAGGCCAAATGGCCTCCTTTTTTTATCGCCTTTCTCCTGCTACATTCTTTACACCCACATCCGGAAACGAACCCGCCAATGTAACGATGTCTTTTCATTAACCTTTTTTCACACACGCGCACATTTTGCAGCGTGGACTAAATCGTTTTTGAAAGGAAATCGTCATGAACTCGCTTTTGTATGCGCTTATCCAGGCGCTGCGCTGCCACCGCTGGCTGCGCCTGCTTGCCTGTGCTTTTATCTTTTCTTCGCTGGGGAATGGCTTAACCCAGGTTGTGGTCTTCGGTTTGCTGTTAGCGTGGTCAGCCCCGCCCGCCCTGCTCACCCTCGCTTTTCTTTTCGCTACGGTACCGGGGTTCATCGGCAGCACAATCGGCGAAAAGCTGTGCTCACGCTATTCTCCGATATCCCTGCTGATGCTGACCGAGGGGCTGGGTCTGATCGCCCTGCTCTTTCCCCTGCTTGGCGTGGGTTACCACAGCGTTGCCGCACTACTCGCCGTGCAGTCCGCCGAAGCGCTGCTCAGCGGGATGAGCTGGCCCGCCCTGACGTTGCTGTTTAAGCGCGGACTTAGCGAAGCCGAACTGCCTGCGGCAACCTGTCTGGAAAATGTGATTTTTGCTTCTCAGGTATTGTTAGGGACTGGCCTTGGCGTGATGCTGTTCCAGAAGACATCCGTGTTTACCCTGCTGGCCATCGACGCCGCCAGCTTTTTGGGGGGATTGTTACTGCTATGTCTGGCTGGGCGCCGGTTTTCTTCGCCATCGCTCCCTGCACCCGGTGACGAGGAGGCACCTGCGGCATTACGCTGGCGGACATTATCCGTTCGGCAAAAACGCAGCCTGCTTATTCTGCCAGCGCTGGCCGCCGTCGGCTCACCGGCCATGGCGCTGCTTCCTGCCCTGGCGCAGCAACTCCATCCTCAGGATTCGGCGGGCCTTGCTCTGCCGCTGCTGTTCGCGAGGAGCATGGGGCAGCTATGCGGCCCCCTGCTGCTAAAAAAAGAGAGCCTGACGCGCATTGCGGCTAACACGCCGCGCATCATCGTTTGTCTCGGCATCTTTCTGACCGCTTATGGAATGCTGCCGATGTTGTCCGGGTGGACGGCATGTGCACTGGGGGCGATATTTATCGCGCATCTGGCCTCGAATGTTCTCTTCGCGGCCGGGACGTTTGGCGTACTCAGTAGTTTTCATATCACGCAAACCGCTTCGGCCAGCGGTAAAGCCTGGCGCTGGCAAACGCTCAGCGCCTCTCTTTTCACCGGCATTGCAGCGGTGGTCGCTTCAGCGTTTGGCTCAGTAGAGGCGCTCTATGCTGTCTCGTCAGTGGCCCTGTTGATAGTTGCCCCGATCGTGAGCCGGTATCAGGAATAAGGCATAAAAAAACGCCTGCTATAAAAGCAGGCGTTAAAACAGGTCTGTAAGACAACATATTTGGTGCTTCACTCAACGTTATGCCCATGGTGTCTGATGAGGCCGAAGCGACATCTGTCAGTGGACGATAAGCACCGTAAATGGCTCTGCGTCATTCCTGAGTTTATGAGGCACTAAGGCGAACATAAGAGATGGAATGAGCATCTACACGCATATTATTGCACGTAACGTGCCAACATAACACCAGGAACTTTTACATAACGCAACATTTTAAGATAAAAGGAAATTATGCTGTTAAGCGGCGTCTTACGCCCCACAATGTGCCGATAAAGGCAGAAATCTGTCGCCAGGCGGAGACAGCAAAACAGATAAAAGAATAATTCTTTCATTTTCAATCGATTGGATGTCGCTGAATCGCGACAATGAAATAGGGCGCTGTCGGGGAATCACTACAGGGATAAAAAGTGGCAGAAAACAAAAAACCCCGCCGAAGCGGGGTTCAAAATTGGTCGGCGAGAGAGGATTCGAACCTCCGACCCACTGGTCCCAAACCAGTTGCGCTACCAAGCTGCGCTACTCGCCGATGTACTGCTTTTTTGAATTTTTAGTTCAATTCATTTAAAAAGTCGTGGTGCGAGGGGGGGGACTCGAACCCCCACATCCAAAGGACACTAACACCTGAAGCTAGCGCGTCTACCAATTCCGCCACCTTCGCAATTCACAACTCTTTCAAATAATGGGGTGGCTAATGGGATTCGAACCCACGACAACTGGAATCACAATCCAGGGCTCTACCAACTGAGCTATAGCCACCACTGTATTCTTTCACGCGGTACTGACTACTTCTCAGACCACCGCAGCTCCAGCACCGGGTTAATGGTGCGCCCGACAGGATTCGAACCTGAGACCTCTGCCTCCGGAGGGCAGCGCTCTATCCAGCTGAGCTACGGGCGCTTAGCGCCGTTGCGGGGCTGGATATTACGTACCTCCGTCCCCGCTGTCTAGTGCTTTTTTGAAAAAAATGCGCGTTTGGTTATGGTTTGCACATTTTGCCGCTTATTCCTCCACTTTCTGCGTGGTGGCGCGGCGACCCAGTCCAAAAAGCTTATACGCAGCCGTCACGGCCGCCAGGAAGATCACCCCGACAAACAGCGACATGCGGGTATCTTCATTAAAGTACATCCCGATTAATACGCAAATCAGGAACGCCATCGTCAAATAGTTCGCATAGGGGAACAGAATGGAGCGGAACGGATGGCTTTCAATTGCCTTTTTATGCGCATGACGGAAACGCAGCTGGCTGATGAGGATAACAAACCACGGCACCATGCCCGGCAGGACGCTGGCGCTATAGACGTAAACAAACACGCGCTGCGGGTTAGGAATGATGTAATTCAGGCAAGAGCCAATCAGCAGGATCGCAATAGAAACCGCCACGCCCGCTACCGGTACGCCGGCACGTGAGACTTTACTCATCGCTGCAGGCAGCTGGTTATTCTTCGAGAGCGCATAGAGCATGCGGCCACAGCTGTACATTCCGCTGTTACAGCCTGACAAGGCGGCCGTCAGAACCACAAAGTTGATAATACCCGCCGCTGCCGTGATACCAATTTTGGCAAAGGTTAAAACGAACGGGCTGCCCGTCGAGCCTATTTCATTCCACGGGAAGATGGTCACGATAACGAAGATTGCGCCCACGTAGAAAATCAGGATACGCCACAGCACTTTACCTACCGCGCTACGCAGTGTGACCTGAGGATTTTTCGCTTCACCGGCGGTAATCCCAATCAGCTCCACGCCCTGATACGAAGCCACAACGATACACAGCGCCGTCAGGAAGCCCTTCCAGCCGCCGGCAAAGAAGCCGCCGTTTTCGGTCAGGTTGCCAAAGCCGATAGCGTGTCCACCGTTGCCAAAGCCGAAGAAAATCACGCCCAGGCCGACGACAATCATCACGATAATGGTGGTGACCTTGATCATGGCGAACCAGAACTCAATTTCACCGTAAAGGCGCACGGCGGCCAGGTTTGCCAGCGCCACCAGCCCCACGGCAATGAGTGCAGGTATCCACTGGACCATGTCCGGGAACCAGAACTGCACGTAGACCCCTATCGCGGTGATCTCAGAGATGCCCACCGCCATCCACATAAACCAGTATGACCAGGCCGTCAGGTAGCCGAAGAAGGGGCTCATATAACGGTGCGCGTATACGGCGAAGGAGCCGGTTACCGGCTCCAGGAAGAGCATTTCGCCCATGGAACGCATGATGAAGAAAACAAACAGCCCGGCGATAATGTACGCCAGTAAAACGGAAGGGCCTGCCCACTTGAGCGTGCTTGCGGAGCCCATAAACAGGCCCACGCCGATAGTGCCGCCCAGCGCTATCAGTTCAATATGACGAGCTTCCAGCCCACGCTGTAGCTCCGGTTTTTTCTCTGCCATAGATCCTCGATTGTGTTTGCTGTTTCCCGGCTTAATACCGGGTATTGTTTTTTAGGGGGACTAAAATACGGTGCGAATGGTTTCTTAAAATCGACCAAATGGCAAACGATGCATTAAAAAAATGAATGCATTGCACAGATTATCAGCAGTTTTGCAGGCGAGTTGCAGCGCGAATAGCATATCGCGCTACATTTTGATTACATTTTGCCGGAGTAATGCCAGGCGAGATAGCGAAGCAGTCGGATCTGTCGTTTAATACGCGTCGGTTGCGATAACAGGCGGTACAGCCACTCCAGCCCCAGATTTTGCCAGACCTTTGGCGCACGCTTAACGTGGCCGGTAAAGACGTCGTAGGTGCCGCCCACGCCCATGTAGAGGGCATCCGGACAGACCAGACGGCAGTCACGCATCAGGATCTCCTGGCGCGGGGACCCCATCGCCACGGTGACAATTTTCGCCCCGCTGTCGCGAACGCGTTCAAACAGCGCCTGCCGATCTTCCGGCTTGAAGTAACCGTCCTGGCTGCCGACAATATTAACATTCCATTGTCGACGCAGTTTCTCCTCCGTCTGGGCCAGAATCTCGGGCTTCCCACCAATCAGGAACACGGGCGTACCCTGCGCGCCCGCACGGGCCATAAGTTGCTCCCAGAGGTCGGCACCCGCCACGCGGGAAACATTAGCGTCAGGATACTTTTTACGGATAGAGCGGACCACGCTAATGCCGTCCGCGTATTTAAATTCGGCCGCGTCTATCAGGCTTTTGACCTCGGCGTTGTCTTCCACCGCCAGCATCTTTTCCGCGTTGATGGCCACCAGCGTACCGGATTTCATCTGGCCGTCGGCGAACAGAAAATCCAGCGCGTGCTGCATATCGCGCCAGCCAATAAGCTGCAGACCACGAAGCGCATAGCGCGGTGCAGAAGTATTATCAGTCATTACTATCCTTACTCAGACTTGCGACAGCGTTGTGCTGCCCTGCCGCTCGCGCTTGTGCACAAGCCCAGCGCTGTCAAACAGCCAGTACAGCAGTTTAGCCAGCAACAGGCAGAGGCCGAAAACGACCATGAAAAACACCACGCGCGAAACGAATGAATCCAGTCCTTCACGCGCCAGAACGATCATATTGAAAATGGCACCAAAGCAGAAACTGTGCAAAATGGCCGCTTTGTAGCGGTTGGTATCTTCGTTACCGCGCAGGTAAAGCCAGTCGAACCACTTAATAATCAACCCCACGGCAACCGCACCGGGCAGAATGAACCACGCCCCGCCCATCACCACCAGGGAACCGATCAGCGTCGGTGAAATTGCCAGACCGGAATGGTTGTTCAGCACTTCCCAGGTAAAATAGTTCGCGGTATTGAGCACTACGCCAGGCCGGTCCGGCCATAGCCACGTCGGAATAAACACGTAGAAGTCGCGAACAATCGGCGCCAGCCCCTGGAAATCAATCTTGTCGTAATTCTGCAGCAGCAGCGCCAGGTTTTCCCACGGCGAGAACGTATCGCGCGTCAGGTAGAGGAACGTGTAAAACGCTTCATCACCCGCCACGTTCATCCCATAGCGCTTCAGCGCGAGCCAGAACATCCCCACAATGCCAAACACGCCTGCCGCAACCAGCATCCACAGCGAGATCCAGCCGCGGATGATGCCGATGAACAGGAAGATGGCGAAGGCGATGATGATGTTCGCGCGCGTACCGCCCACAATCATGTAGGTCAGGATGCCAAACGCGACGGTGCTCACCAGGAAGAAGAGCCACGCTTTGCTGTCCTGGCGCAGGAAGAAGATCACCAGCATCGCCGGGATGAAGAAGTAGAAGAAACGCTTAAGCGCCACGCCCGAGACCTCGGCCGAAAAAATCTGGCTGTAGGAGTGGAGCTTAAACAGCAGAAAGCCGTTATGCATAAAGAAGATGCCGACGCTGACCAGGGCGATGGTCATCAGCATCACCCACGTCAGGTGGGTTTCCACCCGATTCATGGTAAAAAGCGCCCGACGCGGGGCCGCGGCCTGCGCCGAACGCAGACGCGTTTTATAGGTGACGTAGTAAACCGCATAGAAGCAGGTCGCCGCCAGAAGCGCCTGGAGCAGAATTTCCGGCGGCGCGACGCTCACGTCAAAACGGAAGACCAGAATGCTGGTGAGCGGGAAGCCGAAAAAGAAGGTCAGCAGAAAAAGTAACGAGAAAAACACGTTAAAGTTGAAGCGCACCCGGCGGAATTCAAACCAGGTCAGCGTGGCGATAAACAGGGTGCTCAGAAGCCAGACAACCAGTAAGCCGCTGAATTGCAACTGACTCATGCTTTGTCTCCTGAAGCGATACGCAGCGCGCGGTGCCACGGCGTGAGGTAATTCGGGCTGAAAAAATCGATGTTATTTTTGTCCACCAGCGTAAGCTGGCGCTGGGCTTCCCGCACGACCTCAACGTTCAGCGCGTCTGAGGTAAACAGCACCGGAATATGCTGCTCGGCCATGTCCTGCCAGAACGGGTTGTCGCGGTTGAGCACGCACGGTACCCCCGCCTGAATCAGCAGACACAGCGTACCGATTCCCTGCTGTCGGGCAAAGATGAAATAGCCGAGATCGCATTTTCTCAGCAGCGCAAGATATTCCTCAAACTCCAGCTTTTCGCTGAGGATGTTGAGGTTCTCAGCGCTAAACAGCGCCAGCCCCTGCTGGCGAACCTCATTGATGTAGGCGTCGTTGTTGGCCGGATAGCCCATCGGCACCACCACGTTCACCGTGTCGCCAAACTGCTGATGCACCGCCCGCAGCGCCGCGACGTGTTCGTTACTGCGATCGCCGGAATTTCCCACAAGTATGGTCAGCTTGCCTTCACGCACCGCGTCATTCGCCAGGGCGTTCAGCGACGGATCCATGCGGGTGGGGAAATAGAGCAACTCGCCACGCACGTTCGGGTGCTGTTTAGCAAAATAGTTGAGATCGCCGCGGGTAGCAAAAACGCAGCCCACGCGCCCCTGGGCCATGCGGCGCAGAGGATAGAAAAGACGGAATTTCCAGCCGCGGGAGACTTCGTAAAGATCGGCCCCCCAGATATGCCAGCTGCACTGGGAAGGCTTGATTCCCCCGCCGAGCAGTGCCAGCCACAGGCCGGTATTGAACTGTCCGTGGAAGAAGAATCGTTGTTCGCGGTCCGCTTTCGCTTTAGCTACGACCGCCTTCGCCAGCGCGGCCTTGTCCGGCCAGAAGCGAATCGTCAGCGCCGGAAACGCCTCGCTCAGGCCCTTATCCTGACCTGCAACCATAAACTCACGCGCATCAGGATTACCCGGTGCCAGTTCGTCGTTGAAGAACCGCAAAACGGTCTGGTTATGGTGTGGGATATCCGATCCCAGGATGTGAATCAGTGCAGTCATGCGCGTTTACGCCACAATAAAAATACGCCGCAACAGGCAGCGAAATAAACAATATAGGTTGCCATATAGGCCTGAGCCGCCCCCAGCGCACCGTGCGCGGGTATCAGCCAGTGCGAGAACGACGTCAGTAATACAAACTGGCTAATTTCCGCCAGGATATACAGCCGCAGGGACGCTTTTGCTATCACCAGATAGCCGAAAACGTAAGCACCTACTTTCAACACATCACCCACCAGCTGCCAGGCAAAGAGATCGCGCATGGCGGTAAACTTCGCCGAGAACAGCAGCCAGATGGCGACATCGCGCAATAGCCAGACGGTAAAGCTGGCCGCCGCGACGGCCGGCAACACAAAGCGCAGCGAGCGAAAAATCTCACGCGTAATATCCTGTCTGGACGTCAAGCGCGATAAGGTTGGCAGCAAATAAACGCTAAAGGAAGCCGTTATAAACTGTAGGTAGGCGTCGGAAATGCTGCTCACGCCCTGCCAGATCCCCACTTCATCCCAGCTGTAGTGCGCCGCCAGCAGGTTTCGCATCATCACGTAGGCCACCGGCAGCGTGACGGACGTAATCAGCGCCATCAGGGTGAATTTCCCCAGCTGGCTGGCAAGCACCTTGTCCCACTGCGGTTTGAGGTAGCTCAGAGGAATAACGCCCCGACGCATCAGCATCAACGCCGCAGGCACAACAACCAGCGCCGGAACCAGCGCCAGGCCCAGCAGAGCGCCTTCATAGCCACCCAGGCGATAGCAGAAGTAATACGCAATAACGCCGATGATGCTGCCCAGGATTAACGCCAGCGCGTTCCCGGCGGCATCGCGAAAGCCTTTCATCAGCGCCAGCAGCAGGTTCGCCCAGGCAATCCCCATCTGAACCAGCGCAACCAGACGCACCAGCCCCTGGTAATGGGCGTGTCCGAACAATCCCTGGCTAATGGGCGCCGCCGCCAGCAGAAAGATAATCGCCATCAGGGTCGAAAAACCCGTGACCATGGCCGAAGAGGTGCCCACCACCCTGCGCAGCTGGGCCGCATCATCATGATACTGAGCAACGTATTTGGTCACGCCGTTGAAGATCCCGGCACCGGCCAGCACCCCAAGGACCGTGACAAGCTGGCGAAAATTCCCCGCCAGCCCCACGCCAGACGGGCCAAATGAGACGGCCAGCAGCTTGACGACCAGCAGCCCGGCGCCAATTTTTACAAGCGTGGACGCGGCGGTCCACACCGATGCTTTTGCCAGAGACATATCAGCCGAAATAGCTCAGAAGGGTATTAATCACCGTGCGCTGGTTAACTGGCGCGAGGTTGTAGAACAGCGGCAGGCGAAGCAAACGCTCACTTTCTTTCGTAGTGTAACGGTCTTCACCCGCAAACGTGCCAAACGCTTCCCCGGCCGGGCTGGAGTGCAGCGGGATATAGTGGAACACCGCCATAATTTCGGCCTCTTTCAGCCAGGCGATGAGCTCGCTGCGGTCGTCGTTATCGCGCAGCTTGATGTAGAACATATGCGCGTTGTGGACGCAATCTGCCGGAATGGTCGGCAGCTCGATACGCCCGGCTTTAGCCAGAGGTGCAAGCGCATCGTAATAGGTTTGCCACAGGGAGAGACGCTGCAGGTTGATTCGCTCCGCGGCTTCCAGCTGTGCCCACAGGTACGCCGCCTGCAGATCCGCCATCAGATAGCTGGAGCCAATATCGCGCCAGGTGTATTTGTCTACCTGTCCCCGGAAGAACTGGCTGCGGTTGGTGCCTTTTTCGCGGATCACTTCCGCACGCTCCACGAGCGCCCGGTCGTTAATCAGCGTCGCGCCACCTTCACCGCCCGCCGTGTAGTTTTTGGTCTCATGGAAGCTAAAGCAGCCGATATGGCCGATGGTGCCCAGCGCGCGCCCCTTGTAGGTGGACATCACGCCCTGAGCGGCATCTTCCACCACAAACAGGTTATGTTTTTTGGCGATGGCCATAATGGTGTCCATTTCACAGGCCACGCCCGCGTAGTGAACCGGCACGATTGCGCGCGTTTTGTCGGTGATTGCCGCTTCAATCAGCGTCTCATCAATGTTCATGGTATCCGGGCGGATATCCACAAAGACGATTTTCGCCCCGCGCAGGACAAAGGCATTCGCGGTGGAGACGAAGGTATAGCTCGGCACGATCACTTCATCGCCGGGCTGGATATCCAGCAGCAGCGCCGCCATCTCCAGGGATGCCGTACAGGAAGGGGTCAGCAACACTTTGGCGCTGCGAAAACGCTGTTCCATCCACTGCTGGCAGCGACGGGTAAAACCGCCGTCACCGCAGAGCTTGCCGCTGCCCATGGCAGACTGCATATAGTCGAGTTCCGTGCCGACGACGGGGGGAGCGTTAAATGGAATCATCTTGTCACCTGTATAACCAGTAGGCGGTGGCGTCGATGTTGGCACCACTCGCAATATAACGTTTAAGCGCGGCGGTGTTGCCCAGTTGGGTCGCTACCCGCAGCGTCACAAGCTGCTGCTGCTGCGCCCAGTGCAGCGCCGCCTGCATGAGTTTCTCACCCATGCCGCGCCCGGCTAATAAGCCAATACGCGCCTCGCGCGCGTTGAGCTTACGCAGAGAAACAAACCCCTGGATCTGGCCCTCTCCTGCGCGGAAAACCAGGCAGACGTGGTCAAAGGTGCCTTTAACCGCATTCTCTATCCACTGGGCATAGAAACGTCCGCTGTCGTCCGGCGCGTACCAGGGCGCGCGAAAGCGGCTCTGCGCAAAGGCCTGAGCCGCCATCTGCCGCAGCACGGGGATGTCCTGTTCCGTTGCAATTTCCGCGCCAGCCGCATCGTGCCGCGTGAGGATAATGGAAAGATCGACCTCCCCTTCAACCAGCTGAAAGCCGCGTTGCTGGAGCGCGTCAAGCAGATCGGCACGCTCCGCCGGTATCTTCGCCTGCACCCGTTGCCAGGCGGTGAAATCCGATTCAGCCAGTACCGGCGCGTCATCGCGCAGACGCACGATGGCCGACGGCAGGCCGAAAAAGGCACTCTCCCACTGCAGGGACTCGATGACCCCATTCAGGTTGTTCAACGCCAGACGCCTTTGGTGTCGACAATAAACTGCTGACGAACGGCATCCCCGGACGTCGCTTTAAACTCTTTGTGATCCACCAGCAGCACCAGAACGTCCGCCGTCGCCAGCGCGTCGTCCAGCGCCGTCAGCGTGCAGTGCCCCGCCAGTTTTGCCGGTAATTCATGGATATTCGGCTCAACCACCAGCGTTTCACCTTTGTGCCATTCGGCAATCATCTCGGCAATTTCCATCGCCGGGCTTTCACGCAGATCGTCAATATTGGGTTTAAACGCCAGACCAAAGCAGGCAATTTTGAGTTCGCTGGCGAGCTTGCCGCTCTCCGCCAGACAGTCCGCAACCGTCGCCTTAACCTGATTAAGCACCCAGTGAGGCTTGCTGTCGTTCACTTCACGCGCGGTGCGAATCAGGCGCGCCTGCGCCGGGTTCTGCGCCACGATAAACCACGGGTCGACGGCGATACAGTGCCCGCCCACGCCCGGGCCCGGCTGGAGAATGTTTACACGCGGATGGCGATTCGCCAGACTGATCAGCTCCCAGACGTTAATCCCCTGATCGGCACAGATCAGCGACAGCTCGTTCGCAAAAGCGATATTCACGTCGCGGAAGCTGTTTTCCGTAAGCTTGCACATTTCAGCGGTGCGGGAGTTGGTCACCACGCACTCGCCTTCAAGGAAAATCTTGTACAGCGCGCTGGCGCGTTCGGAACAGACGGGCGTCATACCGCCAATGACGCGGTCGTTTTTAATCAGTTCGACCATGACCTGGCCCGGCAGCACGCGCTCCGGACAGTAGGCAATGTTGATATCCGCCTGCTCCCCCGCCTGCTGCGGGAAACGTAAATCAGGGCGCGCGTCGGCCAGCCACTGCGCCATTTGCTCGGTGGCCCCCACCGGAGAGGTCGACTCCAGGATCACCAGCGCCCCTTTCTTCAGCACCGGTGCGATGGATTTTGCCGCCGCCTCGACGAACGCCATGTCGGGCTCGTGGTCGCCCTTAAAGGGCGTTGGAACGGCAATCAGGAAGGCATCCGCTTCTACTGGGGTCGTGCTGGCACGCAGGAAGCCCCCCTCCACCGCCTCTCTCACCACGCGGTCAAGATCGGGCTCCACAATATGAATTTCGCCACGGTTAATGGTTTCCACCGCGCGGGTGTTGATATCGACACCGACAACCTGTTTTTGACGAGAGGCAAACGCCGCCGCGGTGGGCAGGCCAATATAGCCAAGACCAATGACAGAGATGGTAGAAAAACTCATAGCGATACCCGATTGTGTTTAAGTGCATGCAAAATACGGCCACAGGCCTGCCCGTCTCCGTACGGATTATGGGCCCGGCTCATCGCCTGATAGGCTTCATCGTCGTGCAGCAGGTGCGTGACTTCCTGGACAATAAGCTGTGCGTTGGTGCCGACCAGACGCACCGTACCCGCTTTGACCGCTTCCGGACGTTCGGTCGTTTCACGCATCACCAGCACCGGTTTACCGAGGGAGGGCGCCTCTTCCTGAATGCCGCCGGAATCGGTGAGGATCAGCCAGGCATGGTTCATCAGCCAGACAAACGGCAGGTAATCCTGAGGCTCGATCAGCAGGACATTGTCAACATGACCCAGAATGCGGTTAACCGGCTCGCTGACGTTAGGATTGAGGTGGACCGGATAGACAATCTGCACATCGTCGTTCTGCGCGGCGATTTCCGCCAGCGCGTGACAGATTTGCTCAAAACCACGGCCAAAGCTTTCGCGCCGATGGCCAGTGACCAGAATGGTTTTTTTGCCGTTGTGCAGGAATGGATAGCGGGCAGCGAGCTCTTTTTTAAGATCGTCATTGGCGAGGACGCGGTCACGTACCCAAATTAATGCATCAATGACCGTATTGCCGGTGACAAAGATTTTGTTATCGGCGATATTTTCACGCAGCAGGTTCTGACGCGAGTTTTCCGTTGGCGCAAAGTGGTACATCGCCAGATGGCCCGTTAACGTGCGGTTGGCCTCCTCCGGCCACGGCGAATAAAGATTGCCGGTGCGCAGACCCGCCTCAACATGCCCCACAGGAATACGCTGGTAAAACGCGGCCAGGCTGGTCGCAACGGTCGTGGTGGTGTCGCCGTGTACCAGCACCACGTCTGGCTTGAATGACTCCAGGATCGGCTTAAGATCTTGCAGAATGCGACAGGTTATTTCCGTCAACCCTTGCCCCGGTTTCATAATATTAAGGTCGTAATCCGGGACGATGGAAAAGAGCGTTAAAACCTGATCGAGCATCTCACGGTGCTGGGCCGTGACGCACACTTTCGCTTCAATATCAGGATCGCAGGCCAGCGCATGTACCAGAGGTGCCATCTTAATGGCCTCAGGCCGGGTGCCAAATACGGTAAGTACTTTCACATCGATTCTCTTCGATTAGACGATGAAGGCCGCAGCCTTCATCGTAAACGGCGTTCTTAGTTTGTACGACGACGCGTTAACGCCACACCAGCACCAACGAGCGCGCCCACAATCCCCCACATGATCATCAGGAATGCGCGGCGCGGGCTGTCGCGTTTTACAGGTTCTTCAGGCGTTCGCAAATAACGATAGGTCTGAAAACGCGGGTCCAGGGATGGACCGACATTGAGCGTATTCAGCATCGCGCGATTTTGATCGTAATCGAGGTCAAAATCGGGCCCAACGGCCTTCAGGTTTTCCAAACGTGCCTGCAGCATAGGGCGGCCCAGAAGGAACATTTCAGAGTCAGGCAGTTCATCAGCCGGCACGTCCGTCTCCGTACGGGAAATATTATGCTGTTCCGCAATTTTCAGCGCCTGCTCAATGTTATGCACCCGGCGGCCAAAAATGGTATTCGCCACCTCTTCCTGACGCTTCACCTGCGCTTTCATCTGGATCGTGCGGGCTGCCCAGGCACCCTTAAGCTCTTCGTTAAGATGGCTTGCGGCACGCTGACTGGCAAACGCGACGTACTGGCGCAACAGGTTGTTGGCATCCGGGGCGGTTTCTGCAATCAGCTTGACGCTGTCATTCACGTTACGCAGCGCGTCGCCCGGCATAAACTGAATATTGTTGATTAGATCGTCCAGCAGGGCGGCATCGGCTTTGGTATTATCCACCCGGCGCTGCTTGTAGTAATCCGTCTGGGACCAGAAATCGCGGCGGGTATCCCATGAAGCCAGCTGCATCACAAACTCTTTATAGGCTTCATCCATAACGGAGGCCTGGTCCGGCGTCGCGAGGCTGGCTTTAATATCCAGGTTTCGCAGGAATTGCTGCTGGGAATAGTATCCCCCGAGCATGTTAACCGTTGGTTTATCCGTGATTGCCGTGGCGCTCCATTCTTGCTTTGCAAAGAACGTATAGGCCAGCGCCAGCAGGGCAAACCCCAGCGCGATCCCCGCAATCCAAAGTTTGCCTGCCCATAACACGCGAAACAAACCCCGAATATCCAGTTCATTCTCAGTTACCACTGATTTCGCTCCCGCCAACGGTTGAGTCATCATAGTCCCGGTTTTACTTAGTTAATGTTGTATGTTTGCCACTGTTGCGACGCATCCTGCGCTTAATACGTTTAATGAAGCGTGCTACCTTCCATGCGCGCTTGATGCAGTAGCCATAGAGAGAAAAAGCAAGCAAGAACAATACCAACATAGCCCATTCAGGTACAAAATGTGTATATTCCGCTGTCACGCCAATCCCTGCCAGAATAGCAGCCGCCAGCGTAATAAGCACAAATGCCTGTCTGGAAGTGAATCCGGCTCGCATGATCAAATGATGAATGTGCTGACGGTCAGCAGAGAAAGGACTCATCCCTTTACGAAGGCGGCGATACATAATCGCTACCATATCCATTAATGGGATAGCAATAATCCATAATGCCGTTACCGGGCTAATAGGGTGAACGTCACCCTGAGTGGTTTCCAGCAGGATCCAAATGATAGTAAAGCCGATAAGGGTGCTACCCGCATCACCCATGAATACCTTATAGCGCCGGCCCAATGCGCCGAGATTTAACAGGATATAAGGCAGGATGGCCGCAATCATGGCAAAACACCACATAGCAAGGCTATATTGCCCATCAAACCATAAAATGAAACCTATTGCGGCAAACGAGACGCAGGACAGGCCACCCAGCAAACCATCTATACCGTCCACCATATTGAACGCGTTAATCGCGACCCAAACGGCAAAAAGCGTCAGGAAATAGCCGAACGGACCGAGCTCCATCTCCCAGGAGCCAAAAATATAGCCCAGGCTACTCAAGTGCAGCTTTGCGAACACCATCATAGAGATAGCTACAGCAGCCTGAACGAAGGCGCGGATTTTGACGCTAATATCATAACGGTCGTCAAGAGCGCCAACCACCACAAGTACCGTCGCGCAAGTCAGATACAGCCTGGCATGCGGAATATAGTAATCCGCAATAGCAAACGTGAAGCAGATTCCCGCGAAAACAGAGATGCCACCGACCAGAGGGATCATGCCTTGATGACGTTTACGGAAGTTGGGTTTATCCACTAATCCCAGATATTTCGCCACCTTACGTGCCAGAAACAAAAAGCAGGTGGTAAATAAGAAAATACTGGTTAGTTCAGCAAACGTATCAAGTAGGTTCACAATGGATGTTCTCAACAAATGTTAGTCAAGTAAGTATAACCATCAAGGCGCTGAGCCTGAAGTTATAAAGCAAACCTCTTACAGTTCCATTTGTTTATTATTCAAGCTATTAATGTTTTTACTGTGCGAATTATCTTATTGTTGCACCGCCCAGTCAAAAATTGGGCGTACAGGGTACTAGCGTATAGTCCACAAAAGAAAAACGCCACGTAAAAACGTGGCGTTCACTGGCTTTATTTCCGTTACGAGCGCTTCATCATGTCGAAGAAATCGTCGTTGGTTTTGGTCATCGCCAGTTTGTTAATGAGGAACTCCATCGCGTCAATTTCACCCATTGGATGGATGATTTTGCGCAGGATCCACATTTTCTGCAGCTCTTCTTGGGTGGTGAGCAGCTCTTCTTTACGGGTACCGGAACGGTTGTAGTCGATAGCCGGGAAGACGCGTTTTTCAGCGATCTTACGAGAAAGGTGCAGTTCCATGTTACCTGTACCTTTAAATTCTTCGTAAATTACTTCGTCCATTTTTGAACCGGTATCGATCAGCGCCGTCGCGATGATGGTCAGGCTGCCGCCCTCTTCCACGTTACGTGCGGCACCGAAGAAGCGTTTCGGACGGTGCAGGGCGTTAGCATCCACACCACCGGTCAGCACTTTACCGGACGCCGGAACCACGGTGTTGTAGGCACGCGCCAGACGGGTAATGGAGTCGAGCAGAATGATCACGTCTTTCTTGTGCTCAACCAGGCGTTTCGCCTTCTCGATAACCATTTCCGCAACCTGAACGTGGCGAGAGGCTGGCTCGTCGAAGGTTGAAGCAACCACTTCACCTTTAACCAGACGCTGCATCTCGGTCACTTCTTCCGGACGTTCGTCAATCAGCAGTACCATCAGCACGCAGTCTGGGTGGTTATAGGCGATGCTCTGTGCGATGTTCTGCAGCAGCATGGTTTTACCCGCTTTTGGCGGAGCCACAATCAGACCACGCTGGCCGCGACCAATAGGTGATGCCAGATCCAGCACGCGCGCCGTTAAGTCTTCGGTAGAACCGTTACCACGCTCCATGCGCAGGCGAGAGTTCGCGTGCAGCGGCGTTAAGTTCTCAAAGAGGATCTTATTACGCGAGTTTTCAGGTTTGTCGAAGTTAACTTCGTTGACTTTCAACAGCGCAAAGTAGCGTTCACCCTCTTTCGGAGGACGAATCTTACCTGAAATGGTGTCACCAGTGCGGAGGTTGAAACGGCGGATTTGGCTGGGGGATACGTAGATGTCGTCAGGGCCGGCGAGGTAGGAGCTGTCTGCAGAGCGGAGGAAACCAAATCCGTCTTGCAATATCTCCAGCACACCGTCGCCAAAGATATCTTCGCCACTCTTAGCGTGCTGCTTCAGGATGGCGAAAATGATGTCCTGCTTGCGCATACGAGCCTGGTTTTCCAGCCCCATATTTTCGCCGAGAGTGATCAGCTCAGAAACCGGCGTATTCTTTAATTCGGTAAGATTCATAATGGTGTGGGTTCTTAAACTCGGGGTGATTCTCGAACTTAATGTTGTGAATGGTATGGCAGGGTCATCCATGCCTGTTTAGCGGCCATCAACTCATGTCTGTTCGCTGTCTGGTCACAGGGAAAGAACGCAGAACTGAAACGACAAGACGGATTTGAGTGACAAGCCCGGAATTTAGCCACTTCACGCACTGTTCATGTCAACAACGGGAAGTATCGGGTAAAACAAGATTCAAACAACAAGATATGTTTAAAACGAAGTCATAGCTAACTTAGCACGACTTCAGCCGGGCGTCCAGAGTTCCACATCATTTAGCCGGGAGCTCTGAACGCGCAGCGGAGAAACCTTACGCCAGGTTAGCGTCCAGGAACTCTTTCAGTTGACCTTTGGACAGCGCGCCCACTTTGGTCGCGGCCACTTCGCCGTTTTTGAACAGCAGCAGGGTCGGGATGCCACGGATACCGTATTTTGGTGCAGTGCCCGGGTTCTGGTCGATGTTCAGCTTGGCAACGGTCAGTTTGCCCTGATATTCGTCAGCGATCTCATCCAGAATCGGGGCGATCATTTTGCAAGGACCACACCATTCAGCCCAGAAATCGACGAGGATCAGCCCGTCAGCCTTAAGTACGTCCGTGTCAAAACTGTCGTCAGTCAGGTGAATAATTTTATCGCTCATATATAACTCCACAGGAATAAGCCTGGTACGTTGGTTTTGTCTCCACCAACGACGTGTTGATGTCGCATTAACCAACTAAAGGTTGACTTTATTTCACCGGATACGCTTTCGTAAAGCAATAGTAAGCTGATATTCTACCACACTATGAGCAAAACACATTTAACAGAACAGAAGTTTTCCGACTTCGCCCTGCACCCAAAAGTGATCGAAGCCCTTGAAACTAAAGGGTTTCATAACTGCACGCCCATTCAGGCCCTCGCGCTGCCGCTGACGCTGGCTGGTCGCGATGTTGCAGGGCAGGCGCAAACCGGTACCGGCAAAACGATGGCGTTTTTGACGTCAACGTTTCATTATTTACTTTCTCACCCAGCGATTGCAGACCGCAAAGTTAACCAGCCGCGCGCGCTCATTATGGCTCCGACGCGAGAACTGGCGGTACAGATCCATGCAGACGCTGAACCCCTGGCACAGGCTACCGGTCTTAAGCTTGGCCTGGCCTATGGCGGTGACGGCTACGATAAGCAGCTGAAAGTGCTGGAAAGCGGCGTGGATATCCTGATCGGTACCACCGGCCGTCTTATCGATTACGCCAAACAGAACCACATTAACCTCGGTGCAATCCAGGTTGTGGTGCTTGATGAAGCCGACCGCATGTACGATCTGGGCTTCATTAAAGATATCCGCTGGCTGTTCCGCCGCATGCCGCCGGCCAATCAGCGTCTGAACATGCTGTTCTCTGCCACCCTCTCTTATCGCGTGCGTGAACTGGCGTTTGAACAGATGAATAACGCCGAATACGTGGAAGTGGAGCCTGAGCAGAAAACGGGTCACCGCATTAAAGAAGAGCTCTTCTATCCTTCTAATGAAGAGAAAATGCGTCTGCTACAAACGCTGATCGAAGAAGAGTGGCCGGACCGCGCCATTATCTTCGCAAACACCAAACACCGCTGTGAAGAGATCTGGGGCCATCTGGCTGCGGACGGTCACCGTGTTGGCCTGCTGACCGGCGACGTGGCGCAGAAAAAACGCCTGCGCATCCTCGACGAATTTACCCGTGGCGATCTTGATATTCTGGTCGCAACCGACGTGGCGGCACGTGGTTTACACATTCCAGCCGTGACGCACGTCTTTAACTACGATCTGCCAGACGACTGTGAAGACTACGTACACCGTATCGGTCGTACCGGTCGTGCGGGCGCAAGCGGTCACTCAATTAGCCTTGCGTGTGAAGAGTATGCGCTGAATCTTCCGGCCATCGAGACGTATATCGGTCACTCGATTCCGCAGAGCAAATATAATCCGGAAGCGCTGTTAAGCGAACTGCCGCCGCCTAAGCGTCTTACCCGCCCACGCTCCGGCAATGGTCCGCGTCGTTCAGGCGGCGCACCGCGTAATCGTCGTCGTTCAGGTTAAAAAAATATGCTTAGCTCCACCTCGCTTTATGCGGCAATTGATCTCGGTTCGAATAGTTTTCATATGCTGGTTGTGCGCGAGGTGGCGGGAAGCATACAAACGCTGACGCGCATTAAGCGCAAGGTCCGCCTCGCGGCGGGCCTGAGCAGCGACAATCACCTCTCACCTGAAGCCATGGAACGTGGCTGGCAGTGTCTGCGACTCTTTGCCGAGCGTCTGCAGGATATCCCGCATGCCCAAATCACCGTGGTGGCTACAGCCACGCTCCGCCTGGCGGTTAACGCCGTGGATTTTATTGCCAAAGCGCAGGAAATTCTGGGTTGTCCGGTACAGGTTATCAGCGGTGAAGAAGAGGCTCGCCTGATTTATCAGGGTGTTGCACACACCACAGGGGGTGACGATCGCCGTCTGGTGGTGGACATCGGCGGTGCCAGTACCGAGCTTGTGACCGGCACCGGCGCGCAGGCAACGTCGCTGTTTAGCCTTTCAATGGGTTGCGTAACCTGGCTGGAGCGCTACTTTACCGATCGTAATCTGGGTAAAGAAAACTTCGACGAGGCGGAAAACGCCGCGCGCGACGTGTTGCGTCCGGTGATGGACGAGCTGCGCTATCACGGCTGGAAAGTCTGCGTGGGCGCCTCGGGTACCGTGCAGGCTCTGCAGGAAATCATGATGGCGCAGGGAATGGACGAGCGGATCACGCTTGCCAAACTTCAGCAGCTGAAACAGCGCGCCATCCAGTGCGGACGACTGGAAGAGCTGGAAATTGAAGGCCTGACGCTGGAACGCGCCCTGGTCTTCCCGAGCGGGCTGGCTATTCTTATCGCCATTTTCACCGAGCTGAATATCCAGTGCATGACCCTGGCCGGCGGCGCGCTGCGCGAAGGTCTGGTCTACGGGATGTTGCATCTGTCGGTCGATCAGGATATCCGCAGCCGTACCCTGCGCAACGTGCAGCGTCGTTTTCTGGTTGATATCGATCAGGCAGGACGCGTATCGCAGCTGGCATCACGCTTCGCCGATCGGGTCGCTAACGTCTGGGATCTTGATAATCTGAGCCGGGATCTGCTGCTGAGCGCCTGCGCGCTACATGAAGTGGGGCTAAGCATTGATTTTAAGCAGGCGCCGGCTCATGCAGCGTATCTGGTACGAAATCTCGATCTGCCGGGCTATACCCCCGCGCAGAAAAAATTGCTGGCAACGCTGCTGCTGAACCAGACCAATGCCGTCGATCTCTCCTCTCTGCATCAGCAAAACGCCGTACCGCCGCGCGTGGCCGAGCATCTGTGCCGCCTGCTGCGTCTGGCGATTCTGTTTGCCAGCCGTCGCCGCGACGATCTGCTGCCTGCCATTAATCTGGTGGCGAATGAAGAGACGCTTTCGCTGACGCTGCCGGAGAACTGGATCGATCGTCACCCGTTAGGGGCAGAGATGATCGAGCAGGAGTGCCAGTGGCAGAGCTATGTGCACTGGGTGCTGGAAGTGAAGTAAGATCGTGAAAAATGCCGGGTGGCGCTACGCTTACCCGGCCTACAAGCCTTTCGGACTCATCCTTTCTCTTTGGCTTTTGCCAGCATGGCGCGGATATTCGCCACGTTAGCCTGGCCCTTGTGCATCCGCTCTTCAGCGGTAATCACTTTGCGCTCCTGCTCCCAAATCAGGTCATCCTGCGGCAGTTCCAGCAGGAAACGGCTCGGCTCCGGGCGGACCAGCTCACCGTACTGGCGGCGCTCTTTGCACAGCGTGAAGGTCAACTCTTTCTGCGCACGGGTGATCCCCACGTAGGCCAGGCGGCGCTCCTCGTCGACGTTGTCTTCATCAATGCTGCTCTGGTGCGGCAATAACCCCTCTTCCATGCCGACCAGATAGACATACGGGAACTCCAGACCTTTCGACGCGTGCAGCGTCATCAGCTGCACCTGATCGGCTTCCTCTTCGCTCTCGCCGCGCTCCATCATGTCGCGCAGGGTAAAGCGGGTGACCACCTGGGTCAGGGTCATCGGCTCGTCGATTTCCGAGCCTTCCAGCATTTCGGTCATCCAGCTAAAGAGCTGGTTAACGTTTTTCATCCGCATCTCAGCCGCTTTCGGGCTGGCGGAGGTTTCGTATAGCCAGGATTCGTAATCAATACCGTGGATAAGATCGCGCACCGCCGCCACCGGCTCGCGCTCCGCGAGACGCTGCACTTCGCCAAGCCAGTGGGTGAAGCGGGTGAGATTATCGTACCCGCGCCCCGTCAGCGTCTGGCTCAGGCCCATATCAAAGCTGGCGGTAAACAGGCTTTTATTGCGGGTCATCGCCCACTCGCCCAGCTTTTGCAGCGTCGCCGGGCCAATCTCGCGTTTTGGCGTATTCACGATGCGCAGAAACGCGCTGTCGTCATCCGGGTTAGTAAGCACGCGCAGGTAGGCCAGCAGATCTTTAATTTCTGGCCGTGAGAAGAACGACGTGCCGCCCGAGATTTTGTAAGGAATGCGGTTCTGCATCAGCATTTTTTCAAAGACGCGCGACTGATGATTGCCGCGATAGAGGATCGCGTAATCCTTATATTCGGTTTTGTTGACGAAGTGATGGGCGATGAGTTCGCCCGTCACGCGCTCCGCTTCATGCTCTTCGTTGTTGGCGCTGAGCACTTTCAGCTCCGTCCCGTAGCCCAGCTCGGAGAAGAGACGCTTCTCAAACACGTGCGGGTTATTGGCAATCAGGATGTTGGCTGCCTTCAGAATACGCCCGGAAGAGCGATAGTTCTGCTCCAGCTTAATCACCTGCAGCGCCGGGAAGTCTTTGCTCAGCAGCACCAGGTTTTGCGGACGCGCGCCGCGCCAGGAGTAGATCGACTGATCGTCATCGCCTACCACAGTGAAACGCGCGCGCTGCCCCACCAGCAGCTTCACCAGCTCGTACTGGCTGGTGTTGGTGTCCTGATATTCATCCACCAGCAGGTAGCGAATTTTATTCTGCCAGCGCTCGCGCACTTCTTCATTGCGCTGTAAAAGCAGCGTGGGCAGCAGGATCAGGTCGTCGAAGTCCAGCACGTTGCACGCTTTCATGTGCGCGTCGTACAGGCCATAGCAGTGGGCGAAGATCCGATCCCGTTCGCCTTTGGCGATCGCCGCGGCCTGAGCCGGGGTCATCAGATCGTTTTTCCAGTTCGAGATCGTCGAGATCAGCTGCTGCAGCAGCACCTTGTCATCTTCGATCAGCCCCTCGGTGAGCTCTTTGAGCAACGCCACCTGATCGGTGTCGTCGAAGAGCGAGAAGTTGGACTTCATTCCCAGCGCGGCGTACTCGCGCTTAATGATATCCAGCCCCAGCGTGTGGAAGGTGGAGATCATCAGCCCGCGCGCCTCTTTGCGCCCCAGCGTCTGGCCGACGCGCTCTTTCATCTCGCGCGCCGCTTTGTTGGTAAACGTCACTGCCGCAATGTGCCTGGCCTGATAGCCGCAGCCGCGGATCAGGTGGGCAATCTTGTTGGTGATCACGCGCGTTTTACCGGATCCCGCGCCCGCCAGCACCAGACAGGGTCCAGTGACAAATTCGACGGCTTGTTGTTGTCCGGGGTTTAAACGCATAAATGATCACTCAATGAAAGTCAGGAGGGGAGAATAACAGCGTGGTAGTATAGCGAGCCTAATCCATACCACTCAAGGCACGATCATGGCAAAAACAGCAGCAGCACTGCATATTCTTGTTAAAGAAGAGAAACTGGCTCTGGATCTTCTGGAGCAGATCAAAAACGGCGCCGACTTCGGCAAGCTGGCGAAGAAACACTCTATCTGTCCGTCAGGCAAACGCGGCGGCGATCTGGGTGAGTTCCGCCAGGGTCAGATGGTCCCGGCGTTCGATAAAGTGGTCTTCTCCTGCCCGGTGCTGGAGCCAACCGGCCCGCTGCACACGCAGTTCGGCTACCACGTTATCAAGGTTCTGTACCGCAAATAAAAAAGCCGGGTGGCGGCTACGCCTTACCCGGCCTACATCTTACGGTGTTGTAGGTCGGGTAAGCGAAGCGCCACCCGACAAAGTTGTTAACCCGCTACCGCGATGCGCTTCATATCGGTCATGTAGCCACGCAGTTTGTGGCCCACTTTCTCGATCTGGTGGCTGCGAATCGCTTCGTTCACATCGCGCAGCTGCGCGTTGTCCACGGCACCTTCTGCAATCGCTTTACCCAGGTCGCCCGTCTGCAGCGTGGTCATAAACTCTTTCAGCAGCGGTACGCAGGCGTAAGAGAACAGGTAGTTACCGTATTCTGCGGTATCGGAGATCACCACGTTCATTTCGTACAGACGCTTACGGGCGATAGTGTTCGCAATCAGCGGCAGCTCGTGCAGTGATTCGTAGTATGCAGACTCTTCGATGATGCCGGAATCCACCATGGTTTCGAACGCCAGCTCAACGCCTGCCTTCACCATGGCGATCATCAGGACGCCTTTATCGAAGTACTCCTGCTCGCCGATTTTACCTTCATACTGTGGCGCGGTTTCGAACGCGGTTTTACCGGTCTCTTCACGCCAGGTCAGCAGTTTCTTATCGTCGTTCGCCCAGTCCGCCATCATCCCGGAAGAGAACTCGCCGGAGATGATGTCGTCCATGTGTTTCTGGAACAGCGGCGCCATAATGGTTTTCAGCTGTTCGGACAGCGCGTAAGCACGCAGTTTTGCCGGGTTGGACAGACGGTCCATCATCAGCGTAATACCGCCCTGCTTCAGCGCTTCGGTGATGGTTTCCCAGCCGAACTGAATCAGTTTTTCCGCGTAGGCCGGGTCGGTGCCCTCTTCCACCAGCTTGTCGAAGCACAGCAGGGAGCCCGCCTGCAGCATGCCGCACAGAATGGTTTGCTCGCCCATCAGGTCAGATTTCACTTCGGCAACGAAGGAGGATTCCAGCACGCCCGCGCGGTGGCCACCGGTCGCAGCTGCCCATGCTTTGGCGATCGCCATGCCTTCGCCTTTCGGATCGTTTTCCGGGTGAACCGCGATCAGGGTCGGCACGCCAAAACCACGCTTGTACTCTTCACGCACTTCGGTACCCGGGCACTTCGGTGCCACCATCACCACGGTGATGTCTTTACGGATCTGCTCGCCCACTTCAACGATGTTGAAGCCGTGGGAGTAACCCAGCGCCGCGCCGTCTTTCATCAGCGGCTGTACGGAACGCACGACGTCTGAGTGCTGCTTGTCCGGGGTCAGGTTAACCACCAGATCCGCCTGCGGGATCAGCTCTTCGTAGGTACCCACTTTGAAGCCGTTTTCGGTCGCTTTGCGCCAGGAAGCACGCTTCTCGGCAATCGCTTCTTTGCGCAGGGCGTAGGAGATATCCAGACCGGAGTCACGCATGTTCAGGCCCTGATTCAGACCCTGTGCGCCACAGCCGACGATGACCACTTTTTTACCCTGAAGGTAGCTTGCGCCATCGGCAAATTCATCGCGCGCCATGAAGCGGCATTTGCCCAGCTGCGCCAGCTGCTGGCGCAAGTTCAGTTTATTAAAGTAGTTAGCCATGGGTGATACCTCGTGATGTTGTGTGTCTTATTGTTCGGTTCGCATATGCGAGAATGAACTTACTATATGACAGGAAATTTATTGCGGAAATTGATATATTCACAACGTCATGTTGCAATTTTTGCAATGTAAAAAGAGGGAGTGAAATCGGTGGATTTACGCGATCTGAAAATGTTTCTTCACCTGGCGGAAAGCCGTCATTTTGGCCGCAGCGCCCGGGCGATGCACGTTAGCCCCTCCACGCTTTCACGCCAGATCCAGCGCCTTGAGGAAGATCTCGGCCAGCCGCTGTTCATCCGCGATAACCGCACCGTCACCCTCACGGAAGCGGGTGAAGAGCTGCGCATTTTTGCCCAGCAGACGCTTTTGCAGTACCAGCAGCTGCGGCACTCGATTGACCAGCAGGGGCCGTCACTTTCCGGCGAGCTGCATATTTTCTGCTCCGTGACCGCCGCCTATAGCCATTTGCCGCCCATCCTTGACCGCTTCCGCGCGGCGCATCCGTCGGTTGAGATTAAGCTCACCACCGGCGACGCCTCCGACGCAATGGAAAAAGTGGTGACGGGTGAAGCGGATCTCGCCATTGCCGGGAAGCCTGAAACGCTGCCGGGCGCGGTAGCGTTCTCGATGCTGGAGAATCTGGCGGTGGTGCTGATCGCCCCGGCGCTGCCCTGCCCGGTGCGTAACCAGGTGTCGGTGGAAAAACCGGACTGGTCCACGGTGCCGTTTATCATGGCCGACCAGGGACCGGTGCGCCGTCGTATCGAGCTGTGGTTCCGCCGCCAGAAAATCAGTAACCCGTCGATTTACGCCACGGTCAGCGGCCATGAGGCGATGGTGTCGATGGTGGCGCTCGGCTGCGGCGTGGCGCTACTGCCGGAGGTAGTGCTGGATAACAGCCCGGAGCCGGTGCGCAATCGCGTGATGATTCTGGATCGCAGCGATGAGAAAACGCCGTTCGAACTTGGCGTGTGCGCACAAAAAAAGCGGCTGCATGAGCCGCTTATCGACGCGTTCTGGAAGATATTGCCCAATCATTGAAGTCGGGTGGCGCTGCGCCTACCCGACCTACGATCCGCTTAACCTGCGAGGAAAAAACGAAACGCCGGATTGTGGGTTTCGTCGTGACACTCATAGCCAAGCTCGTTCAGCCGCGTTTCGAAATCCGGCTCGTGCTCGCCCAGCTCGAACGCCGCCAGCACGCGGCCGTAGTCGGTGCCGTGGCTGCGGTAGTGGAACAGGGAGATGTTCCAGTGCGTGCCCAGCGTGTGCAGGAACTTGAGCAGCGCGCCCGGCGATTCCGGAAACTCAAAGCTGAACAGACGTTCCCTGAGCGGCTTCGAGGGACGTCCGCCGACCATATAGCGCACGTGCAGTTTCGCCATCTCATCGTCAGAGAGATCGACCACGCTGTAGCCGCCTTCGTGCAGGAGGTTCAGGATCTCTTTACGCTCCTCTACGCCGCGGCTCAGGCGCACGCCGACAAAAATGCAGGCGTCTTTGGCATCGGCAAAACGGTAGTTAAACTCCGTCACCGAACGGCCGCCCAGCAGCTGGCAGAACTTCAGGAAGCTGCCCTTCTCTTCCGGAATCGTCACCGCCAGCAGCGCCTCACGCTGTTCCCCAAGCTCGCAGCGCTCGGACACGTAGCGCAGGCCGTGGAAGTTCACGTTGGCGCCAGACAGCACGTGCGCCAGACGCTCGCCGCGAATATTGTGCTGCGCGACGTATTTTTTCATCCCCGCCAGCGCCAGCGCGCCGGACGGTTCCGCCACCGCACGCACGTCTTCGAACAGATCTTTCATCGCCGCGCAGATAGCGTCGCTATCCACCGTGACGATATCGTCGAGATATTCCTGGCAGAGACGGAAGGTTTCATCCCCGATGCGTTTTACCGCCACGCCTTCGGCAAACAGCCCAACGCGGGGCAGATCCACCGGATGTCCGGCTTCCAGCGCCGCTTTCAGGCAGGCAGAGTCTTCCGCTTCCACCGCGATGACTTTGATCTGCGGCATCAGCTGTTTGATCAGCACCGCCACGCCCGCCGCCAGCCCGCCGCCGCCCACCGGGACGAAGACGCGGTCGAGATGGGCATCCTGCTGCAGCAGTTCCAGCGCCAGCGTGCCCTGACCGGCAATCACCATCGGGTGATCGAACGGCGGCACCCAGGTGAAGCCCTGCTGCTGCGCCAGCTCGATCGCTTTGGCTTTGGCTTCGTCAAAGTTAGCCCCGTGGAGCAGCACTTCACCGCCGAAACCGCGCACCGCGTCGACTTTGATGTCTGCGGTAGCAACCGGCATCACGATCAGCGCTTTCAGCCCCAGACGGGCCGAGGAGAACGCCACGCCCTGGGCGTGGTTACCCGCCGACGCGGTAATGACGCCGCGCGCTTTTTGTTCCTCGGTCAGCCCGGCCATCATCGCGTAGGCGCCGCGCAGCTTAAAGCTGTGCACCGGCTGGCGGTCTTCGCGCTTCACGAGAATCACGTTGTCGAGACGCGACGAGAGCTTTTCCATTTTCTGCAGCGGCGTGACCTGCGCCGCTTCATAGACCGGCGCGCGCAGCACCGCTCTCAGATATTCCGCCCCCTCGGGGGCGGCGGATAAGGGTTGTGACTCGGCCATCATTAGCCCCCAAGTTTCGATTTATCGCGCACCGCGCCTTTATCTGCACTGGTGGCAAGGCTCGCGTAGGCACGCAGGGCGAAGGAGACTTCACGCTGGCGGTCTTTCGGCGTCCAGGCTTTGTCGCCGCGCGCTTCCTGCGCCTCGCGACGGGCCGCAATTTCCTGGTCGCTCAGCTTGAGCTGAATGCCGCGGTTCGGGATATCGATTTCAATCAGGTCACCGTCTTCAATGATGGCGATGTTGCCGCCGCTTGCCGCTTCCGGCGAAACGTGACCGATGGAGAGACCTGACGTACCGCCGGAGAAACGGCCGTCGGTGATCAGCGCACAGGCTTTGCCGAGCCCCATAGACTTCAGGAAGGTGGTTGGGTAGAGCATCTCCTGCATGCCCGGGCCGCCTTTTGGACCTTCATAGCGAATGACAACCACGTCGCCTTCCACCACTTTGCCACCGAGAATCGCCTCTACCGCTTCGTCCTGGCTTTCGTACACTTTCGCCGGGCCGGTGAATTTCAGAATGCTGTCGTCCACGCCTGCGGTTTTCACGATGCAGCCGTTTTCCGCGAAGTTACCGTACAGCACGGCCAGACCGCCGTCTTTGCTGTAGGCATGTTCCAGCGAGCGGATGCAGCCCTCGGCGCGGTCATCGTCCAGCGTGTCCCAGCGACAGTCCTGCGAGAACGCCTGGGTGGTACGGATCCCGGCAGGACCCGCGCGGAACATTTTTTTCACCGCGTCGTCTTTGGTCAGCATGACGTCGTACTGGTCCAGCGACTCCGGCAGCGTCAGACCGAGCACGTTTTTCACGTCACGGTTCAGCAGCCCGGCGCGATCCAGCTCCCCCAGAATACCGATGACGCCACCGGCACGGTGCACGTCTTCCATGTGGTATTTCTGGGTGCTTGGCGCGACCTTACACAGCTGCGGGACCTTGCGGGACAGCCTGTCGATATCGCTCATGGTGAAGTCGATTTCGGCTTCCTGCGCGGCGGCCAGCAGGTGCAGAACGGTGTTAGTGGAGCCGCCCATGGCGATGTCCAGGGTCATGGCGTTTTCGAACGCGGCCTTACTGGCGATGCTGCGCGGCAGCGCGCTGGCGTCGTCCTGCTCGTAGTAGCGCTTGGTGAGCTCAACGATGCGCTTACCGGCGTTGAGGAACAGCTGCTTGCGGTCGGCGTGGGTCGCCAGCAGGGAACCGTTGCCCGGCTGCGACAGGCCCAGCGCTTCGGTCAGGCAGTTCATGGAGTTCGCCGTGAACATGCCGGAACAGGAGCCGCAGGTCGGACACGCGGAGCGTTCCACCTGGTCGCTCTGCTCGTCAGAGACTTTCGGGTCCGCGCCCTGGATCATCGCATCGACCAGGTCGAGCTTGATGATTTTGTCGGAGAGCTTGGTTTTCCCCGCTTCCATCGGCCCACCGGAGACGAAGATCACCGGAATATTCAGGCGCAGGGAGGCCATCAGCATCCCCGGGGTAATTTTGTCGCAGTTGGAGATACAGACCATCGCATCGGCGCAGTGGGCGTTGACCATGTACTCCACCGAGTCGGCGATCAGCTCGCGCGACGGCAGTGAATAGAGCATGCCCCCGTGCCCCATCGCGATACCGTCATCCACCGCAATAGTGTTGAACTCTTTCGCCACGCCGCCGGAGGCTTCGATTTGCTCGGCAACCAGTTTGCCGAGATCGCGCAGGTGTACGTGGCCCGGTACGAACTGGGTAAAGGAGTTCACCACGGCGATAATCGGTTTGCCGAAATCGGCGTCGGTCATCCCGGTGGCGCGCCACAATGCGCGGGCACCCGCCATGTTACGGCCGTGGGTAGTAGTGGCTGAACGATACTTAGGCATGCTTTATTGACTCCCGTCTGACTGTTTCATGGGACGGTGCGTGCCGTCCCAAATTTATATTTAGTGATTAACCTGATCCAACCAGCCGTATTTATCTTCTGTTTCGCCGGTGAAGAGGCCAAAGAACGCTTGCTGAATGCGTTTGGTGACCGGGCCACAGCGGCCTTCGCCCACCTGGATACCGTCTACGCTGCGCACCGGCGTAATTTCAGCCGCGGTGCCGGACATGAAGACTTCATCGGCCAGATACAGGGATTCGCGGGACAGCACCTGCTCGCGGACTTCGATACCGAGATCTCTCGCCAGCTTGATGATGGCGTCACGGGTAATGCCCGGCAGCGCGGACGAGGTGAACGGCGGCGTGAACAGGATGCCGTCTTTCACTTCAAACAGGTTTTCGCCCGCACCTTCGGAGATGTAGCCATTCACGTCCAGGGCAATACCTTCCTGGTAGCCGTGACGGCGCGCTTCGCTCCCGACCAGCAGGGAAGAAAGATAGTTACCGCCCGCTTTCGCCGCGGTCGGGATGGTGTTTGGCGCCACGCGGTTCCAGGAAGAGACCATGGCGTCGATCCCCTGCTCCAGGGCTTCAGCCCCGAGATAAGCCCCCCACGGGAACGCGGCAATGATCACATCGGTGTTGTAACCGGCTGGCGGGTTCACGCCCATACCGACATCACCTACGAACACCAGCGGACGGATGTAGGCGCTGGTCAGGTTGTTCTTGCGAATCACGTCGCGACAGGCTTCCATCAGCTCGTCGACGCTTTGGGAAACCGGGAAACGATAAATTTTGGCTGAGTCATGCAGACGCTGCATGTGTTCGCGATGGCGGAACACCACTGGCCCTTTGTGAGAATCGTAGCAGCGGATGCCTTCAAAGACGGAGGTACCGTAGTGCAGCGCGTGGGACATCACGTGGACCTTCGCGTCCTCCCAGCGAACCATCTCACCGTTGAACCAAATGTAATCAGCTTTTTTTGTCGTCATTTTTTCGTCCTGTCACGCTTAAGCGCGGATTTGTTGTGATGTGGTTGTGCTCTGGCAGATGGCAACATGGGCAACGTCTACCAGCTTTGATAACTGACTAAACAGTAAGTCGACCGGCCGCGGGCTGGCAACGGTTAATTCGATACTGATGTTCTGCGCGTCGGTGGCCGTCTCCATATTCATAGAGCAAATCTGAAAACCACGATGACGCACCACGCGCAAAACGCGTTCTAAGGTTTCCGGGTTGAAGCGAGCCTGTACGGCGACCTGATGCTGCATCATGATAATTTCTCCATCATTTGTGAGTTACTGGCACCTGGCGGCACCAGCGGCCAGACGTTCTCGAGTTCATCGATTGAGACATGAAGCAGGTAAGGCCCATCGCTGTTCAGCATGGTGTCGAGCGCCGCTTCAACCTGATCTTTACGGGTGATGTGCTGGCCAGGAATGCCAAAGGCGCTGGCCAGGGTGAGGAAATCGGGGTTATCGGTGAGCGTTGTTTCGCTGTAACGCTCCTGGAAGAACAGCTGTTGCCACTGGCGGACCATCCCTAAGCGCTGGTTGTCGAGCAAGACGATTTTCAGCGGCAACTGCTTGCGCTTAACGGTGCCGAGCTCCTGGACATTCATCATGAAGGAGCCGTCACCGGAGATACAGATAACGGTATCGTTCGGTCGGGCAACCTGCGCGCCAACGGCTGCCGGCAGACCAAAGCCCATCGTCCCTAACCCGCTGGATGTGATGAAGTTTTCCGGGCGGGTGTAGGTCATGTGCTGCGCGGACCACATCTGGTGCTGACCGACGTCGGTAGTGACGACGCTATCTGCCGGTTTACGGTCGGACAGCTGCTTCAACAGCAGCGGCGCGTAGATAGCATCCCCAGGATGATCGTAGCGCCAGGCGTGCTCGGTGCGCATCTCTGCGGTGTGCTGACGCCATGCGCTGATGTCCAGCGGCTGCTGCAATGCCGGTAACAGCGCGTTGAGATCGCCCTGCAGCGCAACGTGCGCCTGACGCAGCTTGTTCATCTCCGCCGGGTCGATATCCATATGAATAACTTTAGCGTTCGGCGCAAAGGTATTCAGCTTGCCGGTGACGCGGTCGTCAAAACGGGCGCCGACGGCGATGAGCAGATCGCATGCCTGCACCGCCAGGTTTGCCGCTTTGGTGCCGTGCATCCCCAGCATGCCCAGATAGTAGGGATAATCCGCCTCGACAGCGCCGAGACCTTTCAGCGTGCAGGTCGCTGGCATCTGGGTAGTTGCGATAAATTCGCGCAGGGCGGGAACGGCCTGCGCCATGCCTACGCCACCGCCGACGTACAGCATCGGCTGTTTCGCCTGCGCCAGCATCTGACGGGCCTCTTCAACCTCTGCGTGCGGGAACGCATTGTTGTTTTCAACGGTAGAGAAGTACGGTTCCAGATCGCCAAATGCCACCTGGATATCTTTCGGGATATCGACCAGAACCGGCCCCGGACGACCGGAGCTTGCCACGTCGAACGCTTCTGCCATCACACGCGGCAGCTCTTCCAGAGACTGGACGAGGAAGCTGTGTTTGGTGCAGGCCAGCGATAAACCGAGGACGTCCACTTCCTGGAAGGCGTCGGTACCGATGAAGGGAGATGCCACCTGCCCGGTGATGGCGACAACCGGAACAGAGTCCAGCAGCGCATCAGCCAGGCCGGTGATCAGGTTGGTTGCGCCCGGGCCTGACGTCGCCATACACACGCCGGTTTTACCGGTCGCTCGGGCATAGCCAATGGCCGCCATCGCTGCACCCTGCTCGTGTCGGCACAAGAGATGTTCCACGCCGCCGTCATACAGTGCATCGTAAATCGGCATAATTGCGCCACCCGGATAACCGAATACGGTTTCGACTCCCTGCGCGCGCAACGCATGTACTACCCACTGTGCCCCATTCATAGTTAGTTCCCCGTCATAAATCGGGAGAAACAGAATTTTGTGCTAGTCGTCATTCTCTGCTCCTCATTTACGTTTTTTAGTCATAAAAAAACCCCCGGACCTTTCGGTGCGGGGGTCTTAGTTCGTTAAGGCTTGATTGCTAAGCCTTTCCTCGTCCAAGTGCAGCCCCGCACGGTGGGATAATAATCACCACCACGCTAATCACGACCAGGCTAATCACTCGTAGAAGGGCTGTCATTTTCAGTTCTTTTTGCATCTTGTTCGAAGGAATACCTAAAGAGGTATCACAGTTTTTAAATTAAACACAAGATTTATTTATGACGGATTTGATTAGCCCGCAAATCATTTTTCTTAAAACCGTTGTTTTATATACGGAAAATAGATAATGAATTTTTTTCATTTTTTTGCTGCAGTTCTAACCGACAAAACGGCACTTTTTACAGTATGCGAGGAGGCTTCCACGGTTATGCAAGGGTTGCAGTGCACGCTTAAAATCTCTGAACAGGCAGCCTAAATCCGCTAAATGACGCTAAACAGGCAAAAAAGGCGCTGGCATAGTCACACCAGGAGGTAGTGCAAATGTCACTGTCAGTTGTTTATACGCGTGCGGCGCTCGGGGTGAAGGCACCGCTGATTTCCGTCGAGGTTCACTTAAGTAATGGCCTGCCTGGACTCACGCTCGTCGGGTTGCCTGAAACGACGGTAAAAGAGGCCAGAGATCGCGTTCGCAGCGCAATAATAAATAGCGGTTATACCTTCCCCGCGAAGAAGATCACTATCAACCTTGCCCCCGCCGATCTTCCTAAAGAGGGGGGACGATACGATTTACCTATCGCAATTGCCCTTCTCGCGGCTTCTGAGCAGCTTAATACGACACGGCTAGGCTCGTATGAGTTCGTTGGCGAACTCGCGCTTACAGGCGCGTTAAGAGGCGTTCCCGGTGCGATCTCGGGCGCGCTGGAGGCCATACGAGCAGGGCGGCAAATCATTGTGGCCAATGAAAACGCATCAGAAGTGAGTCTTATTGCCGAGAAAGGGTGTCTCGTCGCGGGGCATTTACAGGAAGTGTGTGCCTGGCTGGAGGGGCGACATGAACTGTCCGAGCCGGAAGAATGTGATGATGTTATCGCGGATGCTCCGGAGGATCTCCGCGAGATTATGGGGCAGGAGCAAGGGAAAAGGGCGCTGGAGATTACGGCTGCAGGTGGACACAATCTTCTGCTGATTGGTCCGCCGGGTACGGGTAAAACCATGCTGGCAAGCAGGTTGAGCGGGTTGCTTCCACCGCTCAATAATCGTGAAGCGCTGGAAAGCGCCGCCATATACAGCC
The DNA here is from genome assembly GCF_047530215.1 of Enterobacter sp. 01-M-03-SI-ECC. Lineage (NCBI taxonomy): Bacteria > Pseudomonadati > Pseudomonadota > Gammaproteobacteria > Enterobacterales > Enterobacteriaceae > Enterobacter > Enterobacter sp. 01-M-03-SI-ECC. The sequence continues at coordinate 79,158 of NZ_JBLKDA010000024.1, forward strand.
TGATCGGTTCTACGTCGTTGCAAAAACAGTGGCGACGTCGCCCTTTTCGTTCCCCACATCACAGCGCTTCACTGACGGCGATGGTCGGCGGCGGGTCTATCCCCGGGCCGGGAGAGATCTCACTGGCACACCATGGCATTCTGTTTCTCGATGAGCTGCCAGAGTTTGAGCGCCGCGTGCTGGATGCACTGAGGGAGCCCATTGAATCCGGCGAGATACATATCTCACGCACGCGCGCCAAAATAAGCTATCCCGCGCAGTTTCAGCTGGTCGCGGCGATGAATCCCAGCCCGACGGGGCATTACCAGGGCAACCATAACCGCTGTACGCCAGAACAAACGTTGCGCTATCTGGGAAAGCTTTCCGGACCGTTCCTCGATCGCTTCGATTTATCCCTCGAAATCCCGCTTCCTCCGCCGGGCCTGCTCAGGCAAACGGGCATAACGGGGGAGAGCTCAGCAGTGGTACGCGAGCGGGTGATGGCTGCCCAGATGCGGCAATACGCTCGTCAGGACAAGCTGAATGCGCGGCTGGATAATACTGGGATCCGGCAGTTTTGTTCACTTAACAGTGAGGATGCAGTATGGCTTGAGGAGACGCTAACGCGCTTTGGGCTGTCTATACGTGCGTGGCAGCGTTTGCTAAAAGTGGCCAGAACCATTGCTGACGTGGAGGGATGTACTGACATTGAGAGGAAACACCTGCAGGAGGCGCTGAGCTACCGCGCCATCGATCGTTTGCTGCTGCATTTGCAGAAACTACTGGCATAAAAAAGGGGCCGTAGCCCCTTCTCTTCATTTTAGTCATCAGACTCGGTGTAGTCTTCTGCACCTTCCATCTGCGGCTTGCCGCCAGACAGGGTATGGAAGCGCTTTGGACGCTTAATGCGTGCCATGTACTTGATCCATACACGTTCCGCTTCAGACTCCGGCTCACGCTCACCACGGCAAACAGAAACAAACTGTTTTTCGTCTTCGGTAGCAGGTTCACGCTTACCCAGATCCAGCTCGTTAAAGGCATAACCATGGCGCTCAAGCAGTTGAGCTTCTTTGATGGTGAAATCGCCGTGACGAGAGAACCCGCGCGGATAATGTTTATTGTCGAAAAAACGATTAGTCGTCGTAAAGCTTTCCGCCATCCTACACGCTCCTAATTCTTTGGCCGAGCTATTTATGGCGCGGAGTATTAGTTACGCTTGACAGAGTGTAAAACAAAACATTTAAATCATAACGACAAATAATTTTGCGGAGAAAGATGTGGATACGGAATTGCTTAAAACTTTCCTTGAAGTGAGCAGAACGCGCCACTTTGGGCGAGCAGCCGAAGCCCTTTACCTGACGCAGTCAGCGGTCAGTTTTCGTATTCGACAGCTGGAAAATCAACTGGGTGTGAATCTTTTTACCCGCCATCGCAACAATATTCGCTTAACGCCGGCGGGTGAGAAACTGCTGCCTTACGCAGAAACGCTCATGAATACCTGGCAGGCAGCACGTAAAGAGGTAGCACATACCTCGAGGCACAATGAGTTCTCGATAGGTGCCAGCGCTTCTCTGTGGGAATGCATGCTAAGTCAGTGGCTTACCCGGCTGTATCGTTCCCATGGGCACCTGCAATTCGAAGCGAGAATTGCACAGCGGCAGTCGCTGGTTAAGCAACTTCATGAGCGCCAGCTTGATCTGCTGATCACAACTGAAGCCCCCAAGATGGACGAATTTAGCAGCCAGATTGTGGGTCAGTTTGGCCTGGCGCTTTATGCCTCTGAACCTTCGATGATGAAGGCAGACCTGACCTATTTACGGCTGGAATGGGGGCCGGATTTCCAGCAGCACGAGACGGGATTGATTGCGCCAGATGATGTTCCGCAGTTAACGACCAGCTCTGCAGAGATCGCCTGCCAGCAGCTACCCTTGCTGAAAGGTTGTACCTGGCTACCTGTTCGCTGGGCAGACACTAAAGCGGGGCTGCACACCGTGATGGATTCCACCACGCTCACCAGGCCGCTGTATGCGATTTGGCTGCAAAACAGCGATAAGCAATCGCAGATAAAAGATCTTCTAAAAATCAATGTAATGGATTGATATAACGGCCAGCAGGGATGCTGGCTGAAATTAAGAAGAACGTTTTCTGCCGTATTTCAGGCAAAAAAAATCCTTTGCCGAAGCAAAGGATTATATATGGCAGGGGCGGAGAGACTCGAACTCGCGACACCCGGTTTTGGAGACCGGTGCTCTACCAACTGAGCTACGCCCCTAAAGTTTTTTGCCATTAAGCCTGCCAGTTAGGCAGGCTTAATGTCTTAATAAGTGGCGGAACGGACGGGACTCGAACCCGCGACCCCCTGCGTGACAGGCAGGTATTCTAACCGACTGAACTACCGCTCCACCGAAGACTGCTTGTAACCACCGGATTTATGCACCGGCTTACTACTTAATTTGATGCCTGGCAGTTCCCTACTCTCACATGGGGAGACCCCACACTACCATCGGCGCTACGGCGTTTCACTTCTGAGTTCGGCATGGGGTCAGGTGGGACCACCGCGCTAAAGCCGCCAGG